>NZ_JADKMA010000178.1 GCF_017676365.1 Streptomyces oryzae
GGGATGCAGCGGGGGCTCAGGGATGCAGCAGCACCTTGCCGACGGCGGGGTCGGCGTCGGCGACGAGTGCGACGGCCTTCTCGAACTCGGCCAGCGGCAGCCGGTGGGTGACCAGCGGCAGCGGGTCCAGCAGCCCGGAGGCGAAGGTGCGCACCGCGTGCGCCCAGGCGGCGGGCGGGGCACCGAAGACGGTCTCCACCCGCAACTGGCCGAGCACGAGCGCCGCCGGGTCGAGCTCGGCGGCTCCGGCGGGCGGGATGCCGGTGAGCACCAGCCGTCCGCCGCGCCGCAGCAGTCCGGCCGCCTGCCGGGCCGCACCGGGGGCGCCCGCCGCCTCGACGACGGTGTCGTAATCGCCGAGCCCTTCGGTCTCCTGGTGGTGGCGGTAGCCGGTGGCACCGAACCCGGCGGCGAGCTCCGCGCGTTCCGGGCGCGCGCCCACCATCAGCAGCTCGGCGGGTGAGCCGAGGCCCAGCAGCCGGGCGGCGAGCATCCCCAGCGTGCCGTCGCCGACCACGGCCACCCGGTCACCTGGCCTGACCCGGGCCCGGAGCGCCGCGGCCGCCACACATGCGGTGGGCTCCAGCAGCGCTGCGGCCGTCAGGTCCGCGTCGTCGGGCAGCGGATGCAGCAGCCGGGCCGGGAGGGTCAGGGTGGGGGCCATGGCGCCGGGCTCGGTGAACCCGGTCTCCGCGTATCCGGCGGTGCACAGTGTGGTCTCGCCGACGTGGCAGCGCTCGCACACCTGGCAGTTGCGGAACCCCTCCCCCACCACCTTGCGCCCCACCAGCCCGCCGGGCACCCCTTCGCCGGTCCCGGCGACGGTGCCGGACCACTCGTGGCCGGGGGTGACGGGGTAGCGCGCGTACGGCGCCGGGCGGTTGCCCTGGTACAGCTCCCGGTCGCTGCCGCAGATCCCGGCCGCGTGGATGTGCACCAGCGCCTCTCCTGGTCCCGGCGGGCGCGGGGTGTGCGGGACGAGGCGGGCGGCGCCGGGCGCGTCCAGGACGACGGCGCGCCCCTCCTCGCGGGTGGCGGTCACTTGTCGCCGCCGTCGGGGTTGCGGGTCTCCCAGCCCTCGGCCCACAGGTCGAAGTGGGCGCGCTGCTGGGGGAACTCCGCCGCCGCGTCCGTGTCCAGCTCGACGCCCAGTCCCGGTGCGTGGGAGAGGGTGAAGCAGCCGGTCTCGGGGTCGACCTGCGGAGCGCCCTTGACGACCTTCTTGATCTCGGCGTCGGCGAAGTCGTTGAAGTGCTCCAGCACCTTGAAGTTGGGCGTGGCGAAGCCCATCTGCAGGCTGGCGGCGGTCAGTACGGGGCCGCCGACGTTGTGCGGGGCCACCAGCATGTAGTGGGTCTCGGCGGTGGCCGCCAGCTTGCGGGTCTCGGCGATGCCGCCGAGGTGCCCGAGGTCGGGCTGGATGATGTCGGCGGCCTGGCTCTCGAACAGCTCCCGGAACTCGATCCGGTCGTGGATGCGCTCCCCGGTCGCCACCGGCATGTCCACCTTGCCCGCGACCTTCGCGAGCGCCTTGAGGTTCTCCGGCGGCACCGGCTCCTCCAGCCAGGCGGGCCGGAAGGGAGCCATCTCGTGGGCGAGCCGGACTGCGGTGGCCGGCGCGAAGCGGCCGTGCATCTCCAGCATCAGCTCGGCGTCCGGGCCGATGGCATCGCGTACGGCCTCGATGAGGGAGACCGCGTAGCGGGTGTCCTCGTAGGAGAGTTCGAAGTGTCCGGTGCCGAACGGATCGATCTTCAGGGCGCGGTAGCCGCGCGCCATGACGTCCTTGGCCGCCTGGTGGTACGCCTCGGGGGTGCGCTCGGTGGTGTACCAGCCGTTGGCGTACGCCTTGACGGTGTCGGTGACGTTGCCGCCCAGCAGCTGCCAGACCGGGACGCCCAGGGCCTTGCCCTTGATGTCCCAACAGGCCATCTCCACACAGGCGATGCCGGACATCACGATCTCACCGGCGCGGCCGTAGTCGCCGTACTTCATCCGCCGTACCAGGTCCTCGATACGGAACGGATCGGAGCCGGCGATGTGGTTGGCCTCCGCCTCCCGCAGATAGCCGAGCAGCGCGTCGGTGTGGCCCAGCATCCGGGTCTCTCCGACTCCGGTGAGTCCTTCGTCGGTATGAACCTGTACGTAGGTCAGGTTCCGCCACGGAGTACCGACCACGTGGGTGCTGATACCAGTGATGCGCACGGTGCCGCTCCTGAGTGTCGCTCTATGCCGTTCGATATTTCGTCACGCGTTCGAAATAGCGATGTGACACTAAGGAGGGCTGAGAGGGGTGTCAATGACCGGGACGCGCTTTTCTGTTCAGCACTGAGCTGTCTTGTTGCTCTGTGCTGTGAGTATGCCGCCCCGAGGGGGCGCGGGGAACTGCTCGAACCACCACGACGGCCCCGCAGTCAGGCACCGGGCCGAGGCCCAACGGCCCAAGTCCCAACGGCGGGGACCGCCGCCATGAGAGTGGGGCGTCAGGAGCGACGGGTCTCAGTGTGCAGGCCCAGCCCCTGCGCCAGCTCCTGAACGTTGCGGAAGCGCGCGTCCGCCGGAAGGCCCCGGGCCATCTCCACGAGCCGGTCCGGCGCATGCTCGGCGCGCAGCGCGTCCAGCACCTCCTCGCGCCCGGTCGGGTACAGATGGCGGCCCAGGTACTGTGCGATCTCGGAGCGCAGCTCGACGTCGCGCGGAGTCATCCCGGCCGGGGTGCCGCCGGTCCGCAGGGCCTGCGGGTCCCGGAAGGGCTCGGGCTGGTCCTCGCCGGAGGGCTCCATCTCCCGCGCCTCCTCGCGATTGGAGCGCAGATCGCCGCGCAGCCGCTTCTTGGCCTCGTCGTCCTGCACGGGGCCGGTCTTGTCGTTCTCCTGCATGGTGTGCTCCTTACGTGCTGAGCAGACAGAAGGAGGCTCCCTTGGGGTCGCGGAGCGTCGCCGTCGGCCCCAGGGGGCCCGCGCGGGGCGGGGAGGCGACCGCGCCGCCCTCCCGTTCCGCCGCGCTGACCGCCGCGTCCAAGTCGGGTACCCGGAAGTACGGCTCCCACCGCGGGCGGATGGCCGGGTCGGGCGGCGCCTCCAGCGCACCGCCGCGCAGCCCGGCAACCGCGTGGCCGTCGACCCGTACGACGATCTCGTCGTACTGCTCCTCATAGGTGACCCCGTGGCTGGGGTCCGACTCCCAGTCGAAGATCTCGCCGTAGAAGACCGCGGCGGCGAAGGCGTCCGAGGTGTGCAGCTGGAGCCAGGCGGGTGCCGGTCCCGAGCCGACCCACCAGGAAGCCGGGCCGTCGCCCTGCCACAGTCCGAACGGCGCGCCCCACTGGTCGGCAGCGATCACGGCACGGCCGCCGCCCGCCCGCAGCGGGCCGACGGCCACCGTGGCCCCCCGTTCGGAGATGCGCTCCGCGACCACGTCGGCGTCCTCGACATGGAAGTACACCGTCCAGCGCTCGGCCTCGGGGCCCGCGCCGGCGGACAGCTGGTTGACCCCGGCAACCGGCTGTCCCTCCACGGTGGCGATCCGTGCGTCGGGGCCTGCGTCCGAGGAGATGAAAGTCCAGCTCAGCACCGGCCCGTAGAACTCTTCGGCGGCCCGTTGGTCCGGGGTCATCAGACTCACCCAGCAGGGCACTCCGCCGACCGAAGCCATGTGTCCGCCTTCCCGCCGCGTGGGCATCGTGCGTGCTCCACTCAGGGTACATAGCGGAGCGGAGCGGGCATAACGGACAGCAGGCCGAGGCGCCTCAGCGGCCCTGGCGCCGCTGCGGCCGCGGCCCCTGACCGGCGCCGTAGCGGACCGCCGGCCTGCGGTGCAGGGATCCCTGGACAGACCCCTGGACAGCCCTCCAGTCCCCGCCCTGCTGGTGGCCCTGGGGCAGAAACTCTCCCGCGCCACCGCCGCCGAGAGGGTTCCCCGGGGCCTGGACCGGAAGGGCAGGAGGGTGCCAGAAGGGCTTGATCCGGACGCCGCGTGCGGGAGGAGCCGCCGCCTCGGCAGCGGTGTTGCCCGGCCGCTGCGTGCTCTGTTCCGGCTGTTGAGGCTGCCGCCGGTCCCCGCCCGCCACCTTGGCGAATGCGTGGGCGTCCCCCATGTCCGGGGCATTCCGCGGGGCATTGGCACTGGTTGTCGCGGCCGCCGGGCGCTCAGCCCGCGGGTGTACGGGGTACCGCGGCTCCTCGATCGGGGAAACGGGGGAAGTCCTTCCCCTGTCGGCCCCGGGGCTCACAGGGGAAACGGGAGAAGACGGAGTGGGCATCGTCCGTTCGCTTTCTGTCGGAAACCGAGCGCGTTCTGGAGTGATCACGTGCAGCCGCCGCAAGTGGTTCAAGACGGCCCCCGGACCCCGCGAGCACCACCGAGTCCCCAGCGTCAGCCCTCAGCCCTCAGCCCCCGAGAACGGCGGCGCTCAGCGTGGATGGCGACGCGTCGCGCGGGACGTGATGCGGTAGGCCGCGTACAGGAAGCCGATCAGTGCGACGAAGATGCCGATGATCAGCAGGTAGAAGAGTCCATGGACGACCGAGCCGAAGATTCCCAGCAGGATCGCCACCAGGACCAGGAACAGAAACAGGGCCATCTCGGCCTCCCCGTCTCTCAGCGGCGCGCGAGGCGGCGTTCGCCACCCGCGCCCGGGGTGTACTCGATCTCGTAGTGCGCGAAGACGGACGGCTCGTCGGTGGCCGGCAGCACATCGTCGGTCCCGATGGACGGAGCGCCCTTCACCTGGCTCTTGGGGTACCGGACCTTCAGATACCCCGGCCCCACCGTGGCTCCCGCCAGCGGAACGAACACGAGCCGGTGCCGGGTGGGCATCCCGACAGTCACCGTGGCGAAGGAGGGCTGGTCGGTCCCGGTGTCCACATACACCGACTCCAGCGAGCCGATCCTGCTCCCGCCCGCATCCACGACGTCGTGCCCGCGCCATTCCCGGATATCGTCCGGCTCGAACATCTCTTCCTCCATATTTGGGGCCTTTCCCCATAATCGCACCAAATCAACGCCACATGCGGAGGGGGCGCGCACCCGAAGGCGAGGAGGCGTTGTGCGCCGTCGCACGGGGAAGGGTGTGCTCCGAGAGGGGGCACGCATGGGGAGACGCCGCACCACCACGTACGCGGCATTACTGTGCGCGTTGCTGCTGCTCACAGCATGTAGCGCCCTGACTCCGGGCAACGCCGCCGACCCTGACCGGCCAAGAACGGTGCCGTCCTCCACCGCGGTACCGAGGGGCGAGGGCGACATCACCCTGAGACTCACCTTCGCCGACGCACCCGCGATGGTGGACGCCCTCGTCGCGGCGTTCCACAAGAAGCATCCCCGGATCACCATCGAACCGCGGTACACCCAGTTCGCCGACTACGTGAAGAGCATCAAGCTCACGATGGCCTCGGACACCGCGCCGGACCTCGCCCAGTTCGCCGTCGGCATGGACGACATCGCCGCGCGGGGCGACATCCTGGACCTGGCGCCGTACCGGGACGCGTACGGCTGGCGGAAGAAGTTCCCGGCCGCCTCCCTCGACCAGCTCACCGGCTCCGGGCGGCGCGCCTCCTCGGGACGGCGGCTGTACGGGGTGCCTGCGGGGCTGTCGATGACGGGGATCTACTACAACAAGGCGCTCGCCCGGAAGGCCGGCATCACCCGGCCGCCCCGCACGCTCGCCGAGTTCGGCCGGCAGCTGGCCGCCGTCAAGCGGGCCGGGATGACCCCGCTGGGCGTCGGCGCACTCGATTCGGGCGGCCTCCATCTGTGGGCTGCGCTGGTCAACAACGCGATGCCGCCCAAGGCGTACCGGAACTGGGTCAAGGGCACCGCAGGGGCCACCATCGAGACACCGCGGACGCTGGCGGCCACCCGGAAGCTGGTGGAGTGGAGCCGCAAGGGGTATTTCAACGAGTCGGCGAACGGCACCACCCAGACCGACACCACGGCGCAGTTCGCCCGGGGCGAGAGCGTCTTCCTCATCAACGGCAACTGGGCTGCCGGGCAGTTGTCCGAGGCGATGGGGAAGGACGCGGGCTTCTTCCTGCTGCCCGGCGAGCGCCCCGGAGCGCGCGCCGTCTCCTCCGGGTTCAGTGTCTCGTACGCGATCTCGTCCCGTACGAAGCATCCGCAGGCCGCCGGCGCCTTCCTCGACTTCCTCGGCTCCCGGCAGGCCGCGAAGATCGTCAGCGACAACGGTTTCCTGCCGCCCGACGAGAGCGCCGTTCCCGTTCCCGAGGGCGTACTGGGCGAAGTGGCGCGGGCGCACCGGCGGGTCACGGCCGACAACGGCATGAACCACTTCCCGGACTTCACCGCACCGAACATGCTCGACCCGCTCCGCGCCGGGGTGCAGAAACTGATCGCCGGCCGCACCACACCCGAGGCGTATCTCGACTCCCTCCAGGACGTGTGGCAGGACCGCTACGGGGGCGGGTCATGAGCCGGGCCAAGGAGCCTTCGGCCCGCACAGCACCGCGCCGCGCGCGTACGTGGCGCGACTACCGCGGCTATCTCTACGTCCTCCCCGCACTCGCCGTCTACCTCACCTTCGCCGTGCTGCCCGCGCTGCACACCGCCTATCTGTCGCTGTTCGAGTGGGACGGGGTGACGCTGGGCAGCTGGGTGGGGCTCGGCAACTACCGGGAGGTCTTCGCCGACCCGGCGCTGCGCGGCTCGGTGGTCAACGCGCTGGTCCTCATCGTCTTCTTCGCGTTCCTGCCGATCCTGGCGGGGCTGGCGATGACCGGGCTGCTGGCCAGGCACCGGCGCCGCGGAATGGGCGTCTACCGGCTGCTGTTCATGCTGCCGCAGGTGGTGCCGCTGGTCGCGGTGGGCGTGACCTGGCGCTGGCTGTACGGGGACGACGGGCTGATCAACGAGACGCTGGGCGGTATCGGGCTCGGCGGCTGGGCGCGGGCGTGGCTGGGGGACTTCGACTGGGCGCTGGTGGCCGTCGGCCTGGTGGGCACCTGGGTGCTCAGCGGGCTGTGCATGATGCTCTTTCTGAGCGGGGTGCAGAAGATCGACCCCCAGCTGTACGAGGCGGCGCGGCTGGACGGGGCGGGCCCGGTACGGGAGTTCGTCTCGGTCACCCTCCCGCAGCTGCGCGGCGAGCTGGCCGTCGCGCTGACGGTCACCACGGTGGCCGCGCTGGCCAGCTTCGACATCGTCTACGTCACCACGGGCGGCGGGCCGGGCGAGGAGACGACCGTGCCAGGACTGCTGGTCTACCGGCTCGCCTTCTCCGACGGGAAGGTGGGGCTGGCGTCGGCGCTCGGGGTGCTGCTGAGCCTGCTGATCCTGGTGATCGTCTACATCGTCAACCGGCTGTCGCGGCCGGAGACGCCGGAGAGGTCCCTGAGACCCGGGAGCGCTGTGAGGTCGCGGTCATGAACACGGCGTCGCGCGCGGAGCGTTGGACGGGGCAGGCGCTGCTGGCCGTATTGGCGATTGCGGTCGTCATCCCGTTCCTCAGCGTCTTCCTGGCCTCCATGCAGCCCTCGGGCGAGCCGGTGGTGGGCATGTCCTGGCCCGAGCGGTGGAGCCTGGACAACTACCGGCAAGCGTGGACGGTCGCGGGCTTCTCCGAGCTGATGCGTTCCAGTCTGCTGATCGCCGTCGGGGTGGTGCCCGCCTCACTGGTGCTGGCCGGGCTCGCCGGCTATGCGCTGGGCACCATGCGGCTGCCGGGCGGTGACGGGGTGGCGGCGCTGTTCGTCGCGGGGCTGACGATCCCGGTCGAACTGATCGTGGTGCCGCTCTACTTCGACCTGCGGGGGGTCGGGCTGACGGACTCGTACCTCGGGGTCATCCTGGTGGAGATCGCGCTGTTCATGCCGTTCGGCGTCTTCTGGATGCGGACGCACTTCCGTACAACGCCGGCCGCGCTGGTGGAGGCGGCGCGGATCGACGGCGCCTCTTCGTGGACGATCCTCACCAGGGTGCTGCTGCCACTGGCGCGGCCGTCGCTGACGACGCTCGGGGTGCTGGTGTTCATGTGGTCGTGGAATCAGTTCCTGCTGGTGCTGGTGTTGATGCAGGACGCGGCCAAGCGGACGGCCCCGGCGGGGCTGGGCTTCTTCGTGGGGCAGAACAATACGGATGTGCCGATGCTCGCCGCCGGAACAATTCTTGTCATGCTTCCGATCACAATCGTGTACCTGCTGTTTCAACGGAGCTTTGTTTCCGGCTTGTTGCGGGGTGCCTTCAAAGGCTGACATGCCGGGTCAGAGGCATCACAGTTCGAATATCGGCCGTACGAGCGAGCTACGCAGAGGATCAATTCTCGCCGTTGCGGCTGAAAACAAGAGGGTGCGAGCGAAAGTCCCAGCATCTCCCAGGTCAGTTCACCCACAGTTCACCTTCGCCGTGCGGGTTCGTCACACCCTGTGGGTGACGATGGAATCCACCCAGCTCGGAGCAGTTGACGGGAGGAGGACGATGCGACGCTGCGTGACCGGCGTACGGATATGCCTCTCCGCCCTCGTCCTGCTCCTCTCCGTGCTGCTGGCCACCGAGGCCGCCTGTGCCCTCCCGGCGCCGACGAGCGAGCCGCCGGCGGCCACCACGACCGCTGACGACATCTCACCTCCGGTGGCCGAAGAGACCGAGCACGGCGACGCCGACTGTCATCCGCGCCGCGCCGTACGCCACCACATCACGCCACCGGCACCCGGCGAGCGCCCGCTCGACGCCGGCGACCGGCGGGCCCACTCGCTCGCCGCCGACTACCCCGCCGCGCTGCCGGGGAACGGCAGCGCCGGCATGCCGTGGCGCAGATCCGTCGAGGTTCCCGTACTGCACCAGGTGCTGCGGCACTGATACCGGCAGCGGCAGCCGCGTACCGGCGCGCTGTCCGCGACCAGCCGGTACCGGCCGACGAGGCCGCGTAACCGACTTCTCGCCGACTTCCGTACGCAGAGTCCGTACGAGATCTCGTACGCACCTGAACGCAAGGTAACCCTCATGCGCTCACTCATTCCGCACGCACGCGCTTTTTCCGCACGGATCAACGACCGTACCGACGAACGGGAGAGCTACGGCAGGCTGGCACAGGGCCAGTCGCCCGAAGCGCTCTTCATCACCTGCTCCGACTCGCGGGTACAGCCCGCGGTCTTCACCGGCGCCCGTCCAGGACAGCTCTTCGAACTGCGCACCGCGGGCAACGCGGTGCCGCCCTACAGCGCGACGGGCGGACAGCCCAGCGGCGAGGCCGCCACCATCGAATACGCGGTCCGGGTACTGGAGGTGCCCGAGATCGTGGTCTGCGGGCACTCGCACTGCGGCGCGGTCGGCGCCCGGGTGCGGGAGGAGGACCTGGCGGCCGTGCCCGCCGTGCACAGCTGGCTGACCACCCAGCTGCCCCCGCCCGGCGAACTCGCGCCCGACGACGCCGACCGCGAACGGCCCGATGTGTCCGCCGCCGTGCAGCGCCACGTACGCGCGCAGCTCGCGCGGCTGCGGGACTACCCGTGCGTCGCGGAACGGGAAGCCTCCGGGCAACTGGCGCTGCGCGGCTGGTTCTACACCATCGACACCGGCCTGGTGCTCGAACTCGATGCGCGTTGCGACGCGTTCCTCCCCCTGTGAGAGGTGGCGTCATGACGTACTCGAAGAGCCTGCTGCGGGCGGACTTCACCGCCTCGCTCGTCGTCTTCCTCGTCGCCCTGCCGCTGTGCGTGGGCGTCGCCGTCGCTTCCGGGGTACCGGCCGAACTCGGCCTGGTCACCGGCATCGTGGGCGGGCTGGTCACCGGGTTCCTGCCCGGCAGCAGCCTCCAGGTCAGCGGCCCGGCCGCCGGACTGACGGTGCTGGTCTACGAGGCGGTGCAGACCTACGGCCTCGGCGGGCTGGGCGTCCTGGTGCTGGCCGCCGGGGTGCTGCAACTGGCGATGGGCCTGCTGCGGCTGGGCCGCTGGTTCCGCGCCATCTCCGTCTCCGTCGTCCAGGGCATGCTCGCCGGCATCGGCCTGGTGCTGATCGCCGGTCAGCTCTACTCTCTCGCCGACGCCAAGGCCCCCGGCAGCGGTCCGGAGAAGATCCTGGGCCTGGGCCGGCTGGTGCTGGACACGGCCGGTGACAGCACAGCCCTGACCGCCTTCGCGGTCGGCGCGGGAACGGTGGCGGTGCTGCTGGTGTGGCCCAAGTGGCGGGCCGGGGCGCGGGTGCTGCCCGCGCCGCTGGCGGCCGTGCTGCTGGCCACGGGCGCCACCGTCGCCCTCGACCTGCCCATCGCACGGGTCGAGGTGCAGGGGCTGCTGGACGCCGTGCAGCCGCCGGGGCTGGGCGAGTTCGGCGGGCTGGCCTCGATCGGCATGCTGAGCACGGTGCTCGCGTTCACGCTGATCGCCTCCGCCGAGTCGCTGTTCAGCGCCGCCGCCGTGGACCGGCTGCACGAGGGGCCGCGTACCCATTACGACAAGGAGCTGATCGCCCAGGGTGCGGGGAACGCCGTGTGCGGCGCGCTGGGTGCGCTGCCGATGACGGCGGTCATCGTCCGCAGTTCGGCCAATGTGGCGGCCGGAGCGAGGACGAAGGCGTCCCGGGTGCTGCACGGTCTGTGGCTGCTGCTGTTCACCGTCGCGCTGCCGGGCGCGCTGGGCATGATCCCGCTCTCCGCGCTGGCGGGCATCCTGGTCCACGCGGGCTGGAAGCTGATTCCGCTGCGCGACCTGGCCCCCATGTGGCGCCGGCACCGGGCCGAGGCGGTGGTGCTGGCCGTCACCGCGCTGGCGATCGTCCTCACCAACATGTTCGAGGGCGTGCTGCTGGGGCTGCTGATGGCGGTGGTCAAGACCGCCTGGGAGACCTCGCACATCCATGTGGAGACGGAGGACCCGGGCGCGGACCGGCCACTGCGGGTCATGGTGCTGGGGAACGCCACCTTCCTGCGACTGCCCAAGCTCCAGGACCAGCTGGAGGCGCTGCCCGCCGACCGCCGGGTCGAACTGCGCCTGGAGAAGCTGCGGCACATGGACCACGCCTGCGGCCTCGCCCTCTCCACCTGGGAGGAGCAGCACAACAAGGCGGCGGAGCGGATCGCGGCCGAGCGCGGTGCCGGGGCCGAACCGGGTGCCGGGGCCGAACCCGGTGCCGCAGCCGGGGAGGTTGCCGCCGAGCGCCCGGGGGAGGGGACTTCTAGCATGATCGGATGACGCGATTCGACGGGTACGGGGCGCTGGTGACCGGCGCCGGACAGGGCATCGGAGCGGCCGTCGCACGCCGCCTCGCCGCTGAGGGCGCACGGGTTCTGGTCACGGACCGGGACCCGGAGCGCGCCGAGCGGGTGGCCGCGGGCATCCGCGAGGGCGGCGGCCGTGCCGAATCCCTCGGCTGCGATGTGACGGACGGGGCGGCCGTGCGAGCGGCGGTCGACCGCGCCGCCGGGTCCTTCGGCGGCCTCGATGTCCTTGTCAACAACGCCTACGCCTGCCACCCCGACCCCGCCCGTTTCGAGGAGGGGGAAGAGGCGCCCTGGTACGAGGACTTCGAGGTCACCCTGCACGGGGCGGCACGCTGTGCCCGCGCCGCACTGCCGCTGCTGGCCGAGGCCGCGGGCCGGGGCGCCGTCGTCAATGTCGGCTCGGTCAACGCCGAGCAGCACTTCGGCAACCACGCCTACAGCGCCGCCAAGGCTGCGCTGGCCTCCCTCACCCGCACGCTGGCCGTCGAGTCCGCACCGCGCGGAGTGCGGGTCAACCTGGTGGAGCCCGGCACGGTGCGGACCGACGTATGGCGGGACCGGGCCGGGATGCTGGAGCGGGTCGCGGCGCACTATCCGCTGGGCCGCGTCGGCGAGCCGTCCGACATCGCCGCCGCCGTCGCCTTCCTGGCCTCCCGGGACGCCGCGTGGATCACCGGTGTGAGCCTCCCGGTGGACGGCGGGCTGCTGGTGTCCAATCTGGCGATGAACGGCACGATGATGGGGCCTTGAGCCCCCAGTGTTGTTCCCCCTCTCCTGTGCTGACGAGGGAGTGCCGCTGACGGGAGTTCGCAGACTGCGGGTGAGTGGTGGTTGTTCGCGCAGTTCCCCGCGCCCCTTTCGGGGCGCCCACATGGCGACCTGCCGTGCCGGGCCGTGGTCGGCGCGGATACTGGGCGGATGCGTGTTGCGGTGATGACGGCGGGTTCGCGGGGTGACATCGCGCCCTACACGGGGCTCGCCCACGGGCTGGCCGAGGCAGGGCACGAGGTGACAGTGGCCACGCACGGGACGTTCGGGCCACTGGTGCGGGCGACGGGTGCCGGTTTTCAGCCGCTGCCCGTCGACCCGCGTGCCGAGCTGGAGTCCGAGAAGGGGCGGGCGCTGCACGACAGCCACTCGGGCCCGGGGAAGCTGGTGCAGCTGGCCCGGATGGCGCGGGAGCTGGTGGGCGAGATGGCGCCGCCGCTGGTTGCGTTGGCACGCGAGAGCGACGTACTGCTGCTGTCCAGCTCGCTGGCGCCGCTGGGGCGGGCCATCGGTGCGGGGCTCGGCGTGCCGACGATGGGCGTCTACCTCCAGCCCCTGCACCCCACGGCCGCGTTCGGCCCCTCCGTGCTCGGTGGGCGTTCGTTCGGCCCGGTGGGCAACCGGCTGGCCGGCCACGCCGTGAACGCCGCCGTGGAGCAGATCTTCGCGGACACCGTACGGACCACCGCGCGGGACCTGCTCGGGCTGCCGGGCGGAGTGCTGCGGCGCGGAGGGCTGCGGCACGCGGGGCGCCGGGCGCGGGAGCGGCGGCACTGGCCCGTGCAGCACGGCTTCAGCCCCGTCGTCGTGCCCCGTCCGCGCGACTGGCGGCCGGGCCTGTCCGTGTGCGGCTACTGGTGGCCGTACGACCCGCCGCGCGCTCGACTCCCCGCGTACGTCGAGAAGTTCCTCGCCGCGGGGCCGCCGCCCGTCTTCGTCGGGCTGGGCAGCGCCACCGTCCCCGACCCGGAGGCCACCAGTGACCTACTGGTGCGGGCGCTGCGCGCCGCCGGGCTGCGCGGCGTGGTGCAGCGCGGCTGGGCCGGACTGCGTACGCGGGACGCGGGCGGCGAGTTGCTGACGGTGGACGAAGTGCCACACGCGCTGCTCTTTCCGCGGATGGCCGCGGTGGTGCACCACTGCGGAGCGGGCACCACCGCCGCCGGGCTGCGTGCCGGAGTGCCGGCAGTGCCGGTGCCGGTGCAGTTCGACGGCGGGTTCTGGGCCCGGCGCCTGGTCTCGCTCGGCGTCGCACCCAGTGCCGTGCCGCTGCGCGAGCTGACGGCGGAGCGGCTGGCCACCGCGCTGACCGCGGCGACCCGCTCTCCGGCGTACGCCGAGCGCGCCCGCCGGTTGGCCGAACTGCTGCGTGCCGAGGACGGTACGGGTGCGGTCGCCGCGGCGCTGGAGCGGCTGGGCTGAGGGGGCCGGACGCCACCGGCCGGAGCCTGGACCGCCGTCAACTGGAGGCTGCGGAGAGCGCCGCGGCGAGGGAGGTCAGCTCACACACTGGCGGCTGGGGCTGATCACCGTGCAGCTGGCAACCACCTCCGGCAGCTCCTCGATCTCCTCGACCTCGAAGATCTGCCGGGGGCCCGGTGTGCGTCCGTCATGGCCGGCCGCGGAGTCGGCCGCGTCCCCTCGGGGCGCGGCTGGGAAGGTGACGGTGGTGGCCAGGCCGCCCTCGGGGCCGGGGACGGTGGTGAGGGTGGCGGCGTGTGCCAGGGCGACGGCGGCCACGATGGACAGGCCCAGACCGTGTCCCTCGTCGGCGCCGCGCGGGGCGAGGCGTTGGAAGGGCTGGTGGAGTGCGGGGATCTGACTGCGCCGGATCGGCTCGCCGCTGTTGGCCACGTGCAGCCAGGGGCGCCCCGCGCTGGTCCCGGTGGCGACGTGGATCCAGCCGTCGCGGGGAGTGTAACGGCGGGCGTTCTCCACGAGGTTGGCCGCCAGCCGCTCCATGAGCGCCGCGTCACCGTGGGTGGGCGCGTGCCGCAGGGTGACGGTCATCCGCGCGTCCTCCCGCTCGCGCAGCACCGTCTCCATGACGGCCGCGAGATCGGTGGGGCCGCTGCGCGCGGGGTCGAGCCCGCGCTCGCTGCTCGCCAGCGTCAGCAGCGCCTCGATCAGCCGTTCCTGGCTCTCCCCCGCCCGCAGCACCCGCTCACACACCTGGCGCAGCGTCGCCACGTCGGGGTCCGGCGCTGCGAGCGCCACCTCGACGGTGGCGCGCTGCAGCGTCAGCGGGGTGCGCAGCTCGTGCGAGGCGTTGGCGACGAAGCGCCGCTGCGCCGCGAAGGCCGCGTCCAGCCGGGACAGCAGCCCGTCGAAGGTGTCACCGAGCTCCTTGAGTTCGTCGGCCGGCCCCGGTACGGCGAGCCGCTCGTGCAGGTTCCGCTCGGAGATCCGGCGCGCCCTGTCCGCCATGACCCGCACCGGGCGCAGCACCCGGCCCGCCATCACCCAGCCCAGCGCCACCGACACGGCCGTCATCCCGGCCAGTGCGATTCCGGACTCGGTCAGCAGCAGGCGCAGTTCGGCGGCGCGGCGCTCGTTGACGATGTCCTCGATGTGTGTGCGCAGCCGGTCCGCCTCACCGTCAACCCCTCCCACGCGCCACGCCGTCACCCGCGTGTTCTTGTTGACGGGGCTCTGGGCCACCAGCAGATAGGTGCTGCCGAGCAACGCCGCGCCGGAGACCAGGAAGAGGGCCCCGTACAGCAGGGTCAGCCGCAGCCGGGCCGACCAGCGGATGCCGCCGCGCGCCGCACGGACCCGCGCACGGACCCGCGCCTGTGCAGGCGCGGCGGGCGGCGGCGACGCGGAGGGCGCGGGCTCAGATGCGGTAGCCGGCATGCGGCACCGTCTCGATCAGTGGCGGGTCGCCCAGCTTCCTGCGGAGCCTGCTGACGGTGACCTTCACGGTGTTGGTGAACGGGTCGGCCGACCGGTCCCAGGCGCGTTCCAGCAGCTCCTCCGCTGAGACGACGGTGCCCTGCGCCGCCAGCAGCAGCTCCAGGACGGACAGTTCCTTGGGCGACAGATCCAGTCTGCGTCCCCCTCTGCGGGCCAGCCGCTCGGCCGGGGCGAGAGTCAGGTCACCGTGGATGAGGACCGGCGGCACGGCCGGCTGGGCCCGGCGGGCCAGCGCCCGGGTACGGGCTACGAGTTCGGCGAACGCGAACGGCTTGGCCAGGTAGTCGTCCGCGCCGAGGTCCAGCCCCTCGACCCGGTCCTCCAGGGTGGAGGAAGCGGTCAGCATCAGCAGCCGGGCGCGGGAGCCGTCACGGCTCAGTGCGCGGCAGACCTCGTCGCCGTGCAGCCGCGGCAGATCGCGGTCGAGCACGATCACGTCGTAGTCGTGCACCGTCGCCTGCTCCAGCGCCTCCGCACCGTCGAAGGCCAGGTCGACGGCCATGCCTTCGCGGCGCAGCCCGGTGGCCACGGTCTGCGCCAACTCCCGGTGGTCTTCCACGATGAGCACCCGCATGGCGCCAAGGATGCGGCAGAGGACATAACACCGGCGTAACAGCCGCCGTTCCCGTGGTGTAACCGGCCCCGGCGTAGAACTCGGGGCATGTTCATCACTCGGAACCGATCCCTGATCCGTACCCTCCCCGCTGCGACGGTGCTGCTGGCGGGCGCACTGCTCACCGGCTGCGGCGGCGACGCGTCCGGCTCAGCCGGTGACGCCGGCGGGAACGGCTCGTCCGGCAAGGCGGCCGGCGAGGACGGCGCGCGCGGCGGCGCGGGCAAGCAGTTCGACAAGGCTCTGGAGTACGCGCAGTGCATGCGCGACAACGGCGTCAAGGACTTCCCCGACCCCAAGCAGGACAGCGGCGGCATCCGCATCGGCGGCCCGGGCGTCGACCGCGACTCCGCGGCGTTCGAGGACGCGGAGCAGGCATGCCGCGACAAGGCGCCGCAGATGGACGGCGGCGGGGGCAAGCCGCTGGACTCCGCGAAGGTCGCCGCCTGGGCCACCTGCATGCGGGAGAACGGGCTCAAGGACTTCCCCGACCCCGCAATCAACGGCAGCGCCATGCAGATCGATCTGTCAGGCACCGGCATCCAGCCCGGCGACAAGGCGTTCCAGGACGCCCAGAAGGCGTGCCGGGGCAAGTACCCGGGCGGCGGCATCCAGCTGAAGGGCGGCGGCCCCAAGTGAGCGCCGGGAACGACCGGTTGGCGAGTATGCGCACACGGGCCCGGATGCGGGCCCGTGGACCGGAGAGGGACGGACCGGCCGACGCGAGGGAGCCGGAGGCGTCCGAGCCGGGGGCCGACGCGAGGACGCCGGAACCGGCCCCCGCGTCCAGCGCCGTCCCGGCCACGGCCGCCGGGGCTGCGCACGGGGAGCCCGGCGGGGCGGCGGGCAAGGTGTCCGGCGCCGTGCCGGACGGCGCGGCGTCCGACGCGGCACCCGGCAGCGGAGGCAGCACCGGCGCAAGCGGTGCTGCCGGCGACGCCATCGGCGCGACCCAGGACGCCATCGGCGCGGATGCCGGTGGGGGCGG
>NZ_JADKMA010000179.1 GCF_017676365.1 Streptomyces oryzae
CACCCGTCTGGTCCGCGAGCTGCGCGCTGTCCGGGTGCTGTGGCACCGCGAGATGGTGCGGCTGCTGCGCACCAAGGTGCAGATCGTCATGGGGCTGGTGACGCCCGTGATGTTCCTGCTGGTCATGGGCACTGGGCTGGAGTCGATGGGCACCACGTCGGGCGACGCCTTCCAGCAGTTTCGCAGCTTCCTCTTCCCCGGCGTGCTGGTGATGGCGACGCAGGCCCCCGCGCTGGCCGTCGGGCTGTCCGTGGTGATGGACCGGCAGAGCGGCATGCTGCGCCAGGCGATGGTGGCGCCGGTGCACCGGGTCAGCCTGCTGCTGGGCCTGTCGCTGGGCGGCGCCACCTGCGGTGCCGTCTACGGCGGGCTGGTGCTTGCCATCTCCGGCACGGTCGGCATCGCCTACGACCCGCTGCTGCTGGCAGCCCTGCTCGAAGTCGCCGTCATCGCCCTGCTGTTCACCGCGGGCGGCATGCTGGCGGCCGTCACCATCCAGCGCATACAGACCTTCCAGGTCCTGATGGGGCTGGCCCTGATGCCGCTGATGTTCCTGTCCGGCGCGATGTTCTCGCCCAGCGGGCTGCCGCGCTGGCTGAGCCTCGTGGTCCACCTCAACCCGCTCACCTACGCCGTCGACGCGGTACGCCGCACCCTGCCGGGCGAACTCGACATGGGTGGCTACGCGGGCCCGCCGCAGATCGCGGGCTGGACCCCGCCGGTCGCCCTGGAGGTCTGCTTCGTCGCCGCGCTCGCCGCACTGACGCTCTGCGCGGCGGCTCGGCGCTTCGCCCGCCGGGGGTGAGCCCTCAGCAGGAGTCAACCCTGACGAACGTCCAACCCCCGAACCGACTTTCGGGCCGGGGCCCGAGCCCTGCCCCGTCCGTAGCTTCCGTGCCATGCACACGGAACGAGGAACACGACGGCGGTCGCCTGTGCGCGGGCCGCTCGGTGCGGTGGCGGCGCTGGTGGCCGGCGGCGCGGGAGTCTGGACGCTCGCCCCCGGTGGGCTCGGCCGGGAGGACCCCGTACGGATCACCATCGGAGCCTCCGCCTCCGGCTACCGCGAGCTGAGCGGGCTCGCCGGGGACGGGCCAGGCTGGCTGGGCGGCCTGCTGGAACTGGCCACGGAGGGCACCCTGATCGCCCTCGGCCTGCTGCTGCTCCGGGCCGGATGGTGCGGCTGGCGCGACGGCAGGATGAAGGACCCGCGGCTGGTGGGCGCGGTGCTGACGGGCGTCGGCACAGTGGTGGCGTACGGAGTGAGCGAGGCGGTGAAGCTGGTGGTGGACGAGGAACGGCCATGCCGGGCGCTGGCCGGGGCCCACCCGGTGGCGGAGTGCCCGCCGCCCGGCGACTGGTCGTTCCCGAGCAACCACGCCACGCTTGCCGCTGCGCTGGCCGTGGGCCTCGCCCTCACGCTGCCCCGGCTCGCAGCCGTGACGCTCCCACTCGCCGGCGCGGCTGCGCTGCTGCGGGTGCTGGTCGGAGTGCACTATCCGCACGATGTGCTCGCGGGTGCCCTGCTGGGAGCCGCGTGCGCGGTTGCGGCGGTTGTGATGAGGAGGGCGCCCCTTGGGGACGTTCGTAGACCTCGGGTCAGCGGTGGCTTGGGGGTGCCCCCTGCTCGAAGAGCTTGGGGGAGCAGTTCCCCACGCCCCTCCGGGGCGCGTCCCGCCTCGCAAAGGCAAGGCACCGGCAAGCCCTAGCGCGGCACCAGCCCCGCCTCGTGGGCCACCACGGCCGCTGCCGCGCGGTTGTCCACGCCGAGCCCCGCGAGGACGGCGCTGACGTGGGCCTTGACCGTGCCCTCCACCACCCGCAGCCGCCGCGCGATCTGCGCGTTGGACAGCCCGGAGCCCAGGTGGGAGAGGACTTCCCGCTCGCGGGCCGTCAGCGCCTCCACCCGGGCGCGGGCGGAGGCGCGGCGTCCGGCGGCCGATCCGGCGCCGGTCGCCGCGAGATGGGCGACGACGCGGGCCGCCACCTTGGGGGAGAGGTAGGCGGCGCCGTCGGCCACCGCCCGTACGCCCGCGAGCAGTTCCTCCGGCTCCCCCGCCTTGACCAGGAAACCGGCGGCTCCGCCGCCCAGCGCCTGAAGGATGTAGTCGTCCTCGCCGAATGTCGTCAGAATCACCGAACGGGTTCCGGGCACGGCCCGGCCCAGCGCGGCCAGCGTCTCGATTCCGTCGGCCTTGGGCATCCGGATGTCGAGCACAGCCACGTCGGGCCGGTGTCTGCACGCCAGTTCGACGGCCTCGTGGCCGTCGCCCGCCTCGGCGACGACCTCGATGGCGGGGTCCGTGGCCAGGATGGCGCGCACGCCCGTACGCACCAGGGGCTCGTCGTCGGCGATCAGCACCCGGATCGTCGGTGCTGTCATCGGGCCCGCCTCCTCACGCCCGCAGCGCCTGGGCCGATACCAGCGTGCCCGCGCGGAAACAGAGCCGGTAGACGTCGCCGGAGCTGTCGTCGAAGGGGTTGGCGGTCATCGCGTAGTACTCGCACGTCGTTCCGGCTCCCTGTGGCGGCGGCGGGATGTGCGCGGGCCGGTGCCGGGTCTGCGCCTCGGGCAGGTGGGGAGCGATCCGCGCCCGCTGCTGCCCGGCCCGCAGCCGGCCGAAGTCCTCGGCCGACAGCACCGCCCGCTCGGTCACCAGCATGTCCCACCAGGTCAGCGCCCCGCCCAACAGGGCGCCCAGCGAGAGGCACACGGTGACGGCGGTGAGCGCCGTACGGCCCAGCCTGCGGCGGGCGTGCCGCTGCTCCAGCACGGGCCCGGCGTACGGCAGGGAGGGCCCGGCGTACGGCAGGGAGGGCGCGGCGGCAGACGGCCGCGGCCTGCCGGCGCACGGCAGCGTGGCCCGTACGGCGAAGCCGCCCTCCGGCGTCGGCCCGCAACTGAACGTCCCGCCTGCCAGCCGTACCCGCTCGTCGAGCCCGAACAGCCCGCGCCCGCCCACGCCCGGCCGCGACCGGATGTCCCCGTCGGTGCGCGGCACGACAGCGGGACCGTTCTCCACCGAGACCGAGACCCATGCCCCGCCCGCCGCATGGATCACGTCGACCGAGACCTCGGCACCCGGCGCGTGTTTGGCGGCGTTCGTCAGGGCCTCCTGCACCACACGGTGTGCGGCCCGCGCCGTGTGCGGCGCCGGGCCGTGTCCGTCGTCGTCCGGCTCGCCCTCGATCCGTGCCGTGACGGGCAGCCCGGCAGCCGACGCCTCCTCGACCAGGCGCCGGACGCTGATGCCCTGCGGGCGGGTGGGGGCGCCCTCGGCCGTCTCCCGCAGTACGCCGATGACTTCGCCGAGCCGGTCCACCGCGGCCTCGGCACGGCTTCGGATGTCCCCGGCGGCCGCGCGGTGCTCCGGCTCCAGGCCGTCGGCGAGCTTGAGCGCGCCCGCGGAGAGGGCGAGCAGGCTCAGCTCGTGGCCTAGGGCGTCGTGCATGTCCTGCGCGATACGGGACCGTTCGCGCAGCCGGCCTGGCCGGCGACCAGTTCGCGCTCCCTCGCCAGCTGTTCGGCCCGCTCCCAGCCCGCGCGGGCCAGCGCCTGGTACTGCCGCCAGAAGCGGCCCGCGCACCAGGAGAGCATCCCGGCGGTGAGCGCCACCGCCACGAACCGGGTACCCGGCGTCAGCCAGGCGGGATGGGCCAGGGCCGCGGCCAGGCTCGCGGCAAGGGCCCCGGCCAGGACCAGGGCCGGTATCAGGGCCCCGCCCGGGCGCCGCCCCGCCAGAAACGCGCAGCAGGCGGCCACCGCGATCCACCACGGCCGGGCGAGCACCCCGAGGAGCGCCGTCAGCCCGGCGGCTGCGGTGAGGGCATGGGCGGTGAGCTGACTGCGCGCATCGGAGGTCACAGGGGGACGGTAGAGCGACCGGTGCGGCCGGTGACACTGCCGAAAGTCGAAGAGTCGGTCGCAGGGTCACCGGCCGCGGGGCCCTCGGACGTGCTCAGCTCGTCCGGCGGCGGATCTTGTTGCCGAGCCACACCAGCGGGTCGTACTTCCGGTCGGCGGCCCGTTCCTTGAGCGGGATCAGCGCGTTGTCCGTGATCTTGATGTGCTCCGGGCAGACCTCGGTACAGCACTTGGTGATGTTGCAGTAGCCGAGCCCGTGGTCGTCCTGCGCCGTGGTCTTACGGTCAAGACCGGCATCCTCGGCGGCGTCCAGCGGGTGCATGTCCAGCTCGGCGACCCGCATCAGGAACCGCGGCCCGGCGAAGGCGGTCTTGTTCTCCTCGTGGTCCCGCACCACATGGCAGGTGTCCTGGCACAGGAAGCACTCGATGCACTTGCGGAACTCCTGCGAGCGCCCTACGTCCTCCTGCTGCATCCGGTACTCGCCGGGCCCCAGGTCCGGCGGCGGCACGAAGGCCGGAACCTGCCGGGCCTTCTCGTAGTTGAAGCCGACGTCCGTCACCAGGTCCCGGACCACGGGGAAGGCCCGCAGCGGGGTGACCGTGATGGTCTCGGCGCGGTCGAAGACCGACATGCGGGTCATGCACAGCAGCCGGGGCCGCCCGTTGATCTCCGCGCTGCACGAGCCGCACTTGCCCGCCTTGCAGTTCCAGCGGACCGCGAGGTCGGGGGCCTGGGTCGCCTGGAGGCGGTGGATGATGTCGAGGACGACCTCACCCTCGTTCACCTCGACGGTGAAGTCCTCCAGGCCGCCGCCGTCCACATCGCCGCGCCAGACCTTGAAGTGCGCGTCGTAGCTGGTCTCCGGCCGCGTCGCATCGGGGGCCCCGCCGCTCACCGCGCCGTCGATGCCCTCACTTCCCGGGCTGGGGGCACCTCCCGGCCGGAGGCTGGGGGACCCGTGGTGTACGTCCCTAGTCACTCGCTCGTCAGCTCCTCGTCGGTCAGGTACTTGATCAACTCCTCCTTCTCGAACAGCTCAAGGAGGTCCTTGCGGATCGGCGGCATCTCGCGGCGCCGCAGCGCGATCCGCCCGGCGCGGCCGGACTCCGCCTCCGAGCCCGCGGCACCCGCGGCACCCGCGGCGCCTGCCGCGCCGTCGGCCGCCGCGAGCGTGCAGACGAGGTTGGCCCGGCGCCATTCGCGGTCCATCTCGGGGTAGTCGTCGCGGGTGTGCCCGCCGCGCGACTCCGTACGGTTCAGCGCCGCGCGCGCCACACACTCGCTGACCAGCAGCATGTTGCGCAGGTCGAGGGCGAGGTGCCAGCCGGGGTTGAACTGCCGGTGGCCCTCCACCTTGGCGCGCCGCGCCCGCTCCCGCAGCTCGGCCAGCCGCTCCAGCGCCTCGGACATCTCCTCCTCGCGGCGGATGATGCCGACCAGGTCGTTCATGGCCCGCTGCAGCTCCTGATGGACCGTGTACGGGTTCTCGGCCGGCCCCTGCGCCTCCTCGTCGGCCGCCGCCGAGCCGACCCCGAAGGGCCGCAGCGCCTCGGCCGCCGCCGCGTCGATCTGCTCGTCCGCCACCCGCGGGGGCTGCTGCGCACAGCCGCGTGCGTACTCCGCGGCGTGCAGCCCGGCCCGGCGGCCGAAGACCAGCAGGTCGGAGAGGGAGTTGCCGCCCAGCCGGTTGGAGCCGTGCATACCGCCGGCGACCTCACCGGCGGCGAACAGCCCCGGTACGCCGCGGGCCGCCGCGGTGTCCGAGTCGACGTCCACGCCGCCCATCACGTAGTGGCAGGTGGGGCCGACCTCCATCGGCTCGGCCGTGATGTCGACATCGGCCAGCTCGCGGAACTGGTGGTGCATGGAGGGCAGCCGGCGTTTGATCGTCTCGGCGGGCATCCGGGTGGAGACGTCCAGGAACACGCCGCCGTGCGGGGAGCCGCGTCCGGCCTTGACCTCGGCGTTGATGGCGCGTGCCACCTCGTCGCGGGGCAGCAGTTCGGGCGGGCGGCGGTGGTTGTCGGGGTCCTCGTACCAGCCGTCGGCCTCCTGCTCCGACTCGGCGTACTTTTCCTTGAAGACGTCCGGGATGTAGTCGAACATGAACCGCTTGCCCTCGGAGTTGCGCAGCACCCCGCCGTCGCCCCGCACCGATTCGGTGACCAGGATGCCCTTCACCGACGGCGGCCAGACCATTCCCGTGGGGTGGAACTGCACGAACTCCATGTTGATCAGCGAGGCCCCGGCCAGCAGCGCCAGCGCGTGCCCGTCCCCGGTGTACTCCCAGGAGTTGGAGGTCACCTTGAACGACTTGCCGATCCCGCCGGTGGCCAGCACCACGGCCGGTGCCTCCATGACGAAGAACCGGCCGCTCTCCCGCTCGTAGCAGAAGACGCCCGAGACCCGGTCCTGCTCCTCGCCCTCCGCGCCGGGCTCCTTCAGGATCTGAGTGACGGTGCACTCCTGGAAGACCTTGATACGGGCCTCGTAGTCGCCGCTCTCCTTGTAGTCCTCCTGCTGCAGCGAGACGACCTTCTGCTGGAGCGTACGGATCAGCTCCAGCCCCGTACGGTCGCCGACGTGGGCCAGCCGCGGATACTCGTGGCCGCCGAAGTTGCGCTGCGAGATCCGGCCGTCCGGCGTGCGGTCGAACAGCGCGCCCCAGGTCTCCAGCTCCCACACCCGCTCGGGTGCCTCGCGGGCGTGCAGCTCGGCCATCCGCCACTGGTTGAGGAACTTGCCGCCGCGCATGGTGTCGCGGAAGTGCACCTGCCAGTTGTCGCCCTCGTTGACGTTGCCCATGCTGGCGGCGATACCGCCCTCGGCCATCACCGTGTGGGCCTTGCCGAAGAGGGACTTGCAGATCACCGCAGTACGCAGGCCCTGCTCCCGTGCCTCGATCGCGGCCCGCAGTCCGGCGCCGCCCGCGCCGACGATGACGACGTCCCACTGCTGACGTTCGACGTGTGCCATGTCGCTCAAGTCCCTCTCAGAAGAGCCGCGGGTCGGTGATGGTGCCGGTGGCCAGCAGGTAGACGTAGAAGTCCGCCAGCGCCACGCTGAGCAGCGAGGCCCAGGCGAGCAGCATGTGCCGCTCGTTGAGCTTGCCGACCCAGCCCCACAGCCGGTAGCGCACCGGGTGCTTGGAGAAGTGCCGCAGCCTGCCGCCGACGATGTGCCGGCAGGAGTGGCAGGAGAGGGTGTACGCCCAGATCAGCACGATGTTGGCGAGGAAGACGAGGGTGCCGAGGCCCATGTGGCCCCACTCGTAGTCCTCGTTGCGGAAGCCGAGCACGGTGTCCCAGGTGAGGATCGCCGCGACCAGCATCGCCGCGTAGAAGAAGTAGCGGTGGATGTTCTGCAGGATCAGCGGGAAGCGGGTCTCGCCGGTGTACTTCTTGTGCGGCTCGGCCACGGCGCAGGCCGGGGGAGAGGCCCAGAAGCCGCGGTAGTACGCCTTGCGGTAGTAGTAGCAGGTGAGCCGGAAGCCCAGCGGGAAGATCAGGATGAGCAGCGCGGGCGACAGCCCCCACCACTCGCCGAACAGGCCGAAGTTGGGCCCGCCCTTCATCGTCGCGCAGTTGTCCGCCAGGCAGGGCGAGTAGAACGGCGAGACGTAGGGAGCGTGGTAGTAGTCGGCGTTCGCGAACGCGCGCCAGGTCGAGTAGACGACGAACGCCAGCAGCCCGAGCGCCGTCGCTGCGGGCGCGAGCCACCAGCGGTCCTTGCGCAGGTGCGGTTCGGCGATGGCGGCGCGTGTGCTGGTGTGTACGCCGGTGGTTCGTGGGCCCGCGGGAGGTCGGGGCCCCGTGCTCTGTTGGGGTTCGGTGCCAGTGGCCAACGGTTTCTCCGGATGAGACGGCTGGGATCGGGGCAGGCCCGGGCAGCCAGGGCCTGCCTTCAACGACTCGTTGTCCAACGAGTCACGGTGCGTGCCGGTCGCGCGCTCCGAGCCCCTCGTCGTCGACATCCGTCCACAGGCCCGGGTCGTAGGGCTGGTCGGGAATGGTCACCATCTCGGCGTGCGGCTCGGTCGTCGGCCGCGGGGCGGTTGCTCTCAGCAGGGAGAGCGACTCCTTCAGATGCTCGGCGTCGCTGCGCACCCGGCGGATCTCCAGGCCGGAGCCGATATGCCCTTCGAGCCGGCTGACGCAGCGTGCGAGATCGTCCAGACAGCGCTGAGCGGCTGTCAGTTCATCGTGCAGCGAATCGTGCAGAGACATGGCGTGCCCACCTCCGCGGTGGTGGCGGCTGGCATGGTCGATGCGCGTGGCGAGTGTTGCGCGTCACACTCCCGCTTGTGAAGGGTGCGACACGCCTTTCCGCCGTACGGGACCCTGCGGAGCCCTGCGGGCCGCTCAGTCGCGGAGCAGCGCGGAGGTGTCGAGGGCCGGGTAGGGGGAGGGAAGGGGCAGCGGGTCCCTGAGCTTGACCTCGGAGGTTGTCTTGTATCGCGCCTCGTCTTCGTGCGACACCGGGTCGGAGAAGGCGTACGCCTTGCCTTCCTTGCGGTGGATCAGCACGTAGACGGGAACTCCGGCCGCGGCATAGGTCCGGTACTTCGGCCCGGAGTCCGTCTCATGATTGCTGGAGGTGACCTCCCCGGCGAGCGCCAGCATTTCGACTGGATACCAGCCCTTGTGCGCCTTGCGGTACGCCTCATCGATGTCGGACGGCCTGCGCCGCCGGACGTAGAAGTCCGGGATCAGCAGGGCTCGGGTCTCCTCTGCCTTCGCGCCCATCCGGTAGCCGTTGCCGAAGCCCGCCAGGTGGAACCCGGCCGAGCGCAGCTGGAAGTACAGCTCTGCCCCAAGGTGGTTGTGCTCGTCATCAGGCTGCGGCGGCACGATGACCATCCCCTCGATGTACTGCGGCCGAATCGGCTTGTCCGACGCCTCTTCGAATGCGATCAGCTGGTCGACGGGGTCCATGGCCTTCTTCACCGGCTCCATTACAGGTTCGGCGGTCATCGCAGGTCCTCCTCGTGGCTCTCCCAGATTACGCCGGGGCCGGACACCCCGGGAGCATCCTGCGGCCCTGCCCGAAGTCATGTGCGGAGTTTCCTCATTGGTTAATCCGATCGGGTGGCAGGGGTGCTGGCCCGAGCCATGCGCCCCCCGCGGACCGCGCGGGGGGCTGCTCCGCACGGGTGGCATATGTGCTCCGTACGTCGTGTCTGCGCGGTCTCAGGGTGTGGGCTCGCCTTCAGTGGGGCGAAAAGATGTGATGAGCCGCCAAAACCGCCGAAAGTGGACGTACGCGGACGCGCGGCCAGCCCCGGAGGTTTCAGCATGCGAGCCGTCCCAGCCGAATCACGAAGGCCCCCGAGGCCGCCACAGCCAGGGGATTCCCTCAGCCGTGACGCGACCGTCCGGCCCCGCCGGAACCGGCGCTGGGCGGCGGCGCTCATCGCCGGTCTGCTGCTGCCGCTGCCGCTGGCGGCCTGTGGCGGCTCGGACTCGCAGGACGCCGAGTCCGACACCGGCAGCGGCTCGGCGAGCGGGGGCGGGGACGTACGCGCCACCGACCGGCAGCAGATCGCCTCCGGCGGCACCCTGCGCTGGGCGGTGGACGCGGCACCCACCACCTTCAACGTCTTCCAGCCGGACTCCACCGAGGCCACCAAGCGGGTCGCGGCGGCCAGCCTGCCCACACTGTTCACCCTCGACGAGCACGGCCGCCCGCAGAAGGACGAGGACTTCCTGCGCGGCGCCGAGGTCACGGAGACCGAGCCCCGGCAGACCGTCGTCTACAAGCTCAACCCGAAGGCCCGCTGGAGCGACGGCCGCCGGCTGGGCGCTGCGGACTTCCGCGCCCAGTGGAAGGCGCTGCGCGGCAAGAACAACGCCTACTGGACGGCGCGGAACGCCGGGTACGACCGTATCCGCAAGGTCACCAAGGGTGAGAACGCCGACGAGGTCAAGGTCGTCTTCGGCAAGCCGTACGCGGACTGGCGCTCCCTGTTTACGCCGCTCTACCCCAAGCAGGCCATGAACAGGCCCAAGGCGTTCAACGACCGCATCCGCACCAGGCTGCCCGCGGTGGCCGGCCCGTTCCGCGTCGTCAAGGCGGGCAAGGACCGCGACCGTACCGTCCTGGAGCGCAACCCGCGCTGGTGGGGCGACCGCGCCAAGCTGGACCGCATCGTGCTGACCGCGGTGCCCCGCGACCAGACGGCCAAGGCGCTGGCGGAGGGGAAGGTGGACGTCGCCGACGTCAGCGCGCCGGCGGCCAGGCGGATCGGCGCCGCGAACGGGCTCGGCGGCCCCGGGCGCCCCGACGCGGCCAAGGGCGCCAAGAACGCGCAGGAGGCCAAGAAGCGCGAGGCCGAGCGGCGCGAGGCGCGCAAGCGGGAGGCCCGCAAGCGCTTCGGCGCCGCGGCGGCACGGCATCTGGGCAGGTACGAGGTGCGCCGGGCGCTGGACCCCGCCTACACCCAGCTGACCCTCAACGGCGCCAGTGGCCCCCTCGCCGACGAGCGGGTGCGCCGCGCGGTGGCCCGCGCCATCGACCGGGAGAAGCTGGCCGAGAAGGCGCTCGCCGGGACCGGACTGCCGCACAAGCCGCTCGGCAGCCATCTGCGGATGGCCAACCAGGACGGCTACCACGACAACAGCGGCGACTTCGGCAGCGCGGACATCGACTCCGCGCAGTCCCTGCTGGCCGACGCGGGCTGGAAGACCGGCGGCCTGGGCGGGGCGGGCGCCGAGAAGCACGCCGGGAAGTCGGCCGGGAACGCCCACGGGGGGCACCACGGCAGCGAGAAGGCAGAGGGCGAGAAGGCCGGGGACAAGAAGGAGAAGCGGGCCGACGGCGGGCCCGCCGAGCCGTCCGCCGCGGCCGGCTCTCCCGACGTGGGGGGCCGCGCGCCCCACCGCGCGGAGGCCGAGTCGTCGGTGGTGAGGCTGACCGCCGACCAGATCGCCCGGGTCGTCGACAAACCGCTGGGCCTCTCCGTGTCGGCCACGACCCAGCGGGGCGCCATCCTCGCGCAGGCCGCACACTCCAGCCTCGCCTCCGCCAGACAGGACGGCTCCGAGCGCAAGCTGAGCCGTGCCAGGGCGGCGCTGGAGACGGCCGAGAAGGTGCAGGCGACGGCCCGGGAACTGCGGCTGCTGGCGGCCGACCCGGCCAGCGGGGTGCGCAGCAAGGGCGGCAAGCCCCTCGCGCTGCGCTTCGTGCTGCCGGGCGGCAAGGGCTCGGCCCAGCTGAGGGACACCGGCAAGCGCATCGCACGGATGCTGCACGGCGTCGGCATCCGTACGCAGATCAAGGAAGTGCCCGGCGACAGCTACTTCAAGGACCACATCGCCTCGGGCGACTACGACCTGGCGCTGTACTCGTGGCCCGCGACGGCGTTCCCCGCCACCGAGGCACGGCCGATCTTCGCCAAGCCGCAGCCGGCGTCCGACGGCTCGCTCCAGGTCGAGCAGAACTACGCCAGGGTCGGCACCGACCGGATCGACCAGCTCTTCGAGGAGGCTGCGGGCGAGCTGGACGACGGACGGCGCCGGGAGCTGATGCAGCAGGCCGACCAGCGGATCTGGGCGGTGTCCGGTTCGCTGCCGCTCTACCAGCGGCCCCAGCTGGTCGCGGCCAAGCGGAACCTGGCCAACGTGGGCGCCTTCGGCTTCTCCGCCCCCGTGTACGAGGACATGGGCTACCGCAAGAGCTGAGCCGCACCCTCCCACCGGCCGCCGAGCGCCGGACGGACCGCACAGCGGCCCCGTCCGGCGCTTCGCGTGGCGGCCCGTACCATGGTTGACGAGGCCGCGGCGAGCCATGCCCGGCGTCAGGGTGCGCGGCCCGGCAGCACAGGCTGGGGGTACCTCCCGGCCGGAGGCTGGGGGAGCGCGGCCCGATCCGTCAACCCGGGAGACACCCCTCAGTGCCCACGCGCCACGACATCCGTAACGTCGCAATCGTCGCCCACGTCGACCACGGCAAGACCACCCTGGTCGACGCCATGCTCAAGCAGGCCGGAGCCTTCGCGGCCCACCAGCTCGAATCCGTCGACGACCGGGTGATGGACTCGAACGACCTGGAGCGCGAGAAGGGCATCACCATTCTCGCCAAGAACACCGCGGTCCGGTACCACCCCAAGGACGGCGGGGAACCGGTCACCATCAACATCATCGACACCCCCGGCCACGCCGACTTCGGCGGCGAGGTCGAGCGCGGTCTGTCGATGGTGGACGCGGTCGTGCTGCTGGTCGACGCCTCCGAGGGGCCCCTGCCGCAGACCCGTTTCGTGCTCCGCAAGGCGCTCCAGGCGCGGCTCCCCGTCATCCTCTGCGTCAACAAGACGGACCGGCCCGACGCCCGGATCTCCGAGGTCGTTGACGAGACCTACGACCTCTTCCTCGACCTGGACGCGGACGAGGAGCAGATCGAGTTCCCCATCGTCTACGCCTGCGCCCGGGACGGCATCGCCTCGCTGACCCAGCCCGCCGACGGCGCGGTCCCCGCGGACAGCGACAGCCTGGAGCCGTTCTTCACCACCCTGCTGGAGACGGTGCCCGCTCCCACCTACGAGGAGGGTGCACCGCTCCAGGCGCACGTCACCAACCTGGACGCGGACAACTTCCTGGGCCGGATCGCGCTGCTGCGCGTCAAGGAGGGCTCGCTGAAGAAGGGCCAGACCGTGGCCTGGATGAGGCGGGACGGCTCGGTGCAGAACGTACGGATCACCGAGCTGCTGATGACCGAGGCGCTGACCCGCAAGCCGGCCGCCGAGGCCGGTCCCGGCGACATCTGCGCGGTCGCCGGTATCCCGGACATCATGATCGGCGAGACGCTCGCGGACGCCGAGAACCCGGTCGCGCTCCCGCTGATCACCGTGGACGAGCCGGCCATCTCCATGACCATCGGCACCAACACCTCGCCGCTGGTGGGCAAGGGCGGCAAGGGCCACAAGGTCACCGCGCGGCTGGTCAAGGACCGGCTGGACCGCGAGCTGATCGGCAACGTCTCGCTGCGGGTGCTGCCCACCGAGCGCCCCGACGCCTGGGAGGTGCAGGGCCGCGGTGAGCTGGCGCTGGCCATCCTGGTGGAGACGATGCGCCGCGAGGGCTTCGAGCTGACCGTGGGCAAGCCGGAGGTCGTCACCCGCGAGATAGACGGCAAGCTGCACGAGCCGGTCGAGCGGATGACCATCGACGCTCCTGAGGAGCACCTGGGCGCCATCACCCAGCTGATGGCGACCCGCAAGGGCCGCATGGAGACCATGACCAACCACGGCTCCGGCTGGGTGCGCATGGAGTGGCTGGTCCCCTCGCGCGGTCTGATCGGCTTCCGTACGGAGTTCCTGACCGAGACCCGCGGCACGGGCATCGCGCACTCCATCTTCGAGGGGCACGAGCCGTGGTTCGGCGAGCTGCGCACGCGGCGCAGTGGGTCGCTGGTGGCGGACCGGTCCGGGACGGCGACGCCCTTCGCGATGATGAACCTCCAGGAGCGGGGCACCATCTTCATCGAGCCGGGCACCGAGGTGTACGAGGGCATGATCGTCGGGGAGAACTCCCGCTCGGACGACATGGACGTCAACATCACCAAGGAGAAGAAGCTCACCAACATGCGGGCCGCCTCCGCCGATACGACGGAGAACCTGGTGCCGCCGCGGAAGCTCTCGCTGGAGCAGGCGCTGGAGTTCTGCCGCGAGGACGAGTGCATCGAGGTGACGCCGGAGACGGTGCGCATCCGCAAGGTGAACCTGGACATGAAGGAGCGGGCGCGTGCGGCCGCCCGCGCGAAGCGGTAGCCAGCGGCGGAAGCGGCGCACGCGGCGGACGTGACGAAGGGGCCCACCCTGGGGTGGGCCCCTTCTGGTGTTCCGGATTCTCGTGTTCCGGAGCAGCCCCCGAACGGGTGCCGGGGAGTGGGGCGGTGGGCAAGCCAGCCGGGCATATGGTGACAAAAGGTGTTATGTGGGTTGGAGGCGTACTCGGACTGACAGCGCACCCAGGAGGCACCCCATGTGTGGAGCCACCCGCACCACCATGACCAGGCGGGCGCTCGCCGCCGCCGGGGCGGTCGCTCTGACGGCAACGGCCTGCGGCGGCGGCTCCAACGCCGGTGCCGCCGCGGGCGGCGCGCAGAGTGGTGTCGTACGCGCGTTCTGGACCGATCCGCAGCACCCGGTCGAGCCCGCCAACACCAACGAGGTGCAGGGCGGCAAGGTCCTCGACATGATTTCCCGGGGGCTGATGAAGTACAACCCGACCACGGGCAAGGCCGAGAAGGCAGTCGCCGAATCCATCGACTCCGACGACCAGCAGAACTTCACCATCAAGCTGAAGAAGGGCTGGAAGTTCTCCGACGGCACGCCCGTGACGGCCAAGTCCTTCGTGAATGCCTGGAACTACGGGGCGCTGGTCAGCAACAAACAGATCAATTCCTATTTCTTCCAGTACATTGAGGGCTACGAGGACGTACACCCCGAGAAGGGGGCGCCCAGGGCGAAGAAGCTGTCCGGGCTGAAGGTGCAGGACGACCGTACGTTCACGGTGCGGCTCAACCAGAAGTTCTCCCTCTGGCCGCAGACCCTCGGATACAGCGCCTACGCACCGCTGCCGAAGTCGTTCTTCACCGACCACGACGGCTGGCTGAAGAAGCCGGTGGGAAACGGCCCCTACAAGGTGGACTCCTACACCAAGGGCCAGTCGATGCAGCTGTCCCGCAACAAGTACTACGCAGGGGACGACAAACCCCGCAACAAGGGCGTCGAGCTGAAGGTCTACACCGACCAGAACACCGGCTACACGGATCTGCAGGCCGGAAACCTCGACGTCGTCGACGAACTGCCCGCCGGACAGCTCAAGAACGCGAAACGGGACCTGAACGGGCGCTACATCAACCAGCCTGCGGGCATCACCCAGACCCTCTCCTTCCCGATGTACGACAAGAAGTGGCAGAGCAAGAAGGCCGCGATGGTGCGCCGCGGACTCTCCAAGGCGATCGACCGGAGAGAAGTGACCGAGAAGATCTACCACGGCACCCGGGAACCCGCGACCGATCTGACCTCGCCCGTGCTGAAGACCTCCGGCGGCTACAAACCGGGGCTCTGCGGCGACGTGTGCACCTACGACCCCAAGGGGGCCAGGAAACTCATCAAGCAGGGCGGCGGGCTGCCCGGCGGGAAGATCACCCTGACCTCCAACGTGGACACCGGGTCGCACCGGCAATGGATGGAGGCCGTCTGCAACAGCATCAACCGCACGCTCGGCAAGAACAACGCCTGCGCCATCAACCCCGTGCCGACGTTCAGCGAATTCCGCTCCGACATCACCGACAGGAAGCTCAAGGGGATGTTCAGGACCGGCTGGCAGATGGACTATCCGCTCATCCAGAACTTCATCCAGCCCATCTACTACACCAACGCCTCCTCCAACGACTCCGGCTTCTCCGACCCGAAGGTCGACCAGCTCATCGACAAGGCGAACGAGGCCACCGACGAGAAGTCCGCAATCGGCCTCTTCCAGCAGGCGGAGAAGCGGATCCTGGACACCTTCCCCTCGATTCCGCTGTGGTATCAGAACGGGAACGCCGGATACTCCAGCCGCGTCAGCAACGTCAGACTCAACCCCTTCTCCGTGCCGGTCTTCACCGACATCAAGGTCAAGTGAGCCGCCGTGGGGCGCTACGTCACCAGACGACTGCTCCAGATGATCCCGGTCTTCGCCGGGACCACCTTTCTCATCTTCGTGATGGTGTACGCAGTCGGGGACCCGGTCAACGCGATGTTCGGGGAGCGGGCCCCTGATCCGGCCACCGCCCGGCAACTGCGCGAGGAATTCAACCTCGACAAACCCATCTGGCAGCAGTACGGGCTCTACATGGGCAAGATCTTCACCGGCGACTTCGGCAACGCGTTCAACGGCCGGCCGGTGACCGAACTGATGGGCACCGCCTTTCCCATCACCATCCGGCTGGCCATCGTGGCCATCGTCTTCGAGATCGCCTTCGGCATCGTGCTGGGCGTGGTCACGGGGCTGCGGCGCGGGCGGCCCGTCGACTCCGGGGTGCTGATGCTGACGCTCGTCGTCATCTCCGTACCGACCTTTGTGACCGGCAGCCTCGCGCAGTATCTGCTCGGCGTGAAATGGGGCCTGATCGCCCCCGCGGTCTCGCCCGCCGCGCCGGTCGGGGAGCTGCTGCTGCCCGGTCTCGTCCTCGCGCTGGTCTCGCTCGCCTATGTCACCCGGCTGACCCGGACGTCGATCGCGGAGAACGCCCGCTCCGACTATGTGCGGACCGCCATCGCCAAAGGGCTGTCCCGGCGGCGGGTGACGGTGCGGCACCTGCTGCGGAACTCGCTGATCCCCGTCGTCACCTTTCTGGGTACGGACGTCGGCAGCCTGATGGCCGGGGCGCTGGTGACCGAGCGGATCTTCAACATCCAGGGCGTGGGCTTCCAGCTGTGGCAGGGCATCGTCCGGCAGAACTCGCCGACCGTCGTCGGCTTCGTGACCATCCTCGTCATCGTCTTCCTCCTCGCGAACCTGCTCGTCGATCTGTTGTACGCGGTGCTCGACCCGAGGATCCGGTATGCGTAACCCACCCACC
>NZ_JADKMA010000017.1 GCF_017676365.1 Streptomyces oryzae
GCCCTGGGACTGGGGGGCGTTGTTGCCCTTGCCATCGGAGGAGGCGTTGTCGCCGTCGCCGCTGCCCTCGCCGCCGCCGCGGTTGGCGAAGGCGATGGCGGCGATGAGGAGGACGACCACGGCGACGACCGTCACCAGGCTCCGCCCGGGGCGGCTGGGCGGCCGGTTGCCGCCGCCCTCACTTCCGGGCAGGCGTGTTCGAGTCGTTGTCCGTGCGCCGTCCCGGGCGCCGGGCACGCCTTCGCTGGTGCGAGTACGCGCCTCGTACTCGTCGCCGTCGCCGATGATCATGCCGGCCTGGCCCCCTCGACCTCTGTCGCTCAACTGCCGTCACTGCATTGTCTCCTCAGATGACGGTAGCGGTGTCACACCGCGCATGTGCCGTGTGCAAGACAGGTGAACGGCAGCATTTCGAACACCGCGACGGTGCGCCGTCTGTGTTCTTGCCGCTCAGGGGGCGATTACGCGCACGGTACGGGGGCGGGCGGTGCACCGGTGCGCCCCCGGTGCTCGGCGGGGCCCAGGGCGGCAGCTGAGCGGCTGCAGGGCGGGTTTGAGTATCCGTACCCATGTGCGGGGCGCCGGGGTGGTCCAGGCTGCCGGGTATGACTGATGTGACTCCTTCCGTGCAGAGACCCACCACCGCGGCGTTCTTCGTGCAGTCGGCGATTGCCTTCGGGGTCTCGCTGCTCGCGCTGCTCGTGGGGATCGTGCGGCTGCCGGTCGGCCCGTGGGAGCGCGGGTATCTGGGCCTCGGGCTGGTCTTCGTGGTGTCCTCCGCGTTCACGCTGGCCAAGTGCGTACGGGACAGGCAGGAGGTCTCGGAGGTGACGAACCGCGTGGACAAGGCGCGGATCGACAAGCTGCTGACCGAGGTCGATCCGTTCGGTCAGGGCAAGGTGTGAGGTTCGGCGGCAGCCTGCTGTTCGTACGTCACCACTGGCGGCCCGCGGGGAGTTCGGTGAGGCCGGGGGACGAGAGGTGCAGCACTTCGTAGCGTTCGGTCGCCGGTTCGGCCTCGTCCACGGTCTCGCGCCACAGGACGAAGCGCAGCAGCTGCCAGTGGTGGGGATCGAGGGCCAGCGCCGCGGTGTGGACGTCACCGTTCGCCGCCAGTGCCTGCAGCTCCTCGACCTCGCGTTCGACGAGAGCGGCCAGCCCGAGACCCGTACCGCCCTCCGCGTCGGGGTGCGGCGGGAGCGGCGTCAGGCGGCGGGAGGCGGCCTTGGGGGGTGTGGGGCGGGCTCCTCCGGGCACGCACGCCACTCCGGTCCAGTGCCGGACGGCGGGGCGGCCGAAGTCGCGGACGATGTTGTGGAATCCGCCGTCGCCGAAGAGGAAGTGGCCCATCGCGGCCGTGTCGTGCCACAGGTAGAAGGGCGCGTACTGGTTGACGGGAGAGCCGTGCACCCCGCGTTCCCGGATGAGATATGCCTTCAGGCCCAGGCCGGCCCGCTGATCGAGGGCGTGGCCGCCGCGGGCGACGCGGTGGCGGATGATCCCCATGTCGTAGTCGGCGGGGAGGGTGATCTCGTACTGGTTCGCGTACACGGGCTGCTCCGGGCTCGGCGGGCACGGTCCCGTGCATGGTAAGACCCGTACATACTAGTAGGTACAGTCGGGGTGCTCGGCCCCCTTGCCGGCGGCCTAAGGCCTCCGCCTACGCGCGTTTGCGGGCCAGTGTGACGCCGTCCCTCAGGGGCAGCATCACGGACTCCATACGTTCGTCCGCGGTGATGGTGTCGTTGATCCGGCGGATGGCGACGTCCGCCTCGTCCTGTGCTGCCGGGTCCACGACACGGCCCGAGCGCAGCACGTTGTCCAGCACGATCAGTCCACCGGGACGCAGCCGCGGCACCAGTGCCTCGTAGTACGCCGGGTAGCCGGTCTTGTCCGCGTCGATGAACGCGAAGTCGACGAACTCCTCCTGCGGCAGTGCGTGCAGCGTCTCGACAGCGGGGGCGAGGTGCAGGTCGACGCGGTCGGTGAGGCCGGCGCGTTCCCAGTAGCGGCGGGCGATGGACGTCCACTCCTCCGAGACGTCGCAGGCGATCAGCCGGCCGTCCGCGGGCAGCCCGCGGGCGATGCAGATGGAGGAGTAGCCGGTGAACACGCCGACCTCGACGGCGGTCCTGGCACCCGTCAGCCGCACCAGCATCGTGAGGAACTCGCCCTCGTCGTGGGTGATCTGCATGGTCGGGAGGTCCGGCACGCGCTCGTGGGTCTCCTCGACCAGATCGCGGAGGACTTCGTCAGCCGGCGTGCAGTGGGCCAGCAGATAGTCGTGGAGGGCGGGGTTCACGATGTCCATGGAGCTCCTTGTGAGCGGGCGCGGGCCGGCGCCGGGCGCGCCGCTGTGTCGTCTGTGGCCTCGCGGCTGAGCGGTCCTCGGAGCGCCGTGCCGCGGCGGGGGCTAGACCGCCATGCCGTAGACGATGGTGAACAGGGTGCCGAGGGAACCGATGATGAACACGCCGGTCAGCCCGGCGACGATCAGACCTTTCCCCTGTTCGGCGCTGAAGGTGTCGCGGAGCGCCGTGGCGCCGATCCGCTGCTTGGCAGCGCCCCAGATGGCGATGCCGAGGCAGAGCAGGATGGCCACGGCCATGATGACCTCGATCATTACCCGGGCCTCGTGCCCGAGGGAGCCGAACGGGCCCCAGTCCGGCGCGATCCCGCCGATGATGGTGGTGATATCGCCTTTGTCAGCCGCCAGGAACATGGTGAACTCACCGCCTAGTTTCAAGGTTTGTCTCTGACGGATTGTGCCACGGACCGGTGACATGAGGGCCGTCGAGCTTGCCCGAAGTGGCCCCGATTCGTGGCCGCTTCGGGAACCGTGGCGGGGAATCGACGGTCCTGGGCAGAAGAGGGGCAGAGAGAGGGGCAGAGAGAGGGGCAGAGAGGGACAGGAGACGGGTAAGAGGGGGGCACGGTCGCTCGGTCGTACATCCGTGCGCCCCTGGTGGGTCAAGTGCGGGGCGGGGCAGGTGATCTCGTTCACCTTCGCGCCCGTCGTCCGCCGTTCCGCTCGGAGGGCCGGCCTGGAATGATGTACGGGCGTGGTCGGCGTTACCGAACTGGGTTCCTGTGGGGGAGGGTTGGGCAGTGCGCCGTAGAAGAGCGTGGCTGCTGGCGATCGGTGGCGGAGTGGGGTCGCTGTCTCTGTTCGTCACGCTGCTCGTGGTGGGCACCTATGTGGCCTCCGCCGGCCTGCCGGGGGCGGTGGGCGGCGCCGTGGGGCTCGCCAAGGGCTCCGTGCCGGCTGCCTACGCGGGGCTCGTCCAGAAGTGGGGCAACCTGTGCAAGGCCCTCAACCCCGCGCTGCTCGCCGCGCAGCTCAACCAGGAGAGCGGCTTCAACCCCAAGGCGCAGAGCCCCGCAAAGGCGCAGGGCATAGCGCAGTTCATCCCGGCCACCTGGGCCACACACGGCATGGACGCCAACGGCGACGGCAAGAAGAACGTGCACGACCCCGAGGACGCCATTCCCTCCGCCGCGAGCTACGACTGCAAGCTGGCCGCCAACGTCAAGAGCGTGCCCGGCGACGCCTCGGACAACATGCTCGCCGCGTACAACGCGGGTCCGTACGCCGTCCTCAAGTACCGCGGCGTGCCGCCCTACAGCGAGACCAAGAACTACGTCTCCACCATCCGCAAGATGGAGCAGAGCTTCGCCGCGCCCACCGGCCGGCTCAGCCCCACCAAGCAGGGCGCGGGCGCCATCGCCTTCGCGCAGAGCAAGCTGGGCACCCCGTATCTGTGGGGCGGCAACGGCACGGCGGAGCAGGGCGGCCGGTTCGACTGTTCGGGGCTGACGAAGGCGGCGTACGCGAAGGTCGGCGTCAAGCTGCCCCGGGTGGCCAACGACCAGTACAACACCGGGCCGCATCCCAAGCGGAGCGAACTGCTCCCGGGGGACCTGGTCTTCTTCGCCAACGACCTGACCAGCTCCCGGTCCATCCACCATGTGGGCATCTACGTCGGTGGTGGCAAAATGATCAACGCTCCCTATACCGGAGCGAAGATCCGCTACGACCCGATCGACAGCCCGGACTACTTCGGGGCGACCCGGCCGAGCGCCAAGTGACCTGAAGGCCACGGCGTGGAGTACGCCAGGTTGCGCAGCTCAGGGGCAAGCTTGTGCGCACAGCGCAGGGATTGCGTCAACAATGCGTGAGGCATGGGCCCTGAGCTGCGCCGATGGGTCACCCTTGGGTAACGTCATGGTGATCGTTCGGTAAGAACGGAACGCTCCGCCTGCCGCAGCGCGTTTTCTCCACGGAACGGGACTTCCGCACCGCGACCACGGGGGGTCGTCAGCGTGATCCAGTGATGAGCACACAGCCGAAGTGAGGGGCCGCACCGCGATGGCACTCTGGGACAACCCTGATGTCGAACTGCTCTACGAGATCAACGGGCTGGCCAAGGACGCACCTACCTGGGCCGACCGCGTCATGGAGTACATCGGGGAGTACGGCATCGCCGTGGGGCTCGTCGTACTGACGCTGTGGGCCTGGTGGGGCGTGACCCGCAGACGCGAGAGCCGGGACGAGGCGCTGAGCGGATTCGCCGGGCTGCTCTGGGCTCCGCTGGCGGCACTGATCGCGCTCGCCGTGAACATCCCCATCCGCGGCTTCGTCGAGCGGCCGCGGCCCTTCCTGGAACACAAGGCCGTGGAGCCCCTCATTCAGGGCAAGACGGACTTCTCCTTCGTCAGTGACCACGCCACGCTCACCATGGCCATCGCCGTCGGCATCTTCATGGTCCAGCGCAAGCCCGGGCTCTTCGCCATCGCCCTGGCTCTCCTGGAGGCCTTCTGCCGCGTCTACATGGGGGTGCACTACCCCACCGACGTCATCGGCGGACTCGCGCTGGGCACCGCTGTCGCGCTGCTGCTGGCCCCCGTCGCCATGTGGGCGCTGACGCCGCTGGTGCGGGCCGTGGCCGGGAACGCCCGGCTGGAGACGCTGCTGTGGGCAGGTGCGGCTGCCGCGGCCGTAGGCGCTGCCGCGGCGGGCCGCCGGGCTGCGGGCCGGTCCGGCGAGGGCGAGCGGCGCCGCGCGGGGGACCGCGACCTGGCGGCTTGAGGGCTTGGCAGCCTGACGGGCCGAGGGCCTGAGGGCTGAACGGCACTACGGCTACAACTGCAACTACAGCGCCCCTGCCGCACTGTCCGGCGGGGACGCTGTCGTGCTGTTGCCGTGCTGCTGCAGGTGCGCCCGGCCGTCCTCGCGGGCGCGGTCGCGGGCTCGGCGGGCGGGGCCGCGCCAGCCGCAGCTGCACGACGCGGCGCAGAAGGAGCCCCGTTCGCTCAACGACGTCCCGTGCGGGGCCGCCTGGCCCGCCTGGGCCGTCGAGTGGGCCGGATTCGCCGGGTCCGGCTGGTGTTCGGGAGCTAGCTCTCGCACGTGACCACCGTACTCGGGCCGTGACGGCGTTCCCAGGGGCCTCGTTGAACCGTCGGATCCGGACCGGCCCTCGCCCCTGAGGGCACCTCCCGGCCGAAGGCTGGGCGGCGGCGACCGGGAGCGAGAGGTCGGCAGGACATGGCGGCGCGGCGGCAGTACCGAGGCGGCACGGTGCCCCTCCCGCTCGTGGCGGTGGCGCTCGGCGCGGTGCTGCTGTCGGTGGCCGGCTGCTCCGGGAAGGGTGCCGTGGCGACCGCCGGGCCTCCCACCGCCGCCGGGCCCCCTGCCGCCGGGCCGCAGGAGGGTGACGAGCCCTCCCGTCCCGGTCCGGCTGCCGTGCGGGCGGCGGCCGACCGGCTGGTACGGGCCGGGACGGCGCGGGTGCGTACGACCATGGAGATGGTCAGCGGCCACACCCGGGTCACCATCGAGGGCCGCGGCGCGTTCGACCTGGCGAGGCGTACCGGCCAACTGCGGGTCGCGCTGCCGCCCGGCGCCGACGGGGTAGCGCCGGGGGAGCGCAGGCTGGTGCGCGAACTGGTCACTCCTGGCGCCCTGTACATGCGGCACCGCGCGGGCGTGCCGGACGACAAGTGGGTGCGGGTGGACACCACCAGGCTGCCGGACGGGAACCTGGTCACCGGCGGGGCCACCGATCCGGTCACCGCCGCTCAACTGCTGTGCGGAGCACGCCGGGTGGCGTACGAGGGCCGCACCGAGCTGGACGGCGTCCGGGTGTGGCACTACAGCGGTGTGGTCGACATCGAGCGCGCGGCCGCGGGGGCGCCGCCACTGGCACGGCGTCAGCTCAAGGCGGCGGAGAAAGGGTTCTCCGGGCGTACGGTGCCGTTCGACGCCTACCTCGACGCACAGGGCCGGCTGCGGAAGGTCCAGCACCGCTTCACCTTCGCCGCGGACCCGGACAGCCCGCCCGACGCGGACTACGCGGTCTCTTCGACGACGGTGCTGCACGGCTTCGGTACCCGGGTGCGGATCGCGATGCCGGGGCGGGGCGACATCTGGACGGGGAAGATCGCGGCACCGTAGCCCCGCGCCATGGTGGCGTCCGTGGTTCCGGGCCGGTAAATGATTCGGAAGTGCCATGCGCCCGGGCGGCGGCCTCCCTAGGCTGGGAGGCTGGGCCCCGGCTCGGCCGCGGTGCTCCGCCCGGTGGATCCGTGCAGCACGGGAGGTGATACGTGTGCCCGTACCGAAGCGTGACGACAGGGGCGACGGCCGTGGGGGCCGCTGCCGACGGCGTTCGCTGATGCAGGACCACGTCGCTCTCGCAGAGATCGAGCTGTGCGGCGAGTTGATGATCGCTGCGTCCGCAGCCGAGGGGCCGCTGAGTGTGGCCCGTATCGACGAGGTGCTGCGGCGCGCGGCGGACGAACTGGACGACCTTCCGCGGTCGTCGGCCTGCTGAGACCGTCTCCGGGCCGGGCGGGGGTCCGGGCGAGGCGCGGGTCGTGCACAGCAGTCGCGAACGAGTGCGCAGCAGATGAAGATCAGGTGCGCAGCAGACGCGAATCAGCTGTGCGGCAGTCGCGGACCCGGTGCGCAGCAGTCGCCGATCAGGTGCGCAGCAGGCGGGCGATGGCGGCGGTGGCTTCCTCGACCTTGGCGTCCATCTCGGCGCCGCCGTCCAGCGCGGCGTGTGCCACGCAGTGCCGCAGATGCTCCTCCAGGAGCTGAAGCGCGAAGGACTGGAGGGCCTTGGTGGAGGCGGAGACCTGGGTCAGTATGTCGATGCAGTAGACGTCCTCGTCCACCATGCGCTGGAGCCCGCGGATCTGGCCCTCGATCCGGCGCAGTCGCTTGACGTGAGCTTCCTTGTTCTTGGTGTAACCGTGCTCGCCGGTGGCCGCGTGTGCCGAGCAGGATTCCGACGTGGCTTCGGCCACGGTCTGCGGCGTGTCCGGTGTGGTCTGCGGCGACGTCATGCGGTCCTCCCGGGTGGTGGTGAGGGGCTGCCGGAGCCGTGATATCGGGCTCGTCATACCCCTCCTGGGTATATGATACCGGACTTCTCGGAGCCCGCTTCAGAAGGCGAGTCTCCATGGGTGACACTGGGGGACGCCGGTTCGCTGTGGCCGGATGATGCGCCTAGCATCAACGAGACCGTCGCCGATGCACCCCGAGGACCCCCAGTGCGCTTTCGTCTGACCCCCAGGGAGACGAGCTTCTACGACATGTTCGCGGCCTCCGCGGACAACATCGTGACCGGCTCCAAGCTCCTCATGGAACTGCTCGGGGCTGAGTCCTCCGCGCGGACCGAGATCTCCGAACGGATGCGCGCGGCGGAGCACGCGGGAGACGACGCGACGCACGCGATCTTCCACCAGCTCAACTCCTCGTTCATCACGCCGTTCGACCGCGAGGACATCTACAACCTCGCGTCCTCCCTCGACGACATCATGGACTTCATGGAGGAGGCCGTCGACCTCGTCGTCCTCTACCAGATCGAGGAGCTCCCCAAGGGAGTCGAGCAGCAGATCGAGGTGCTGTCGCGGGCGGCCGAGCTGACCGCCGAGGCCATGCCGAACCTGCGGACCATGGACAACCTCACCGAGTACTGGATCGAGGTCAACCGGCTGGAGAACCAGGCCGACCAGATCCACCGCAAGCTGCTGGCCCATCTGTTCAACGGCAAGTACGACGCCATCGAGGTCATGAAGCTCAAGCAGGTCGTGGACGTGCTGGAGGAGGCCGCCGACGCTTTCGAGCACGTGGCCAACACCGTCGAGACCATCACGGTCAAGGAGTCCTGACGCTCCGTGGACACCTTCGCGCTGATCGTGACCGTCGGTGTCGCGCTCTTCTTCACGTATACGAACGGCTTCCACGACTCCGCGAACGCCATCGCGACGTCGGTCTCCACCCGGGCGCTCACCCCGCGTGCGGCGCTGGCGATGGCCGCGGTGATGAACCTGGCGGGTGCCTTCCTCGGCAGCGGCGTCGCCAAGACCGTGAGCAAGGGGCTGATCGAGACCCCACACGGCGACAGTGGCATGGCCATTCTGTTCGCCGCGCTGGTCGGAGCCATCGTCTGGAACCTCATCACCTGGTACTACGGACTGCCCTCGTCCTCCAGCCACGCCCTGTTCGGCGGCCTGGTGGGCGCGGCGCTGGCCGGCAGCATCGCCGTCCACTGGTGGGGAGTGCTCGAGAAGATCGTCATCCCGATGGTTCTCTCGCCGCTGGTCGGGCTGCTGTTCGGCTATCTGGTGATGTGCGCCATCATGTGGGTCTTCCGCAAGGCGAACCCGCACCGTGCGAAGCGGGGCTTCCGGATAGCGCAGACCGTCTCGGCGGCCGGTATGGCGCTCGGCCACGGTCTCCAGGACGCGCAGAAGACCATGGGTGTCGTCGTCATGGCGCTGACCATCGCCGATGTGCAGCAGCACAACGAGATTCCCATCTGGGTCAAGATCGCCAGCGCGGGCATGCTGTCCCTCGGTACGTACGCGGGCGGCTGGCGCATCATGCGCACGCTGGGGCGGCGCATCATCGAGCTGGATCCGCCGCAGGGCTTCGCCGCCGAGACGACTGCGGCTTCGGTGATGTACTCCGCGTCCTTCATGTTCCACGCGCCCATCTCCACAACCCATGTGATCACGTCCGCGATCATGGGCGTCGGGGCGACCAAGCGGGTCAGCGCGGTGCGGTGGGGCGTGGCGAAGAACATCATTCTGGGCTGGTTCATCACCATGCCGGCCGCGGCGATTGTCGCTGCGCTCATCTATGGAGCCATCAAGCTGGTCTTCGGCTGACCCGGCGCCCCGTCAGGGGCGCGGGGAACGGCGCGAGCAACCACAAACGCACCCGCACCCCGCAACCAACAGCAAGAGGCACCCCCTCCCCGGAAGAAACAGGGAGGGGGCGACAGGGATGCCCGCGGTGGCACCGCCATGCAGCACCGCGGGCGGTCAATGGGTGGCCGGTCAAGGCCGGCCAGGGCCGAGGGCTTAGCCGAAGCGGCCGGAGATGTAGTCCTCGGTGGCCTGGACCGACGGGTTGGAGAAGATCCGCTCCGTGTCATCGATCTCGATGAGCTTGCCCGGAGCACCGACCTCGGCGAGGTTGAAGAAGGCGGTGCGGTCGGAAACCCGCGCCGCCTGCTGCATGTTGTGCGTCACGATCACGATGGTGAAGCGCGACTTCAGCTCGCCGATCAGGTCCTCGATCGCCAGGGTGGAGATCGGGTCGAGCGCCGAGCAGGGCTCGTCCATCAGCAGCACCTGCGGCTCGACGGCGATGGCCCGGGCGATGCACAGCCGCTGCTGCTGACCGCCGGAGAGGCCGGATCCTGGCCTGTTCAGCCGGTCCTTGACCTCGTTCCACAGGTTGGCGCCCTTGAGGGAGCGCTCGACGATCTCGTCGAGGTCCTTCTTCTTGGCGTCGCCGTTCAGCCGCAGCCCCGCCGCGACGTTGTCGTAGATCGACATGGTCGGGAAGGGGTTGGGCCGCTGGAAGACCATGCCGATGGTGCGCCGTACGGAGACGGGGTCGACGCCGGGTCCGTACAGGTCCTCGTCGTCCAGCATCACCTTGCCCTCGACGCGTCCGCCGGTGGTGACCTCGTGCATCCGGTTGAGGGTGCGCAGGAAGGTGGACTTGCCGCAGCCGGAGGGGCCGATGAAGGCGGTCACGGAGCGGGGCTCGACGGTCATGGATATGTCGTCGATGGCGCGGAAGTTGCCGTAGTAGGCGGAGAGGCCGCTGACGTCGATCCGCTTGGCCATGGGAATCACTCCCTTAGTGCTTGGGGGCCTTCCAGCGGGCGATGCCGCGGGCGACCAGATTGAGGATCATGACGAAGGCGATCAGCACGAGGGCGGCTGCCCAGGCGCGGTCGTAGGACGGCTCGTTGCCGAGGGCCCACTGCTCGTAGATGTAGTACGGGAGCGAGGACTGCGCGCCTTCGAAGGGGTTGTTGTTGATCTCCGCGGAGCCGAAGACCAGCAGCAGGATCGGGGCCGACTCACCGGCGATGCGCGCGACGGCGAGCATGATGCCGGTGGTGATACCGCCGACCGCGGTCGGCAGCACGACCTTGAGGATCGTCTTCCACTTCGGTACGCCCAGCGCCAGCGACGCCTCGCGCAGCTCGTTGGGTACGAGCTTGAGCATCTCCTCCGTCGAGCGGACGACGATCGGCATCATCAGGATCGCCAGCGCCAGCGCGCCCGCGAACCCGGAGTAGCCGAAGCCGAGAATGATGATCCAGAACGAGAGGATGAACAGACCGGCGACGATCGAGGGGATGCCGGTCATGACGTCCACGAAGAAGGTGATGGCCTTGGCCAGCCGGCCGGTGCCGTACTCGACCAGGTAGATCGCCGTCAGCAGCCCGATGGGCGCCGCGATCAGCGTGGCCAGGCCGACCTGCTCCATGGTGCCGATCAGCGCGTGGTAGATACCGCCGCCCGGCTCCATGGTGATCACGCCGCTCATGGAGTGGGTCAGGAAGTAGCCGTCCAGCACCTTCACCCCGCGCGCGGCGGTCTCCCACAGCAGGGAGGCCAGCGGGACGACGGCCAGCAGGAAGCAGACCCAGATCACGCTGGTCGCCAGCCGGTCCTTGGCCTGCCGGACGCCCTCGACGGCGCCGGCGATGCCCGCGGTCAGTACGACATAGAGCGCGGCGGCGATCAGACCCCACTGGATACGGCTGTCCAGCCCGGCCACCAGGCCGATACCGATGCCGAGCGCGGCTGCGAGGGCGGCCAGGCCTGCCGGGGCCCAGCGCGGCAGCCGCGGCTGGCGCAGCCTGGGCAGCGGCGGCGCCGCGCCGTCCACGGGGGCGTCGGCCACAGCTGTCTGGCTCATGCGTTCGCTCCCGAGTACTCCTTGCGGCGCGCGATGATCAGTCGGGCGGCGCCGTTGACCAGCAGGGTGATGACGAAGAGGACCAGGCCGGAGGCGATCAGCGCGTCGCGGCCCATGGACCCGGCCTCCTTGAAGCCCGCGGCGATGTTCTGCGCGAACGTGCCGCCGCCCGGCTCCAGCAGGCTGGCCTTGATCAGGAAGCTGGGGGAGAGCACCGTGGCGACGGCCATCGTCTCGCCCAGCGCGCGGCCCAGGCCCAGCATGGAGGCGCTGATGACGCCGGAGCGGCCGAAGGGCAGCACCGACATGCGGATGACCTCCCACCGGGTCGCGCCCAGTGCGAGGGCCGCCTCCTCCTGCATCTTCGGCGACTGCCGGAAGACCTCGCGGGAGACGTTGGTGACGATCGGCAGAATCATGATCGCGAGCAGGATGCCGACCGTGAACAGGGAGCGGGCAGCGCCGCCCTCGTACGTGAAAAGCCCCGTCCAGCCGAGGTACTGATCCAGCCACTCGTAGAGGCCGGTCAGATGCGGGACGAGGAAGAGCGCGCCCCACAGGCCGTAGACGATCGAGGGGACGGCTGCCAGCAGGTCGATGACGTAGCCGAGCGGGGTCGCCAGCTTGCGCGGTGCGTAGTGCGAGATGAACAGCGCGATGCCGACGGCGATCGGCACGGCGAGCACCATCGCGATGATCGAGCTGACGACGGTGCCGAAGGCGAGGACCGCGATGCCGAAGCGGGGCGGGGTCGCGTTGGCGTCCCACTCGAAGCTGGTGAGGAAGCTGGCCTCGTCGGCGTTGATGGCGAGGGCCGCGCGCCAGGTGAGGAAGACGGCGATCGCCGCCATGATCACCAGAAGGGTGATCCCCGAGCCCCGGGAGAGCCCGAGAAATATTCGGTCACCCTTGCGCGTCGCACCCTTCGCGCCGTTCGCGCCCTTCACGGGCTGCGGCGCCGTGGGGCCCGCTGTCGCGGGAGGGGTTTCGGTAGCCATGGTTTCTCCGGTCTGACGGTGCGGGGCGCTTCGCGCTGCGCGTTCCGCTTTGCGGAGTCGCCCCTTTGGCGGTGCACCGGAACTTTCTGTGGCCCCGCATTTGCCGCGTGAGCGGACAATTGGGGTGCCGTTTGCATGCGGAGGGTGGGCGGCGGTGCGCTGGGCACCGCCGGTCCACCTCCGGGAGTGCCGCCTTCGCGGCCTCGGGTCAGCTCAGGCCGTCGATCGTGGTACGGACCTTGGAGTTGATCTCCGCGGGGATCGGGGCGTAGCCCTTCTCCTTGAGGGCCTTCTGGCCGTCCTCGCTCGCGGTGTACTTCAGGAAGGACTTCGTCGCGTCCAGCGACTCCTTCTTGTTGCCCTTGTCGCAGGCGATCTCGTACGTCACCAGGGTGATCGGGTACGCGCCCTCGGCCTTGGTCTTGTAGTTCAGCTCCAGGGCGAGGTCCTTGCCCTGGCCGACGACCTTGGCGTCCGCGATCGCCTTGGAGGCGTTGTCCGTGGTGGCCTCGACGGGCTTCTTGGCGCCGGTGTCCAGGTTGACCGTGTTGAGGTCGTTGCCGGTGGCGTAGGAGAGCTCGACGTAGCCGATGGAGCCGTCGTTCTGCTTGACGTTCGTGGCGATGCCGGACGAACCGTCGGCGCCCTGGCCGCCCTTGCCGGCCCACGCCTTCTCGGGCTCGTGCTTCCACGAGGAGGGGGCGGCGGAGTTGAGGTACTTGGTGAAGTTGTCCGTGGTGCCCGACTCGTCGGAGCGGTGGAACGTCTGGATCTTCTTGCTCGGAAGCTTCGCGTCCGGGTTGAGCTTCTTGATCGCGGGGTCGTTCCACTTGGTGATCTTCGAGTCGAAGATCTTGGCCAGCGTGTCGGCGTCCAGCACCAGGTCGTCGACGCCGCCGAGGCTGTAGGTGACCGCGATCGGGCCGCCGACCATCGGCAGGTTGATGCCCTGGCCGCCCTTGCAGACCTTCTTGGACTGGGCGACCTCTTCCGGCTTGAGGGCCGAGTCGGAGCCCGCGAAGGCCGTCTTGCCCTGGAGGAACTCCTGGATGCCCGCGCCCGAGCCGGTGGGCTTGTAGTTGATCTGGGTGCTGCTGCAGGCCGACTGGTAGGTCTGCGTCCAGATGTCCATCGCGTTCTTCTGCGCGCTGGACCCGGAGGCCAGGAGCTTGCCCTCGCCGTCACACTTGATCTTGCTGGCGGCCTTGGTGGTGTCACTGCCGGAACCGCCGGAGTTGTCGTCCGAGCCGCAGGCGCTCAGGGCCAGGGCGCCACAGACCGTGAGAGCGCCGACAGCTGCAGGGAGCCGGAGCGTGCGCTGAAGCTTCACTTTCGTTCAGTTCCTTCCTGGGCCCGGGAGCGACGACCGGCCGGCCGTCGGATTCTCTGGCTATGGGGCGCAGTCCCTGTCTCTGGGATGCCGCGCTCGTCGTAAGGCTGAAATTAGCCAGATCAGGTGAAGCGGCCGACGGAGCTGAGTGAACGCCGAGTGAACCTCGGCGGACAGCCCGGTGCCACCGTGCGGCGTGGGCGCAGAGGGGGAGCGCCGTCCATACTCGTCAGTACTTTTCTCTGTCGTCTTCGGGCCGGCCATGGCACCATCCGCTGCGTTGGCCAAAGTTGACCATATCCAGGGGGTGGCCCGGGTGACACGGCCGCAGACCAACTCGACCCTCCCGTCCGGCCGGTACGGCACGCTGGTGCTGGCCTGCACCATGGCGCTGCTCGCGGGGCCTGCGGTGGGTACCGCGTACGCGGAGCCGGACAAGCCGGGCCTGGAGGAGATCCGCAAGCGGATCGAGCGGCTGCACGACAAGGCCGGGTCGGCGACGGACGCGTACAACGCTGCCGAGGACGCGGTCAAAAAGCAGCAGAAGCACATCGTCAAGCTCGCCAAACGCATCGAGACGACCCAGGGAAAACTGGACGAACTCAACAGAACGGCGGGCGCCATGGCCCGCGCGCAGTACCGGGGCGGCGGAATGCCGGACGAGGCCAAGCTGATGCTCGGCGGCGATCCGGAGAAGTTCCTGCACAACGTCTCCCTCGCCCGCAAGGGCCAGCACGCGACCCGGGGATTCATCGGCACCCTCACCAAGACCCGCGGCAGGCTTCAGGGGTACGCCAAGGACGCCACGGACGAGTGGAAGAAGCTGGAGAAGACCCGCAAGAAGAAGGCCGCTGCCAAGAAGAAGATCACCGCGCAGCTGAAGCAGGCCAAGAAGATCGAATCCGGCCTGAAGAAGGACGAACTGGAGCGGCTGCGCCGGCTGGAGGACGAGGCGGCGAAAGCACGTCAGGCGAAGTGGCTGAAATCCGGCGTGCTCAAGAATCTCAAGGGCAAGGCGTCCCCGGCGGGCCGACGGGCCATCGAATGGGCCACCAAGCAGCTCGGCAAGGACTATGTCTGGGGCGCCGAGGGCCCCGACACCTTCGACTGCTCGGGCCTGACAATGCGTGCCTGGGAGGCGGCGGGCGTGCGGATCCCGCGTACTTCGCAGGAGCAGTGGAAGCAGTTGCCGCATGTGCCGATCGGCAAAATGCGCCCGGGCGACCTGATCATTTACAAAAAGGACGCCAGTCACGTGGGGATCTACATCGGTGACGGAGCGCTGTTGCACGCGCCGCGCACCGGTCGGCAGATCACCGTCGAGGGCGCCGGAACCATGCCGATACTCGGCGTGGTGCGCCCGGACAAATAAGGCATTCGTTCCGCAGCGGCAGGGTCGGCCAGGGAATTCCGGGCGGATTTCTTCCCGGGTGTGTGCTTTACGGTTTTCGATGCGTGAGCTTGGTCATGCGAGGGCCGGCGAAAACGGCTGTATCTGGGCGTGAACTCCCGGTCTGGGATGGGCATATGACAGTGGCGGATTATTGTCAGCCATTCCGTCCCTCTGTACGAGGGCGCTATGGTCCTGTCCGATAGCCCGGGATGACGAGCGCCCGACCACCGCGAGCCGTTCCGGGCTCAGCCATGGTGGCCGCCGCTCGGCGCGCGCACCACGCCCTCGGGGGAGGGAGAGGTTTTCAGCATGCCCGTAAGCGCGCCCCTGGCCGGGGCGGCGGCACAGTCCGCCGGCGCGCCGGCCAGACAGGCCGCGCCGGGACCCGGCAGCAGCCTGACCCTGCTGGTCATCGAGGACGACCCAGCAGGGGCGCTGAGTGTGCCCCGCATGCTCGACGCGTACGGCAGGCCCGTGCGGGTCCGTACGGCCCGCAACCTCACCGAGGCCGCACGGCTGCTCACGGACGATGTCCACTGCATCCTGCTGGACCTCGCGCTGCCCTGTGAGGCGCGCGGGGACTCCGAGGAGGCGCCGGCCGAGGGCCTCCCGGCCGAGCTGCCGGAGGCCGCGCCCGGCGGCGCCATCCCCGGCATCGGCGGCGTCCCCGGCACGGCGGCTCCCGCGGCCCGGCCCGTGGGGGCGGACGGAGCCGGTGGGGTCAGCGGGGCTGCTGGTTTCGGCGGGGCTTTGGGGGGCTCGGGTGCCTCCGGTGCCGCTGGTGCCTCCGGCGCTTCGGGCGCGAGCGGGGGCGCGGGCGCGAGCGGTGGTGCGGGCGCCACGGCGGGCGCAGGTGCGGGTGCGCCCTCCAGCGCGGGTGCCGGCGCCGGTGCCGTCCCCGAGCCCGGCTCGGCCGCCGGTGCCGGTGCCCGTACCGGCTCCGCTCCCGCTTCCCGAACGGCATCCGAGCCCGACGAGCTGCAGATCCTCCGCCGCGTGCTGCGGATGGCCCCGCGCCATGCCGTACTGGCGCTCACGGACGGCAGCGACGCGGAGCGGGCCGCCGAGGCCGTACGGGTCGGCGCCCAGGACTACCTCTTCCGGGACGAGCTGGACGGCAGGCTGCTGATGCGTGCCATCCGCTACGCAGTGGAGCGGAAACGGGCAGACCTGGCCCAGCGCCAGCTCACCGAGACCCGGCTGCGGGCGCAGGAGAACGCCCGGCTGGAGCGCGGGCTGCTGCCCCGGCCGCTGCTGGAGGGCAGCGATCTGCGGTTCGCCGCGCGCTACCGCCCGGGCCGCTCCCGCGCCCTGCTGGGCGGCGACTTCTACGACACCGTCCGCACCCCCGACGGCGTGGTCCACGCCATGATCGGCGACGTGTGCGGGCACGGCCCGGACGAGGCGGCACTCGGGGTCGAGCTGCGTATCGCCTGGCGTGCGCTGACCTTCGCGGGGCTGTGCGGCGAGGCGCTGCTGAGCACATTGCAGAAGGTGCTGGAGAACGAGCGGGCCAGCGAGGAGATCTTCGCGACGCTGTGCACCGTGGACATCGCCGCCGACGGCCGCAGCGCCGGGATCTATCTGGCCGGGCACCCCTCGCCGCTGTTCGCGGGGGAGGTGGCAGAGGGGGAGCCGGTGCCACGGCTGCTGCCGGAGGACGGGAGCGGGCCCGCGCTCGGGCTGCTGCCCCAAGCGCGCTGGCCGCGCCGCCAGGTGCTGCTGGGGCGCTCCTGGAGCCTGATGATGTACACGGACGGGCTGATCGAGGGCCGCGTGGACGAGGGTCGCGCGGAGGAGCCCGGCGCAGGAGAAGGCCGGGCGCCGAGCCGGGAGCGGCTCGGCCAGCAGGGGATGCTCGACATCGTGGCCCGGCGGCTGGCCGACGGCGCGCGGGGCGAGGACCTGCTGGACGCGACGATGGACGAGGTGCGCGGCCTCAACGGAGGCGAGCTGACCGACGACGTCGCCGTTCTGCTGCTGGAACGCGGACGGTGAACCGGCAGGAACCCGGCACCGTGCCGGGCCTCGCGCTCAACAGCGCGTACTGATCGACCTGGTCGGCTCAGCAGCGCCCAGCGTCACCGGCCGTTGAACGGGCCGTACGGGCCGTCGCTGCTGCTGCCTCCGCGGCGCTGGCCCCAACGCCGGCCCCGGGAAGCACCCATGACCTGCTTGAGCGCCGGGCGGACGTCGACGATGTACACGATGGTGGCGACCAGGCCGATGAGCTGCAGCAGGAGGAAAGGGATCTGCAGTACGTTCACCAGCGCCGTCAGACCCAGGATGATCAGCCAGAAGGGCTTGCTCTGCTTGTCGGCCGCGCGGTAGGCGTCCTCCCGCCGCAGTGCGGCGTCCACGAACGTGAAGACCGCCAAGGCGAGCAGCACGACGCTGATCAACGTCATGACGGTGAGCTGGAAGCCCTCGAACAGCATGGTGCTCACTCTCCTGGTCGGTCTCGGGCCGTGCGCGGTGTCGACTCGGTCCTGAAGGGGCTTGCCGCAACCGTACCCCAGCGCTGACGGAACATACCGGGCCCGCACTCATGGAACGGGCCGGGCCCGCGAAGGGTGCCCGGCCCGTTCCGTGCTCTTCCCCCGCGCCGTCCCATGTGGCTCAGGACTCGTTCTTCGGAGCCGACTTCCGGGTGGAGGACGTGGTGCTGCCGGTGCTGCCGGTGCTCTTCCGGGCGGAGGTGCTCGTCTTCTTGGCGGCGCCCGCCTTGGTGCCGTTGCCGCCGGCGCTCTTGGCGCTGGTGTCGTCGGGCTTGACGGTCTTGGCGGTCTTGTCCGTCTTGGCGGCCGTACCGGCGCCGGCGCCGGTGTCGGCTTCGGGGGACTCCTCGGCCGGCGGCTCGGCGATCTTCACCGACTGGGCGGGCTCGCGCTCGACGGTCACCTCGGGGGCCTCGTCGCCGCTCTCGCCGCGCCAGTTCCTGACCGCCTCGCGGCCGCGCACCGAGAGCTCCTCGTACGTCTCCCGGGCCTTGACCGCGTACTCGGCCGCGACGCCGACCCCCTGGAGCGCGAGGTGCTGGGCCTGCTCGCGGAGCTTCTTGATGTCGGTGTCGATTCCGCTGAGGGTCTCGCTCACCTTGGCCTGGGTCTCCTTGGCCTGCTGGGTGAGCTTCGCCTGGACCTCCTTGGGGTCCGTCTCCCGGACCGCGGCGAGGGCCTGCGGCGCCTCCTCGCGGATCTTGTCGACGACGCCGGCGGCGAAGTAGAGGGGCGTCGGGTCGGTGAGAGTCTTGCGCAGGTCGTTCGCGATGGGCATGAGGGTACGCCTTTCGTGGCTTTTGTGGCTCAACTCGCCTGACAGGGCCGTGCGTCGCGTCTCAGCGCTACGGCGCACGTCCGGTGCCGGTGGTCCGCACCGTTGCGGCCCTTGGTGTCCTTGCTCCGCTTGTTGTGCTTACTCCGGCTGCCGAGGCCCCTCGGCGGGCGGGGCCGCCGCGTCGTGGGCGGTCGTCCGCTGCTGTGCGTTCTCCTTGCGGAACGACTCGTAGATCTGGAGCAGCGCCTGCTTCTGCTGCTCGTTGATCGAGGAGTCCGCGAGGATCGCGGCGGGGACCTGCAGCAGGTCCTGCCGGTCCCGCTCGTCGAGAATCCCGGCCTGCACATAGAGCGTCTCCGCCGAGATCCGCAGTGCCTTGGCCAGCTGCTGCAGGATCTCCGCGCTCGGCTTGCGCAGGCCGCGCTCGATCTGGCTCAGATACGGGTTCGAGACGCCGGCGGCCTCCGCGAGCTGCCGCAACGACAGCTTCGCGGTCCGCCGTTGTTCCCGCAGGAACTCGCCGAGGTTCCCGACATTGAGCGAGGCCATGTCCCCAGAGTGCACCGGATCGCTAACTATTGCAAGCAGGCTGCTTGCAAGTGTGTGCCTCCGGGTGGCTTGGGGCCTTGGGCTTGAGCCCGTGATCTGTCCCGCTGAAGGCGGGCCGGCCTCGGTCCATCTGAGTCATCTGGCCTTGCGGCCCGGTCGATCTGGGCCATCTGCCGATCCGTCTCGCTCTTTCTGAGCCACTGCCGGGCCCGGCTCCCTACGGTTGTCGTATGTGGTCAGCGCCGGGTGGGGGTGGCTGGTGGAAGCTGAGGACTTCTCCCTGGGGTACGGCGACGCTCGTGGTGAGCTGCACAGCGGGCCGTTTGAGGCGATGCGGTCGACGCGCTCCGCGTCTGCCGGGCAGGTGCGGACGTTCCCGTCGTACCGGGGCAGCGCAACTTCCCGGCTGGTGCTGGGCCGTCACCAGTGGCGAGTTGGCCGGACTGCTTCGTGCGTCGTCCGGACGGCTCCGCCGTGGTGCTGGATGTGCGCCGATGACCGGATCGAGCCCGAGGATGCCGTGAAGTTCGCGGCGACGGCGGCGGCTTGCGCCGTGGCGGGCTACGGGGCGATCTATCCCGAGATCGTCAAAGCCATGGTGTTCTACGCAGCCCGCGCTGGCACAGCGCACACACCATCGAGGCAGCGACAGCACTCGACGCTGCCAACTCGGAGCTCAGTTGATACTCCCGTTTCGCCCCCAGTTTTCGGCAGCGTTCAGGTTCTGGTAACCGGGACGAGGGTCAAGTACGTGATGCCGAGGATGTTGCGGTAGCCGTCAGCCCAGGTCGACCGCTGGCGGTCGACTCGTTCGCGGGTCTCGGCGGCGAGTGGATGGTCCGGGTTCATGGCGAGCCAGAGTTCTGTGTCGTGGCGGTAGCCGGACTCGAACTCCTCCCACTCCTCACGGCTCGCCGACTCGATCCAGGCTGGCCGGAAGCCCGCCTCGACAGCGAGGTCGACGAGTGGTCCGAGCCGCAGGTGGTCGCCTGCGTGCGCCCCGGGCCACATAGCCGCGAGTTCCTCGTCCGTCGGGGTGCGATCCCAGAAGCCCTCGCCCAGAACGACACGTCCGCCTGGGCGGACCAAGCGGCGCAGCTCGTGCAGTACGACGCTGGGATCGTACGGCTGCTCGGGGTCGCACAGCGCCTGACCAGCCCCCAGGCAGAGCACCGCGTCCACGGGCCCGCGTGCCGTGCCGAGGGCCGACTCCTCGGCGAATTCGACCCGTCCGGCCAGTCCGCGCCCCTTCGCAAGGTCCCTGCCCCTGGCCAGATCCTCGGCGTTGATGTCGAGGCCCACTCCTGTCGCCCCTGGGACAGACTCCAGAACGCGGAGCAGCAGTTCGCCCCAGCCGCACCCGATGTCGAGGACGGTGGAGGGTGACACGGCGGCGAGCCGCGCGACGATGCGCCCGGCGCGGGCTTCGGAGAGCGGTCCGTGGAAGGTCAGACTGCCGAGACGCGGGGGAGGATCGGAAGCGGTTGCCATAGGGCGGAACGTTAGTTCGCCCTGAGTAGCGTGCCGAGTGATTTAGATCTGGCTCGCCGTTCTCACCGCTTCAGACGGCCTCCTGCACAAGGCGCGGGGCATCCTGCCCACGGAGCTCAAGTCTCAGATTGAGTGAGATGTCGGCCCTGCTCGTCTCACTCAATCTGAACCACTACAGGTCACAGCGTTGCGATGCCCCATCTTCATTGAGACAGGTCAACCCGGGCTTGGGTCGGGCGTCGGCGGTAGCCACCTTTTTGTGGGTACTTGGCAGTGGCAAGCGGCCGGGTGAGTCTGTTGGTGGCCGGCCGGGAGACCGGCGGCCATGCGGTAACGAGAGAAGAGTGAGGGGGCAGGGATGGCGCGAGGTCAGGAGAGAGGTGTCTGCGGCGCTGTCGCCCCGGTCAGTTGCTCCAGGCGGCGGTGGCCCCAGTCGGACAGCGGGCCCAGCGCCTCGGCGAGATCGCGGCCGAACGGAGTGAGCGAGTACTCGGTCTTCAACGGCAGCACGTCGTACACCTCGCGGTGTACGAGGCCGTCCGTCTCCATCTCGCGGAGCGCCTGAGTCAGCACCTTCTCGGTGAGCCCGGGCAGGTTTCTGCGGAGCTCGCCGGGGCGGCGCGGGCCTGACTCCAGCTGCCAGAGCAAGGCGGTCTTCCACTTGCCGTCGATCACGGCGATCGCGGCTGTCACCCCGCACACGTTCGGGTCCTGAGCACGGCTGCGCGTCATATCCGCCTCTTTTGTTGTCAGTTGTTACCACTGTACCGCTTGTTGTTGTTCAGCCTATTTGCTTGGGAGTTGAGTCATGTCTCCGACCACTGCTTCGTCGTCTTCGTCCCACGAACAATCCGCCGCCCGTACGTCTTCCGGGGACGGCGGTCGGTCGGCCGTCACGGTCCTCGGGCTGGGCCCGATGGGGCGGGCGCTGGCCGGTGCGTTCCTGGACGCGGGGATACGGACCACCGTCTGGAACCGGACACCCGGCAAGGACCAGGAGCTGGTCGCGCGAGGTGCGACGAGCGCGGCGTCGCCCGAGGAGGCGGTCGCCGCCGCCGAGCTGACCGTCGTCTGCGTCGTCGACTACGACGCGGTCGACGCCGTACTCCGGCGCGAGGCCGTCACCGACGCGCTCAAGGGCCGTACGGTCGTGAACCTGACCGCCGACACCCCGGCACGCGCCCGGGACGCGGCCGACTGGGCGGACCGGCACGGCATCCGCTACCTCGACGGCGCGATCATGACGCCGACCCCCACCATCGGCACCCCGGACGCCGTCTTCCTGCACAGCGGCCCGTACGAGCTGTACGAGCGGCAGCTGCCCGTGCTGAAGGCGCTGGGCGGCACCCACACCCACCTCGGTGCGGAGATCGGTCGCGCGGCGGCCCACGACATCGCCCTGCTCGACATCTTCTGGACCGCGGCGGCGGGTTACGCACACGCGCTGGCGATGGCCCGCGCGGAGGGCATCGCCGCGCGGGAACTGGCGCCCTTCGCCAAGGGCATCGCCACGATCCTGCCGCCGCTCTTCGAGGAGTGGGCGGGGGACATGGACGACGGCACCTTCTCCGGCAGGCTCAATCCGCTGACCTCGGGGGCCTCTTCCATGGCGCACATCGTGCACACCTCCGAGGAGCACGGCATCGACGCCGGGGTGATGCGCGCGGTCGAGGGCTGGGCCCGCCGCACCGTCGGGCTGGGGCACGGGACGGACGGATTCATCCGGGTCGCGGAGGTGCTGGGGCGTCACTGACGGGGCGTGCGAGTGCCGCACTTTGCCCGGCCTCCCCCTCGCGCTCGGCCTCCCCCTCGCGCTCGACCTTCACCTCGGGGGAGGCCACAGCCGGTGCTGCCCGCACGCGCGTTGACGGGGCAGGGCGCTGATGGCGCGGTGGAGATACGGCTCCGCGAGGAGGAGCTGGGCGCTTCAGGAGGAGCTGGGCGCTTCACCAAAGGGCTGAGCGCTTCAGGAGGACCTGTCACCTCGGCGCGGCCGTCGCCCCGGCTGCCGCGTCGATCACCTCGTCCAGCACGTCCCGCGATCTCAGCAGATCGTTGATCATGCGGTCGATCCGTGCCCGTTCCTCCGTCAGTCGGGCCACCAGCTGCGGGGTGGCCCGCGCCGATGGGCCGCCGTCCTCGTCCCGTATGCACGGCAGCAGCTCAGCGATCTTCTTGCTGCTCAGGCCGGCGGCGTAGAGCTCCTGGATACGGATGACGCGGTCGACCGCGCGTTCCGCATACTGGCGGTGGCCGCCTGGGGTGCGCTCGGAGGTGAGCAGCCCTTCCCGCTCGTAGTAGCGCAGCGAACGCTCGCTGACGCCGGTGCGCTGTGCCAGTTCACCGATCCGCATCCGTTACCGCTCCTCTCCCGGCCACGGTTCGACCTGGCGCCACTGGTCGGGTCCGACGCAACGGTTGAATCTGACGCCGGTGTCAAGTTTTACCTTGCGGGAATGCCGAACGAAACCCCCTTGCTCGCCCCGGCCCGGCTTCCCTCTCTCGGCCTGGACCTCCCCAACCGGCTGGTCATGGCCCCCATGACCAGGAACCGGGCCGCCGCGGACGGCACTCCGACCCCGCTGATGGCGACGTACTACGCACAACGCGCCACCGCCGGGCTGCTGATCGCCGAGGCGTCCACCCCGAACGCCGTCGGCCAGACCTACCCCGACATCGCCGCCATCCACCGGCCCGCACACGTTGCCGGCTGGCGGCAGGTGACCGACGCGGTGCACGTAGCCGGCGGCCGGATGTTCCTCCAGATCCAGCACGGTGGCCGCGTCGGCCACCCCGACAACAGTGGACACATCCCGTTGGCGCCCTCGCCCATTCCGCTCCCTGACACGGTCTTCACCCCCAAGGGGCACCAGAAAGCGGTCGTTCCACGGGAGATGAGCGTCGCCGACATCCGCTCCACCGTGGCCGACTTCGCCGCGGCTGCGCGCAACGCCCTGGAGGCGGGTTTCGCCGGAGTCGAGGTGCACGCCGCCAACGGCTATCTGCTGCACCAGTTCCTGAGCAGCAACACCAACCGCCGTCACGACCAGTACGGCGGCACGGTGACCGGCCGGATCCGCTTCGTCCGCGAGGTCGTGGCGGCGGTGGCCGACGCCGTTGGACCGGAGCGGGTCGGCGTCCGTATCTCGCCGTACTTCACCGGCAACGGCATGCACGAGAGCGACACCGAAACGCTCTACCCTGCGCTCGTCGCCGCTCTGGCGGACCGCGGCCTCGCCTATCTGCACCTCGTACGTGCCGACGCCGGCCTCCCGCTCTTCCAGCAGCTCCGCGACGCCTGGCCCGGCACCCTGATCGCCAACCCCGCGCTGCCCCGGGACGCCATCCCGGCCGACGGCGGACGCGCCGCGGGCGAGCGTCTGTTGACCGCAGGTGCCGACCTGATAGCCCTGGGCCGCCCCATCCTCGCCAACCCCGACCTGGTCGACCGGCTCCGCCGCGGTGCCCCTATGAACCCTGTCCGCGACCGCTACCTGATGTACGTCGGCGGCGCGACGGGTTACACCGACTACCCCGCCCTGTCGCCGCCGGCGCCGGGAGGCTTCCGGCGGGACTCCTAGCATGGACGGATGGAGATCTCGAAGCTGTCCGCCGAGGCGCGGGAGCGGCGCAGTGCGGAGATACGGGCGTTCCTGCGGTCGCGGCGGGCGCGTCTGACGCCCGCGGACGTGGGAATGGCGCCCGGGAGCGGGCGGCGCACGCCCGGTCTGCGGCGCGAGGAGGTCGCGGTCCTCGCCGGGGTCGGGGTCTCCTGGTACACGTGGCTGGAACAGGGGCGGGACATCAATGTGTCGGCCGACGTGCTGGACGCGATCGGCCGAGTGCTGCAGCTGGACAGCGCCGAGCGCGAACACCTGTATCTGCTGGCCGGACTGAACCCGCCGACGGCGCCGCCCGCCGACCGGGCAGTCCCGGCCGGAATCCGCCGGGTCATCGACGGCTGGCTGCCGCGCCCCGCCTACGTCATCGACCGGCACTGGAAGCTGGTGGCCGTCAACCGGGCGGCCCGGCTGGTGTTCGGCTACGGGGAGCGTGACCACAGCTGCCTGGTCAGCTTCTTCACCAACGCCCATTTCCGTGCCGCGCTCCGCGGCTGGGAGGACGCGGCGCGGCAGATCGTCGGACTGTTCCGGGCGGACGCCGCGCGCTATCCGGACGACCCGGAGTTCGGCAGGCTCGCCGAGGACATGTGCGCCGCCAGCCCCTTGTTCGCCACCGTCTGGGCCGAGCACCCGGTGGGCAGCGCGACCGAGGGCGTCAAGTCCCTGGTGCACCCTGCGGCGGGGGAGCTGACGTTCGACTACACGATGCTGCCGGTCGCCGATCTGCCCGGTGCGCGGCTGCTGTTGTACACCCCGGCCGAGGGGACGCCGACCCAGGAGCGGGTGGCCGGCCTGCTGGCGGTACGGGACGAGGCCGAGGCCGAGCCCGCGCCCGAGCGGGTGCCGGCACCGGCACCGGCACCGTAGCCGTAACCGCCGTCCGTCGAGGGTGGTGGTGGCAGACCCAGGTTCGGCCCGCACTGCCGGGCCCGCGCGCACCGCCCGAGCATCGTTGCCATGCAGCGATTCACGAACAAGACAGTCCTGATCACCGGCGGCACCAGCGGCATGGGTTTCGCCACGGCACGACGGCTCCTGGACGAGGGCGCGTACGTCGTACTGACCGGACGCGACAAGGCGCGCCTGGACGCGGCGGTCGACCGGCTCGGCGCGGTGGAAGGGCGGGTGCTCGCCGTAGCAGCGGACGCCGGCTCGCTCACCGACACCGACGCGCTGATGCGGCGTACCGAAACCTGGCGCGGCACCCTGGACGCGGTCTTCGCCAATGCGGGAGTCGGCGTTTTCAAGCCGACCGCCGAGATCACCGAGGACGACTTCGACCACGTCGTGGACGTCAACTTCAAGGGCGTCTTCTTCACCGTGCAGAAGGCGCTGCGGCTGATGCCGCAGGGCGGTGCCGTCGTCATCAACGCCTCCTGGACCCTGTACCGCGGGCTGCCCGTCGCCTCCGTCTACTCCGCCAGCAAGGCAGCGGTCCACAACCTCGCCCGCACGCTGGGGTCCGATCTGGCGCCGCGCGGAATCCGTGTCAACTCCGTCAGCCCCGGCTACATCGACACCCCGATGTGGCGCGCGGCCAACACCGACCCCGGCGACGAGGCCCGCAACTCCGCCGAGGTGGCGCTCGGCACGCTCGGTCACCCCGACGACATCGCGGCAGCCGTCGCCTTCCTCGCCTCCGACGACGCGGCCTACATCACCGGCCAGGATCTGATCGTGGACGGCGGCCTGGTCGGTTCCGTGCCGGTCCCGGTGGAGGGCTGACGGGAGCGGCGTTGTCCATGGGGCGTGCCCATGCGGGTCACGCATCGGCGGAGGTGCTGGTGAACGCTCCGGCCCGGGCGGCGAGTGCGGCCGCGCGGGCCGCCTGCGCGGGCAGGTCCGGGCCGGGCGCCGCGTGCAGCAGCACCCGCTGGTGGTAGACGGGGGCGGTCGAGCTCACCACGAGCTGCCGCGCGTCGACGGGCGGACTCAGCTCCCCGCGTGCCACCGCCCGTTCCACGACCACCTCGCAGCGTGCGTACCGTTCCTCCCAGAACCGTCTCAGCGCCCGCGCCGCCTCCTCGGAGCGGAAGGAGGCGGCGATCAGGGCCAGCGCGACGGACGGCTCCTGCGTCAGCGCCTCCTGCACCTCCTCGTTGAGCGCCCGCAGATCCTCCTCCAGGGAGCCGGTGTCGGCCGGGCGCCAGGTGTCGTCCCCCGCCGCGTCGAGTACGTCGGCGAGCAGTCCGCCCACATCGCGCCAGCGTCGGTAGACCGTCGCGCGGTGCACGCCCGAGCGCGCGGCGACGGCGTCGACGGTCAGACCGTCGAACCCCTGCTCCACCAGCAGCGGGCCCACAGCCGCCAGCACCTGCTCGCGGACGCGCGCCGTCCGCCCGCCCGGCCGCCGGGAGCCGGGCGGCGGGGGCTCGGCGGTCTCGCTGCCGGGGCCGTTGCCGTTGCCGTTGCCGGGGCCGGGGCCGTTGGCAGGGCCAGGGCCAGGGTTGGGGCCGGTGCCAGGGTCGGGGCCGGGTCCCGGTCCGGGCCTGGCACCGTCGGCACTGCCGTCTCCGGCATTTCCCGCGGTCACGTCCACTTCACGATCGCCTCGTCTCCCGTCCTCGCTGCGCCTGCTGCCCGGCCGCCTCCCGCCGGCGCCCGCAGAAATTCCTCTTGCCGTGGCGGGGCCGTCGTGTCACTATCTTAACGCGACAGGCGTCGCTGTAAAGCCTCGCCGGTCGTGCCGAGTCGTATCCGTCGCGCGTCGCGCATGCCGCGACATGGAAGAGGAGCTTTCGATGCTCAACCAGAGCGTTCACCCGGTCCTTCGGTCCTCCCCGGCCGCCTCACCCACGTTCGTTTTGGAGAGCACGGATGCCCACCCAGATCACGGCCTCGGCCGTCACGAAGTCGTACGAAGGCCGGACCGTCCTGGACGGGGTGAACTGCGCGCTCTCGGCGGGTGAGCGCGCGGGGATCGTCGGGGAGAACGGCTCCGGCAAGACGACCCTGCTCCGCCTGCTCGCGGGGGACGAGAAGCCGGACGGGGGAGAGATCGTCCTGTACGCCGAGGGCGGCGTCGGTTACCTCGCCCAGGAAGAAGTGCTGCCCCCTGAGTTGACCGTGCAGCAGGTCGTCGACCGAGCGATGAGCGAACTGCGCGCCATGGAGCGGCGCCTGCGCTCGCTGGAGGCGGCGATGTCGGCGGGCGACGAGTCTGCTCTCGGGGAGTACGGAGAGCTGCTGACCGTCTTCGAGCTGCGCGGGGGCTATGAGGCGGAGTCCCGCGTCGAGCGTGCCCTGCACGGGCTCGGACTGGGGCTGCTGCCCCGCGCCCGCACCGTGGGCGGCCTCTCCGGCGGCGAACGGGTGCGGCTCCGGCTGGCCGCCCTGCTGGCCGCGGGCCCCGAGGTGCTGCTGCTGGACGAGCCGACGAACCATCTGGACGACGCCGCGCTGCGCTGGCTGGAGGAGCATCTGCGGGCCCGCCGCGGCACCACGATCGCGGTCTCCCACGACCGCACTTTCCTGGAGCGCGTCGCGACGACGCTGCTGGAGGTGGACGCCGACCGCCGCCAGGTCGTCCGCTACGGCAACGGATACGCGGGCTATCTGGCGGAGAAGGCCGCCGCCCGGCGCCGCTGGGCAGAGGCGCACGAGCGCTGGCGGTCCGAGACGGAACGGCTGCGCGAGGCTGCCGCCACCACGGCTCGCCGAGTGGCCCCTGGCCGGGCGATGAAGGACGGCAACAAGATGGCGTACGACCGGGCCGCAGGTCGCGTCCAGCAGTCCCTCGCCGGCCGGGTCCGCAACGCGGAGGAGCGGCTGCGCCGACTGCTGGCCGACCCCGTGCCACCCCCACCGGCACCACTGCGCTTCGCCGCCCCGGCGCTGCGCGGCGCCGGGCTGCGCGGGACGGTGCTGGATGTCGAGGGGGCCGGCGTCCGCGGGAGACTGCCCCGCACGGACCTGACGCTCGCCGCCGGTGAACGGCTGCTGGTGACGGGACCGAACGGGGCCGGCAAGAGCACCCTGCTGAGCGTCCTGGCCGGAGAGCTGGAGCCCGACACCGGCCGGGTCTCGCGCCGGGGCCGGATCGGCCATCTCGCCCAGGAGCCGGAGAGCGTCGCCGGTGCCGGGCAGACGCTGCTGGAGGCGTACGCCCGTGGCCGTCCCGGGCCCCCGGAGGAGCACGCCCAACGGCTGCTGTCGCTGGGCCTGTTCGACGCCGAACGGCTGGCGGTGCCCGTCGCCCGGCTCTCGACCGGCCAGCGGCAACGCCTCGCCCTGGCCAGGCTGGTGACCGAACCGGCCGACGTCCTGCTGCTGGACGAGCCGACCAACCATCTCTCACCCGCGCTGGTCGAGGAGTTGGAAACGGCCCTGGACGCCTACGACGGCGCGCTGGTCGTCGTCAGCCACGACCGCAGCCTGCACCGGCGCTGGCGAGGCGCGCGGCTCGCCCTGGAAGAACCGAACGCGTCGCTCCCCGAGGGGACGGCCGAGGAGAGGAGCCCCTTGTGAGCCCCGACCGAGAGCACCCCACCACACCCGCCGCCCCCACGCCTGCGGCGACCGGGCCGACGTCTGCGGCGATCGCCCCCACGTCTGCGGCGACCGGACCCGCGTCGGCGATGGCCGGACCCGCGTCGGCGGTGACGGGACCCGCGTCGGCGGTGACCGTGACCACCATGGCGGCCTTCGGCTCCGAAGCGGCTCCCTATGGCATCGCCACCGGGCCCGATGGGGCGCTGTGGGTGACGCTCGTTGGCGGGGGCGCCATTGCCCGGGTCACCCCGGAGGGGCGGGCGAGGACGTTCGCGCTCGACGCAGCCGGCTGCGGCCCGACGGTGATCACGCCGGGTCCCGACGGCGCCCTGTGGTTCACCCGTACCAAGGACCACCGGATCGGCCGGATCACGGTGGACGGGCAGACCGAGTCCTTCGCGCTGCCGACACCGGAGTGCGGTCCGTACGGCATTGCGACGGGGGCGGACGGCGCGCTGTGGTTCACCGAGACGAGCGCTCACCGCATCGGCCGGATCACCACCGAGGGCGAGGTCACCGAGTTCCCGCTTCCGGTCAGCGGGTGCTTTCCCTCCGCCCTGGTGGCGGGCCCTGATGGTGCGCTGTGGTGCACGCTCAACCAGGCGGACGCGGTCGGCCGGATCGCGCTGGACGGCAGCGTCACGCTGTACGAGCTGCCCACCAAGGGTGCCGCGCCGGTGGGGATTGCCGCCGGGACGGACGGGGAGCTGTGGTTCGTGGAGATCGGTGCCGGTCAGCTGGGCCGGATCAGCACGGACGGCTGTATCGACGAGTTCCCGCTGCCGGACCGCGAGTCCAGGCCGCATGCGGTGACCGTGGCCCCGGACGGCACCTGCTGGATCACCGAGTGGGCGGCCAACCGCGTGGCAGCGCGTGTCCCCTCGGGCCACATCGTGGAGCACCCGTTGCCCACTCCGGGGTCGGAGCCGCATGGCCTCGCCCTTGGTCCGGACGGCTACCTCTATGTCGCGCTGGAGCTCGGGGAGGTGGTGCGGATCAGCACGGCGATGCCGTGACCGGACCGGCCACCGGACCGGGCACGGAACCGGCAGAGGCGGGCGGCGAACCGGCAGCGGTGAACCGGGCGACAAACCAGTTGGTCCGGGTGGCGCGGTCACGTGACGATGGGGGTATGGCGTGTGCGTTCGATGATCTGGTGGCGGAGGCCGCTGCCGTCTCCGTGGACGGGTGGGATTTCTCCTGGCTGGAGGGGCGGGCGACCGAGGAGCGGCCCTCATGGGGGTATCAGCGGCTGATGAGCGCACGGCTCGCCACCGCCTCGGCCGCGCTCGACATCCAGACCGGCGGTGGGGAGGTGCTTGCGGGAGCGGAGAAACTGCCGTCCACGATGGCCGCGACCGAGTCGTGGCCGCCGAACGTCGCCAAGGCGACCGCGCTGCTGCGGCCGCGCGGGGTGGTGGTTGTCGCGGACGCGGACGAACCGCCGTTGCCGTTTGCCGACGGCGCGTTCGACCTGGTGGTCAGTCGCCACCCGGTGCGGGCCTGGTGGCCGGAGATCGCCCGGGTGCTGGAGCCGGGCGGCAGCTATCTCGCCCAGCATGTGGGCCCGGCGTCGGTGTTCGAGCTGGTGGAGTTCTTCCTCGGCCCCCAGCCCGAGGCCCGGCAGCACCGGAGGCCCGAGGACGAGCGGGCGGAGGCCGAGGCGGCGGGCCTCGAGGTGGTGGACCTGCGGTCCGAGCGGCTCCGGATGGAGTTCTTCGATATCGGCGCGGTCGTCTACTTCCTGCGCAAGGTCGTATGGATGGTCCCGGACTTCAGCGTGGAGCGGTACCACCAACGGCTGCGGGAGTTGCACGACCTGATCGAGGCGGAGGGCCCGTTCGCCGCGCACTCGGCACGCTTCCTCATCGAGGCCCGCAAGCCCGCCCGAGGCTGAGCTGCCCCAGTTCCTCGGGGCCGGTGGCGGCGCTACTGCTCGCCGAAGAGGTCCAGGAGTTCCCGCTTTTCGAACATGCGGGCCGTCTCCACCGCGGACGGCGTTCCGGCGTGCGGGTCGGCGCCGGCCTCGACGAGGACCCTGACCACCTGGTCCTCCCCCTTGAAGACCGCACCGGCGAGCGGGGACTGCCCCCGGTCGTTGGTGCGGTCGGGGTCGGCGCCCTGCGCGAGGAGAGCGCGGACGGTCTCCGGGTGGCCGTGGTAGGCGGCCAGCATCAGGAGGGTGTCGCCCTTGTCGTTGCTCAGGTTCGCCGGGACGCCCGCCTTGACGTAGGCGGCGACGGTGTCGGTGTCGCCGTGCCGGGCCAGGTCGAAGACCTTCTGCGCCAGTTCCAGGACCTCGGGGTCGTGTGCGGGCTCGTCGCTCGCCGGGGTGGGTGCGTCACTCATGGGGCCAGCGTACGGATCATCGCGGGTCACAAGAGGTTGCGCCCCAGCCCGCGCACCCGGGCCGGTCACACATGGGCCAGCGGATCGACCGTCAGGAGTATCTCGCGGAGGGAGGGTACGACCCACTCGGCGCCGGCTTCCCGCAGCTCGCGTTCCTTGCGCTCGTTGCGGGCGTAGCCCACGAAACCGACCCCGGCGGCCCGCGCGGCGGTGACGTCGCGTGCCGAGTCTCCGATCATCACCGTATCGGCGGCCTCGGCCCCCGTCGTTTCCAGGGCGCGCAGCACACAGTCGGGGTCGGGCTTCAGCCGGAGCGGCGCGGCACCGTCGCAGACCCGGCCGCTCACGCGCCCTGCGAATGCTTCCAGCAGGGTGCGGCCTGCGAGATAACGTTCCACCGCCTCGGCGGAGTTGTCGGTGGCGACGGCCACTGTGCGGCCCGTGGCGCACAGGGTCCGTACCAGCGCGTCGGCGTATCCGGTGGGGAAGGCCACCTCAGCTGCGGCGATTTCCTCCGCCACCAGCGACCGTTCCATCTGCCGTGCGCTCTCCGGCGGCAGCAGTGTGGAGTCGGCGAAGGCGGCGGTCAGCAGCCGCAGCGGGTCGTTGGTATCGGGCCACTTTCCGGCGGAGCCTTCGGAGCCTGCGGCGCCTTCGGCGCGGTCGGTGTACGTCTCGCGCAGCCGGCCGGCGACCGAGGCGGCCGTGCGCCGGGCGAAGAGGTGGCACAGCGGGCCGTCGAAGTCGAATATCACGCACCGCGCCGAATCGATCGCATGTTCCACTGCCGCCACCATCGCTGTCCCCCGTCCGCTGTCCCCGTCGCCCTGCGCGCCGTGGGTCGTGAGTCGCACGTCGGGCAGCGATTGTCGCAGGCTCACCCGTGCGCGGGCAGCGGTCCGTCCGGCCCGGTGCAGAAGTCGGCGTACGCCAGCTCGACGGCGCCCGGGCTCGGCACGTCGGCCAGCTCCAGGGGCTCGGCGGCGCGCAGGAGTACGTCGTGCACCAGCTTGGCCGCCTGCCCCAGCCGGTCGGCGAAGGCGGCCGAGCCCACCGCGTCGGCGACCGCCACGGCCTGCCGCACGACGTCGGTGAAGACGGACTGGGCCCGTTTGAAGCCGAGGTAGCGCGGCAGGTCCTCCGCGAGCTGCGTTTCGGCTCCGGGCAGCAGCGGGGCGACCGTCCGCCGCCACCGCGCGACGACTTCGGCGTGCTGCTGTGCCGGGTAGTCCATCAGATACAGATGAGTTGCCAGGTCGTACAGCGGGTCGCCGAAGGAGGCCAGCTCCCAGTCGATGGTCCACAGCGTGCCCGCCGGGTCGACGATGAAATTGGCCCGGTGCAGATCGCCGTGCAGGAGACATACCGGCCGGTCGGTCAGTAGCGCGGCGTCCGCCGCGAGCCGGGAGCGGGGGCCCAGCGCGTCGCGCGGCACACCGAGCCGGTCGAAGAGCGGAGCGAAGCGCGGCAGGCGCGCCCGGTAGGCGCGCTCGCGGGTGAACTCCAGCAGCCCATGCAGAAATCCCGGGCCACTGATCCGGTCGCCGCTCCGCTCGCCGCCGAGCCTGCGGGCGCGCACATCCCCTGGCCGCAGTCGGCACAGTGAAGCGAACCGCTCCATGATCTGCCGCAGTTGGGCGGGCGCCACCGGGTGGCCGCGGGGGGAGAGCGCCGCGAGGGTCCGGCCCTCGATGAAACCGTGGAAGACGGTCCCGGTCGAGCGGACCCGGTGGACGGGCGGCACGCGCGGTACGCCGAGCCGGGCGAGCTCGAGCAGCAGTTCGTCCTCGGAGGCGAAGTACCGCCGGTCGAACCACAGCGCGCCTTCCCGCGGTTCGCCGATCTTGACCCGTCCCAGCCTGGTCAGTTCGCCCTGCGGCCGGACGACGTACCACTCGCGGTGGTAGCCGGCCAGCGGTCCGTCCACCGTGCCGATCGCTTCGGCCTGCTGAAGTGCGGGTGAGGTCATCGGAGCTGTCCTCGGGGCGGTTGGGCCCGGCCACGGAGATCACCGGGGTGCCGGAACCTTACCGGGCCCCTACGCGCCGCCTCTCGCGGCTCCCTCGCCTGTCACCCGAAGGCCTGTCACCCAAAGGGAACCGCGATGGTGGTCCACAGGGAGTCGAAGAACTCCTGCGACTCCGCCACGAAGGTGGCCTCCTGCTCGTCCCGCGCCTCCGCACCCCGGGTGGAGCGGAAGAGCTTGGCGGTCAGACCGAGTACGTCGTACAGGGCCAGTTGCTCGCCGTGGAAGTCGGCGTCCTCGTTCTTGACGACTTGGTAGTAGCCGGTGAGCGCCTCGTCGCCGTTGAGCAGGTAGAGCTTGTGGGTGGGGGTGAGCGGGACGGCACGGACGGTCAGCTCCACCTCGGTGCCGAACTGGGAGAGCGAGCCCAGGGAGTTGCGGAGGGCGTTGACGTAGGTGGTCTGTATCTGGTGCAGCCGCTCGCGGGGTTTGGGGTCCTCCGGGTCGTCTATGAGGCGGGGGAGGGCGAGCCGGGCCCCGAGGCTGGGGATGATCACCCGCGCGGTGACCGAGCGGGGGGTCAGCTGCAGGTCCATGACCTGGCGAACGGGCCAGGCCAGGGCGTTGTTGAGGGTTTCGGTGGTGAGGGAGAACGCGTCGATGGTCACGTGCTCGGCCTGAAATGCCTCGTGGAGGCGGTCCGTCAGCTCCACGCCCGCGCTGCGCGGGGCGTCCGCGTGGTGCGTGGGTTCGGCCACGGTCGGTGAGGCCCCTCGGCCCACGTTCTCCAGCAGCCCTTCCTGGGCGAGGGCTGCCAGCGCCTCGCGTACGGCGCTGCGGCCTACGGAGAACTCGGCTTCCAGCTCCCGTTGGGTGGGGAGACGGGTGCCGGGCCGGAGCTCTCTGGTCCGGATCCGCTCACGGAGGGTGTCGGCGACCACATCGCGCGGGCGGCGGCCGCTTGCGGAAGTCGGCTTCCTGGTCACGCGATGACCATACAACTTCGGGACAACGGGCGTTAGTTGTCAGTCATTGGTTTTCGAATGGTGGACAAGTGGGAATGTACTAAGCGAGTTGGTCGCCAACTTTTGGGCTTTGCAGCCAACTGGCAGCAGATCCCGCCAACCAGTCCGTTCCGTTCTGTTCCGTTCTGTTCCGTTCTGCTCCACTCCGTTCCGCTCCTTGGTCGGCCGTGAGCCATCCGCCCGTCCGATGTCGCATGGGCGAACCCGTACTCCCAGCACAGCCGTTCCTCTCGTGCCTGAGAAGGAGGGACCGCCATGCCGCTCTTCGCGCTCGCCGTAGCCATCGCCGTCGTCGCCTTCGAGCAGCTCGTCCAGGTGCGCTACGGGGTCCTGGGCCTCGTGGGCTTCCTGCTGCTGAGCGTCGGCCTCAAGGCCCGGCACACCGGGTGCAGCACCGCGGGGGCACTCGTGCTCGCCACCTTGCTGCTTCATCCCTGAGTGCCCGGTCCGCCGTTCCCGGCGGCCGCTGTCATGCCGCCTTCCCCTCCCATCAACCCACGCCACGGGGGAAGGCGGCTTGACGGCGGAATGTCCCTTCGGGGCGCCGATGTCTCAGAACATGTCCTGGCACCACGGCCGTCGTGCCGTGCGGAAGAGCACGTCCGTCCGCTCCGTAGCCCCCTCCCGGTGCTCGGTCAGCCGGCCCAGGGCCGCGAGCCGGGTGGCGGACTCCTCGCCCAGGAAGAGGGCGCCCAGGTCGGAGACGTCCAGCGACAGTTCCGCGTCCTCCCCCGTGGCCGCGCAGTGTGCCCCGCCCTGCGGACCGGCCGCCTCCAGCTTGAAGCATCCGCCCGCGTAGCCGTCCTTGTCCCGCACCTCCAGCACCAGCGTCCCCTCGACGCCGTACGTTCGGGCCGCCAGCATGCGCGGCACATCCAGCGGCCGCAGCCACAGCCAGTCGGCGTGTGTGACGGTGCGCGCGGCGCGCGGGTCGGGCAGCAGCAGGGGCAGTACGTCGTCCGGGGCGCGGGAGCCCGTGCGTACCCGGAGCACCCAGTCCATCGACAGCACGAACCGCCACAGCGCCGCCTCGCCTGCGGGCGTGGTGGCGAACAGATCCCGTACGGTCACCGTCTGCTCGGGCTGATTGGCCTGCCATACGTCGTCGGAGGTGTAGCTCACACCGCCCTGCGGCTGCCCTGCGGCGTCGCGGTAGACGGCGTGGAAGGCCGGGGTGAAGCCGTCCTCCGGGAAGCGCAGCTCGCCGGTTGCCGACCGCCACCACTTCTCCGACCGGTCGATGGCGCCCTGCCGCTGCGGACCGGTGCGGAACCGCTCGTGGACGGCCGGCATCTCGGCCCGGAACTCGGCGGCGTCCACCAGATCCACCCGCCCGCCGTCCCCCAGGTCGGCCGGGCCCGCGTAGCGCCGGTCCAGGCCCGTACGGGCGACGAGGACCTCCCACTCGGTGGTCCAGCTCGCGGGGCCGAAGCCGTACCGCCCGTAGATCGGGTACTCGGCCGCGATCAGCGTCGCGCACACTTCGCCGCGCTCCTTGGCCGCGTTCAGGGCGTTCGCCATCATCCCGCTCAGCAGCCCGCGCCGCCGGTGTGTGGGCGAGACGGTGACACCGGAGACCCCGCAGGCGGGCAGCATCGCGCCGCCGGGGACGGTCAGCGACTGCGGCAGCGTACGGAACGTGCCCACGCACCGGTCGCCGTCGTAGGCGCCCTGGATACGGCCGAGATCCGTGCCCAGCGCGCGGACCGCCACCTCTTTCTCGCTGACGGTGGGGCCGCGGAAGAAGCCGGTGGCCACGGCGCGCAGCCACTCCTGGTACTCGTCGGGGCCGGCCAGGGTGCGGATCTCGACGCGGTTCGCCATGCGCCCACGCTAGGCACCGGCTCCCGGCACCGCACCCGGATTTCCGCCGCCCGACAGCCGCTGCCAGTCGCCCGACAGTCACCCCACAGCCGCTGCCAGTCGCCCGACAGCCACCGCCAGTCACCCCACAGCCGCTGGCAGTCGCCCAGCAGCCGCCCGCCCCGCGCCGCCTCAGAACGCCGCGCGGACCTCGCCGACCCGTACGCCGCCGCCCAGTATCGGAGCCGTCGCGATCCGCTCCAGCACCGGCGAGCTCACTCCCATGTGGACGGAGAGCGCCCTTGCCAGCACGGGGCCCAGCGCCCGCGAGGCGCCGTCCTCCACCTTGAAGGCGAGGGCGCGGCCGTCCGGGAGGGCGAAGCCCTGCACGGCCTCGGCGCCCATCTTGCTGACCGCGCCGGGCAGTTCCCGCATCAGCCAGGTGTCGTGCCGCCGGGTGCCGCCCACGTACTCGGGGTGGGCGCGCATCGCCTCGGCGACCCGCCCCTCCGGCGACTGCGCGGGGGCCAGCGCCAGCGCACGGAAGCCGCGTGCCAGCCCGGTCAGCGAGACGGCCATCAGCGGGGCGCCGCAGCCGTCCACCCCGGTGTGCGCGACCGGGTCGCCGGTGGTCTCCTCCAGCGTCTCCCTGACCAGCTTCTGCAGCGGGTGGCCGGCGTCCAGATAGCTGTCGGCCGGCCAGCCGTTGGCCCGGCAGGCGGCGAGCATCGCGGTGTGCTTGCCGGAGCAGTCCATGGCCAGCGGCGTACGGCTGGAGCCCGCCGCCAGGAACGCCTCGGCCTCCTCCTCGTCGAGCGGGAGGGAGGCGGGGCACTGCAGATCCGACTCGGCCAGCCCGTGGTCGGCGAGCATGGCGCGGACCAGATCGAGCTGGAACCCCTCCCCGGAGTGGCTCGCCGCGGCCAGCGCCAGCCTTGCGCCGGACAGCTCAAGTCCGGAGCGCAGTACGGCGGACGCCTGGAACGGCTTGTTCACCGAGCGCGGGAAGACCGGCGCCTCCGGGTCGCCCAGCGCGAACGTGACGCTTCCGTCGGCCGCCAGCACCACCAGCGAGCCCCGGTGCCGTCCCTCGGTGAAGCCGGACCTGACGACCTCGGCGAGCACGGGGGATATCTCGGGCATCTCGGGACCTTCCAGTGGTGTACGCCGCATGACGGCATGCGGGGCAGTCGGGTTATGTGACCCTTCACGGTAACCGGACCGCCCGTACCGCAGAAGGGACGCCCCTCCCGCTGCCCCTCCCGCTGCCATCCCGCTGCCTCTTCCGCCGCGGACCTGCCCGCGCCCGGCCGCGCCTGCCGACGCCCCCGCCTACGGCAGCAGGTCGTCCACCTGTGCCTCGCCCTCCCGATAACGGCGGGCGATCTCCGTACTGCACTCGTCGGCGGTGCGCTGGAGCGACTGGCGGCGCCGGGAGACCTGTTGCTCGTAGCGGACGAGCCTCGCCATCGCGTCGTGCAGCTCGCCGTCCGTACGGGCCTTCAGATCGCTCAGCTCCACCTCGGCCAGCATCTCCTCGGCCAGGGCGCGGTACTCCTCGCTGCGCGGTGCGGCGAGCGTCACATGCCGGGCCGAGGAACGGTGGCTGGGCGGGTCGTCGGCGAGGATCTGCGGCAGCAGATCCAGCAGCGGCGAGCCGGCCGAGCTGCGCCGGGCCAGTTCGGCACGGAGGATGTCGATACGCCCCTGGAGCAGTCTGCGCACATAGCTCAGATCCGCCTCGTCCTGCTGCGCCGAGCCGCGCAGGGCCCGCAGTTCGCGCAGGCACAGCGCGTGCAGATCCGGCTGCTCCGGCTCACGCAGCGCCTCCAGGGCCCCGGACTGCCGCGGCGTCCGAGGCCGGCCCGCTCCGGTTGTGCTCATGGGCTTGTGTCCCCTCATCCCCATTGCGCGGTACCTGCTGAACGCACCGCGTGTGCGCATCGTGCCACTCTGTGCCCCTTGTTCGCAGCGCTCCTCACCCGCCGTTCGGCGGCTGTGCGACCCGCCGGCCGGCGGCACGGCATCATGGCGGCATGCGAGCAGTGGTGCAGAGAGTGGACGGCGCGAGCGTCACCGTGGACGGCGAGACCGTTGGTCGGATAGTCGGCGAGGGCCTGTGCGTGCTGGTCGGAGTCACGCACGACGACACGAAGGAGAAGGCGGCGCAGCTCGCGCGGAAGCTGTGGTCGGTGCGGATCCTGCACGAGGAGAAGTCGTGTTCGGACATCGGTGCGCCGCTACTGGTGATCAGTCAGTTCACTCTCTACGGTGACGCGCGCAAGGGCAGACGCCCCACCTGGAACGGCGCCGCGCCCGGCGATGTCGCCGAGCCCTTGGTCGACGAGGTGGTCGCCCAGCTGCGGGCGCTGGGCGCCACCGTCGCCACCGGTGCCTTCGGCGCCGACATGAAGGTGTCGCTGACCAACGACGGCCCCTTCACGGTGCTGCTGGAGGTGTGAGGCCCCTCTCCGGGGCCCCACTGAAACCGTCACCGGTTCAGGGGGTGACGACAATCTCCTGTGCCGCGGCGGTCGCGTCCGGGCCGACGATCAGCTGCGCGTCGGGATCGACGTTCCGCTTCACCAGCGCCAGCGCGATCGGCCCCAGTTCGTGGTGGCGGGCCGAGGTGGTGACGAAGCCGATCTGCCGCCCCTCCAGGCCCGCGGCGGCGAGCCGTACGGCGTCGCCGTGCACCGGGAGCCGCACCTCGCTCCCGTCGAGGTGCAGGAAGACCAGCCGGCGCGGCGGCTTCCCCAGGTTGTGGACACGCGCCACGGTCTCCTGGCCGCGGTAGCAGCCCTTCTCCAGGTGCACGGCCGAGCCGATCCAGCCCACCTCGTGCGGGATGGTCCGGTGGTCGGTCTCCATCCCCAGGCGCGGCCGCCGCTCCTCGACCCGCAGCGCCTCGTAGGCCAGCACCCCGACGGCCGGCCCGTGCGAGGCGGCGAAGTCCCTCAGCTCGCCGCGCGGCAGGAACAGATCGCGCCCGTAGGAGGTCTCCCGTACGGCCAGGACGCCGGCCGGCACCTCGGCGATGGAGCCGGCCGGCAGGTGCACGACGGCGACGTCCGGCGTCCGGTCGGCGATCTCGACGCGGTAGAAGAACCGCATGCTCTCCAGGTAGGAGATCAGCTCGCCCTGCTTGCCCGGCTCGGTGTGCATCCACACCGTCGCCCCGTCGTCCACCAGCTGGAGCGCCTGCTCGATGTGCCCGTTGGCGGAGAGGATCAGCGCCTCGGTGGCCTGGCCCGGCGGAAGCTGCTCGACGTGCTGGGTGAGCAGCAGATGCAGCCAGGAGAGCCGGTCCTGGCCCGAGACGGTGACCACACCGCGGTGCGAGAGGTCCACGAAGCCGGTGCCGTCGGCGAGGGCGCGCTGTTCCTTGAACAGGTCGCCGTAGTGGGCCGCGACGCCCTCGTCGGGGGCTTCGGCCGCCACCGCGCCGGGGAGGGACAGCAGAGGGCTGGGGGCGGGAGCCGCGGCGCTGTTGCTCGAACTGCTGGAGGACATACGCCCAGCCTACGACGGGCTAGGAGGCGCTTTCGGGCTTGCCGCCCCGGCCGCCACTGGCGGCCTTGCCGCCCGCACCGGCCTCGCCGCCGTCCGCGTCCTTCGCGGCGCACTTCGCGCACTGGCCGAAGATCGCGAAGTGCTTCATGTCCGTCTCGAAGCCGAAGCGCTCCCGCAGGGCCGCGGTGAACGGCTCGGCGACGGACAGCTCGGCCTCGATCACATCGGTGCAGTCCCGGCAGACCAGGTGCATGTGGTGGTGCCGGTCGGCCAGGTGGTAGGTGGGCGCGCCGTGCCCCAGGTGCGCGTGGGAGACCAGCCCCAGCTCCTCCAGGAGCTCCAGCGTGCGGTAGACCGTCGAGATGTTGACGCTGCCGGCCGTGCGGCGGACCTCGGCGAGGATGTCGTCGGGGGTGGAGTGCTCCAGCTTGTCCACGGCCTCCAGCACGAGCTGGCGCTGCGGAGTGAGCCGGTATCCGCGCGCCCGAAGGTCGCTCTGCCAGTCGGTGGTAGCCACGCCGTCCAGTTTGACATCCCTCGCCTACCTAAAGGAGGGCGAGCCCCGCCTGCTGCCCGGTTGCCGGGTGCTGCTTCGGGTGGGTTCCTGTTTCCTTGCGCTGTGCCGGGACGAGCCCCGGTCTTACCTGCGCTCAGCAGGCTGTCACGGCCAGTCCGGCCGCCTTGGCGACGTTGACCGCCGCGTTGATGTCCCGGTCCAGGACGGTCCGACATTCTCGGCACGTCCAGGTACGGACGTGGAGGGGTTTGGGGCCGTCCTTTACGCCGCAGGCCGAGCAGACCCGTGAGGTCGGCTCGAACCTGCCGATGCGCACGAAAGTGCGCCCGTACCGGCTGGCCTTGTATTCGAGCATGGTCACGAACTGTGACCAGCCGGCATCGTGTACAGACTTGGCCAGACGCGTACGGGTGAGCCCCTTGACCGCCAGGTCCTCCACCGCGACGGCTTGGTTCTCGCGGATCAGCTTGGTGGAGAGCTGGTGGTGGTGCTCGCGGCGCGCGTCGGCCACCCGCGCGTGAGCGCTGGCGACGCGGATCCGGGCCTTGTTCCGGTTGGCGCTGCCCTTCTCCTTGCGGGAGAGGGCACGCTGAGCTTTCTTGAGCTGCTTCTCGGCCCGGCGCAAAAAGCGGGGGCTGTCGATCTTTGTTCCGTCGGACAGGACCGCGAAGTGTCCCAGGCCCAGGTCTATGCCGACCTGGGGCGTGACGGAGGGGCCGGTCTCGACTACGAACGACGCAAAGTAGCGGCCCGCACTGTCCTTGATCACGGTCACCGTGGACGGGGTGGACGGCAGGGTGCGGGACCAGGTCTGGGCCGAAGGCCTGGCGTACAAACGGCGCGGGTCCAGGTGCCCCCGTGGCACCCGGACCCGCTGTACCGGAAGGAGCCGATGATCAGCTCTGGCCGGCCTTCTTCCGCTTGGCCAGGAACAGGGCGGCGCCACCGATCACGACCAGGGCACCCGCACCGCCGACGAGCAGCGGGGTGTTGGAGTTGCCACCGGTCTCGGCGAGGTCGCCGTCCTTGCCGCTGTCGCCCTTGTCGGAACCGCCGTTGGGCGCCGGGGTGTTGGCGTCGGAGGCGTCGTCGCTGGGCTTCGACGGCTTGCTGGTGGGCTTCTGAGAGGGCTCCGAGGGCTTGCTGGTGGGCTTCTCGGTCGGCTTCTCAGTGGGCTTCTGGGTCGGCTTGTCGGGGTCCCAGTCCGGAGCGTCGACCGAGTAGTTCATGGTCTTGGTGTTGTTGCTCGGGTCCGGGTCCGGCTTGTCGCCCTTGATGCTGGTGCGCAGCGTCTGCTTCTTGCCGGAGATGTAGCCCGGGACGTCGACCTTCTCGATCTCGTCGCCGTCGCCCGCCAGGTCGACCGTGACGACGACCTGCTTCTCCGTGACGGACTTGACGGTGAAGTTGTGCTTGTCGTTCGAGGCGTCCTCGTCGAACGTCGGCTTCTTCTTGGTGTCGAAGTGGATGTTCTTGACTGCGGTCACCGTGAGGGTGGCCTTGGTGGCCTCGGGGCCGTAGCTGCCCAGGTTGATCCCGAAGCCGCCCCTGACCTCGCCAGTGCCCTTGTTGTACAGGAAGCCGGTCGCGGCGCCCGAGTTGAGGTCGGCGCCGCCGGCCGCGAACGCACTGCCTGCGGTGGCGAACTGAGTGACCGCCAGCCCGCCGACCAGCGCGACGGTGGCGGCTGCGGAAGTGATGCGAGAACGATTCACAGAAGAGCCTTTTCCCCGTTAGGGCAGCCGAGCGCAGCGGCGAGCGGGCGCGGGAAACGCGCAACTCGGCCTCACCGGCGCTCGTGCCGGTGAATGGATTAACGCCATTCTTATCACTCGGGGGCACGCATTAGCTCGTCGACGCAGGGTGACAAGCGGAGAGCCCAGCGTGTGCAAACCCGCTCTGACCTGCGGTTTTGTCGCGTTCTCAGCGCAAAAAAAGAGTTCCCGAACCGCGCATGAACAAGGCGCTATTTCACAGCTTTCACATTCGTGACACCGTCGAGACGTCCGATGACTTGTCAGTTCCGCTCGCGACGGGGTTTGTTCAGCAAACAACAATCGGCAGGCGGGCAGCTGTCCGTGGGCAGCTGCCCGAAAGCGTCAGCGGAAAAAGGCGATTCCGTCGTCGGGAAGATCCACGACGTCCTTGGCCCATTCCTTGGGGTCGACGACCTTCTTCAAGTGCGCCGACATGTAGGGCCGCAGCGGCACTTCGGGCGTGGCCTTCTCGCCCACCCACATCAGATCGCCGTTGACGTAGCCGTACAGCCGCTTGCCCCCGCTGTACTCACCAGCGGCGGCGGTCCTGGCCACCGCGTCGGTCGCCAGATCGATCTGCGGCTTCTTCTCGGCCAGCTCGCCGTACCAGACCTCCGCGATGCCCTGGTCCCGGATCATGACGACCTCGACCTTGCGGTCGCTGTCGATCCGCCAGTAGCCCGTCTCGGTCTCCAGGGGGCGGACCTTCTTGCCCTCCGCGTCCAGCTCCCAGGAGTGTGAGACGTACTCCAGGAAGTCACGGCCGTCGTGGGTGAAGGTGACCTCCTGCCCGAAGTTGCACTTGTCCTGTCCCTCGAACTCCGCCACTCCCGCACCGGTCCAGTTGCCGAGGAGGAAGGCGAGGGGGACGAGGTCCGGGTGGAGGTCGGACGGAATCTCGATCATGGAGCTGGTCGATCCCTAGCTGTGGCGGGGGCGGCGAGCGCTCAGCGCTGGCCCTGGTAGAGCTTCTTGAAGGTCAGCCCGGCGAAGGCCACGGTGCCGACGCAGACCAGGACCATCAGGGCGGTGAAGAATGCCTCAAGCACGGGGTGGCTCTCCTTGCGCGGTGTTCGGTGACCCGGCCGAGTCTAGTCGTGGTCGCGGAGTGCGGCCCTCCGAGGGGCCCTCAGTGGACGGTGGGGCCCTCTGTGGATGGTGGGCCCCTCAGTAGACGAGCGCCTGCACGCCCTCGGGCATGATCTCGCTCACGAAGAGCTGGGCGCCCGCGATCCGGACCCCCTCGATCACGTCCTTCTCCTCGATGCCCCGGCGGGCCGCGCACTGGGCGCACAGAGTGATCCGGCCGCTCGCCTGCACCGCGGCCATCAGATCGGGCAGCGGCGCCGCGTGCGGCAGCTCGAACTCCGCCGCGCGGCCCGGGAGGGCGAACCAGGCGGACTCGCCGGTCAGCCACAGGCTGACTTCGGTGCCGCTGGCCGCCGCGACGGAGGCGACCGTGAACGCCTGCGAACACCTCTCGGGTGCGTCCGCGCCCGCGGTGACCTTGATGACGAGCTTGCTGCGCGATGCCATACGTCCAGCATATGGGGGCTCCGTCCCTGGGCCCCGGCGCCGGGACCCAGGGACGGAGCCCCCGGGGAAGAGCTGGGTCAGACCGCGATGGTGACCTCGGCCAGGCCGCCGTTCTGGGCGACCACGGTGCGGTCGGCGGTACCGCCGGGCACCAGCGCGCGGACCGTCCAGGTGCCCTCGGCGGCGTAGAAGCGGAACTGGCCGGTGGCGGAGGTCGGGACCTCCGCGGTGAACTCGCCGGTCGAGTCCAGCAGCCGCACGTAACCGGTGACGGGCTCGCCGTCACGGGTCACATTGCCCTGGATGGTGGTCTCGCCCGGCTTGATGGTGGAGGCGTCGGGGCCGCCGGTCTGTGCTCCGCACATGAGAGGTGTTCCGTCCTTTCGGGAGGTGCCGCGAGGGGTCAGTTGGAGCCCAGCTCGACGGGCACGCCGACGAGGGAGCCGTACTCGGTCCAGGAGCCGTCGTAGTTCTTGACGTTCTGCTGGCCCAGGAGCTCGTGCAGTACGAACCAGGTGTGCGCGGAGCGCTCACCGATGCGGCAGTAGGCGATGGTGTCCTTGCCCAGGTCGACGCCCTCGGCCTCGTACAGCTCCTTGAGCTCGTCGTCGGACTTGAAGGTGCCGTCGTCGTTGGCCGACTTCGACCAGGGGATGTTGCGCGCGCTGGGCACGTGGCCCGGACGCTGCGACTGCTCCTGCGGCAGGTGCGCGGGGGCCAGCAGCTTGCCGCTGAACTCGTCGGGGGAGCGGACGTCCACCAGGTTCTTGGCGCCGATGGCGTCGACGACCTCGTCGCGGAAGGCGCGGATGGAGGTGTCCTGCGGCTTGGCCTGGTACTGGGTGGCCGGGCGCTCGGGGACCTCGGCGACCAGGTCGCGGGAGTCCAGCTCCCACTTCTTGCGGCCGCCGTCGAGGAGCTTGACGTCCTGGTGGCCGTAGAGCTTGAAGTACCAGTAGGCGTAGGAGGCGAACCAGTTGTTGTTGCCGCCGTAGAGCACGACCGTGTCGTCGTTGGCGATGCCCTTGGCGGACAGGAGCTTCTCGAAGCCCTCCTGGTCCACGAAGTCACGGCGCACCGGGTCCTGGAGGTCCTGCTTCCAGTCGATGCGGATCGCGTTCTTGATGTGGTTCTTGTCGTAGGCCGAGGTGTCCTCGTCGACCTCGACGAGCACCACCTTCGGGTCGTCGATGTGGGCCTCGACCCAGTCTGCGTCGACCAGAACGTCGCTGCGGCTCATGCTGTCTCTCCTCGTGAGGTGGGTGGATGCGGCGGAGGGCGAACTGGGGTGCGCGCACGCGGCGGCGCCGATACGGTCGGGCGCACGGCGGAGTGCGGCCGTGCGCGGCGGTGCGCGGGGAGACGTACGCGGAAAACTGCTCTGCGGCGCGCTGCGAATGCCGGAGGCGCTGGGCGCGGGGGCGCTGCGGCACCGGCGGAACGCGCGGACGGTCAGCGGGTCAGCGGGAGCCGCGACAGAGCATGGCGGCGATGCGGCACAGGTCCACTGCCCGGCGCTTCGTGAGGTCCGCCTGTCGCTTCATGAGCTCGATCGTAAGGACGACTGCGGGGCCCTGTCACCGCCGATCCGCCATATGAGACGCGATCGTCCACCATGCGGGAAGCGATCGCTTGGAGGGGGGCCGCTCCCGGTGCCTGTGAGCCCGGCTGTCTCGGATACCGGACCACTGATCTCGCGCCGGTTGCGCCCCGTAAGGGGCGCGGGGAACTGCGCGACCAGCCAGAACGAACCCGCAGACTGCAACGAACAGTCAGGGGCAGCCCGTGCCCAGCAATCTCAGCCGGCCAGGTTCACATGGGTGCCCGCCATGGAGACGTCCACGCCACCCTTCGTGGCCACCACCTTCTCCAGCTTCAGCCCCTCCGGCAGCTGATCGATCTGCCGCTCGAAGTCGATCTTCTTACGGATCGCCTTCTCGACGCCGGGCACCTTCGACCCGGGTACCGAATCCGCATGCAACCGCACCGTGTCCCCACCCGACACACTGACGGTGCTGTAGACGCTGCGCTCGACGGCGCGGCCCACCAGCGGGAGGGCGACGCTGGCGGTGACCTTCACCTGGTCCTTGCCGGAAGTGCTCTTGCCGCCGTAGCTGACCCGCACACCCTCGTCCGCTGCGTTGGACAGATCGGCGTAGGAGAGGTGCACGGTTCCGGTGGCCCGGTCGGCGACGGCCGAGCTGTAGTTGTCCGCCAGCTTCACATCCTCGGCCTCCATGGAGACCTTGCTCAGCCGCACCTGGCGGCCCTGTGCCGTGGCGGTCACGCCGTCGACCTCGACGGTCACCTTGTCCAGGTCCTTGGCGGCGATCTGGGTCAGAAAGGGGAAACCCCCGATGGACACGGACGGATCGCCGGACGAGGCCGAGCCCAGCTGGCCCTTCAGCTTCTTGGCCACCTCGTCCTCAGCGAGGTTCACCGCGATGCGGTCGGCCGCCACGAAGAGCCCGGCGAGTACCACCAGGATCACAAGCCCTATGCGTAGTGCGCGCATCGTGTCCGTATCCCCCCAGAATCGCTGCCCACAAGTCGGCTGGCTAGCTGCGAGCGTAACCCGCGGGGAGCTCCGTCAGGCCGGGGGCTGCTGTGGCGGCTGAGGTTGGTGGGGCGTTGTTACATCACGGTACGGCCCAGCAGATAGAGGGCGGGGGTGGCCAGTGTGAGGGGGAGGGCGACGCCCGCCGTCATGTGCACGAACCGGGAGGGCCAGTCGTAGCTGGCCACCCGCAGACCGAGCAGCGCGCACACGCCGGCCCCCAGGCCGAGCTGCGCGGCGGGCACCGGGTCCACCCCGTTCAGCTGGCCCGTCCCGGCTCCGGCCGCCGCCGCGGCGGCGAGCGCGAGCAGGACCGAGAGCGGCGCGGGAAGCGGTACGGCGCGTGCCAGAGCGCCCACCGCGACGGCTGCGGCTCCCACCGTGACGGCCTCGGGCTCGGTCGCGAGCAGCCCGCCGGCCAGTACCGTCAGGCCGGTGGCGGCGAAGCCCGCGGTGAGCGCGTAGAGGCGCTCGTCGGGGCTGGAGTTGTTGCGCAACTGCAGCACGAGGGAGAGGACGCACCAGACACCGGCTGCGCCGAGCAGCACCGTGGGCGCGTTGTCCTTGCCGTCCGTGAGCAGCAGCCCGGCGTCGGCCGTCAGCCCCGCCACGAACGCGAGGGCGATGCCCTGCCGGGCCGGCCACATCCCGTTGAGCCGGTACCAGCCGGCCGCCGTCAGCGCCTGGAGCAGCACCAGCGCACCGGCGAGCGCCCACTGCCCCAGCGGCGCCGCCCCCGCGAGCAGCGCAGCCAGCACCGTGGTGACGGCAGCGGGCCGGAACCCGGGCGCGATGATCGGCGAGCCGGTGCGGGGCCGCGTTCCCGGTGCGGGGGCGGCGGCCGCCTGTGGGGGCGGTGGTGCGGCGTCGTACGGCTGGGGTTGCTGTTGCGCGTACGGCTCGGGCTGCGGCTGAGACTGAGGCTGAGGGGATGCGTAGGGCTGCTGAGGCTGGGCGTGCGGCTGAGGGGATGCGTACGGCTGGGGCTGGGGCATCGGCTGTGGCTGGGAGTGGTCTTCCGGCGGCAGGGGGCCGGGCGCCCCGTACCCGGCCGGTCCGGTGGGCTCGGGGAGGGGCTGGTGCGCGGTCTGGGCCCCGTTGGGGAGCATGCCGGTGCCCTCCCACGAGCTCCCGTACGCGGGCTGCGTGGCCTGGGGGTGAGGGGGCACGTCGGCGCGGGTCACCTCGTACGTGACGTCGTACGCCGAGTCGTACGTCCCGTCGTACACCTCGTACGCGCCCTCGTACCCAGGCAGCGGCCCGCCCTCGGGCTGCGGGAGGGGGCGGCCGTACTCGTCGTACGCGCCGCGGTAGGGGTCCTCGTACCGGCCGTCGTTCATCGGGCGCCGCCTGCGAAGGGGGGAAGGACCTCGACGGTGCCGCCGTCGTGGAGCCGGACGGTCTCGTGGGCGCGGGTGCCGACCGGGTCGCCGTCCACCAGGAAGGAGCAGCGCAGCAGTACGCGGGCGAACTCGGGCTGCTCCGCGTGTGTCTCGCGGGCGCGCTGGAGCGCGTCCGCCAGGGTGCCGGCGTCGTACGGCTCCTCGGCGGTGCCTGCCGCGGCCTTCGCCGCCGCCCAGTAGCGGATCGTGCCGCTGGCCATGGTGGAGTCCCTCTCAGCCGTCGGTGCCCTCTGTGGCGCCCTGTTGGTCGCGGCTTACATGATGCGGCCTCGCGGCGGGTGCTTGTAGCCGGGTGGCGGCCCAGTCGCCGATCCGGTCCAGCAGCGCGGGTGCCGCGGCGTTCTCCGCGTGTCCGAAACCGGGCACCAGCCACAGCTCGGACGCTTCGGGGTCCGCCGCCTCGGCCAGCGCGAGGGGGTGGTCGAGCGGGAAGAACGGGTCCTGGTCGCCGTGGACGACCAGCAGCGGTACCGGGGCGATCAGCGGGGCCGCGGCGACGGGGGAGAGGGGCACCGGGTCCCAGTCCCGGTGGTGGACGCGGGTGCGCAGGCCGTAGCGCGAGAAGAGCCGGCCGGCCGGATGCTGGATCATCCGGTGCAGCCACCGCATCGGCGCGGTGCCGCGGTAGTACCAGCGGGCGGCTGCGCTGACGGCGACCACGGCGTCGGCGTACGCGTCCTCCTGTGCGTCTCCCCGCTCTCCACGGTCGTGCGCGCCGCCCGGGGAGAGCGGGTACGCGACCGTGCGCCCCCTGTGCATCACCGGATCGGGTGTTGACGATGCGTGACCGCCTCCGTGCTCCGCGCGGTACAGCGCCCCGTGCCGCAGGACCACCGAGCCGCCCATCGAGAAGCCGACGGTCGCCACCCGGCGGTGCCCGAACGAACGCGCCCACGCCACGGCCGCCGCCAGGTCCAGCACCTCACGGTCGCCCAGCGTCGAGCGCCCGCCCGAGCGGCCGTGGCCCCGGAAGGAGAAGGTCACCACGGCCCCGTACGCGGTGAAGGCGGCAGCGGCGCGGCGCAGCGCCGGCCGGTCCCGGGAGCCGGTGAAGCCGTGCGCCAGCACGATCGCCCCCGGGTCCCCGGCCGCGTCGGTGCCGGTGGGCCGGCCCGCACGAGGCTCGTACCGGGCCTCGATCCGCACCCCGTCCACCGTCCGCAACTCCGCCCGAACCGCCCCCATGGCAATACTCTCCGTAACAGTCTGCTGGTGATCGCGAGCGACGTCACATGCCGCTCGGCCCCTCGTGCGGGTATTCTGCTTTGCAAGCAGGATCCGGGCAGCGTCGCCCCCGGGTCCTTTTGTGCTTTCTGGGGGCCGGGGCCGGTGGGACAGGCCGCGGCCCGGCCCTCGGGCAGTGCCGTACGAAGCAGTGCCGCCATATTTCCCCCGGGCGACCGTCCCGGGTGGCGCCCCCGGCGCAGGGCGCCAGGAGGGAACTCGACGTCATGGGCAAGCGAACCGTGCAGAACCGAGACCGGAACCGAGGCCGTCCGAAAGCGCACCAACCACGTGCCGCGTGGGTCCGCCCCGCGCGGGTCCGCTCCGCGGGGGAGGGTGTCACCGCATGAGTTCACTGCTGCTCCTCACCAACGCACTCCAGCCCTCCTCCGAGGTGCTGCCGGCGCTGGGGCTGCTCCTGCACAACGTGCGCGTCGCCCCCGCCGAGGGGCCCGCGCTGGTGGACGCGCCGTCCGCCGACGTGATCCTCGTCGACGGCCGCCGCGACCTGCCGCAGGTGCGGTCGCTGTGCCAGCTGCTGCGTTCCACCGGGCCCGGCTGCCCGCTGATGCTGATCGTGACGGAGGGCGGGCTCGCCGCCGTCACGGCGGAGTGGGGCGTGGACGACGTACTGCTGGACACCGCGGGGCCCGCCGAGGTGGAGGCCCGGCTGCGGCTGGCCACCGGTCGCCGGCAGATCGCCGCCGACGACAGCCCGATGGAGATCCGCAACGGTGATCTGTCGGTGGACGAGGCCACCTACAGCGCGAAGCTGAAGGGCCGGGTCCTGGATCTGACCTTCAAGGAGTTCGAGCTGCTGAAGTTCCTCGCCCAGCACCCGGGGCGGGTCTTCACCCGCGCCCAGCTGCTGCAGGAGGTGTGGGGCTACGACTACTTCGGCGGCACCCGCACCGTGGACGTCCACGTGCGGCGGCTGCGGGCCAAGCTGGGGCCCGAGCACGAGGCGCTGATCGGGACCGTTCGGAATGTGGGCTACCGCTTCGTCTCGCCCGAGAAGGCGGCCGAGAAGAGCGAGGGCGCGGATTCTGCGGAGTCGTCCGTTGCGGATGAGGCGGAGCGCGTTGCGCGGGAGGCGGCGACTTCTGGGCGGGGCGGCGATTAGGGCTTGCCCCTCACCGCTGTTCCGATGAGGGGGTGCCCCTGGCCGTCGCTTGCGGGGTGCGGGTGAGTTGTGGTTGGGCGCGCCCACGCGGCGGAGCCGCACATTGAACGCAGCCCCGCGCCCCTTCGGGGCGCAGCCGCGAAGAGGGCATGCGGCAGGAATGGTCAGAGGGTTCATCCCGCGTAGACTCTCGGCGTGGCCAAGGTGACGCGGGACGACGTGGCGAGGGTGGCGGGGACCTCGACAGCCGTTGTCAGCTATGTGATCAACAACGGTCCCCGACCGGTCGCCCCGGCGACCAGGGAGCGGGTGCTCGCCGCCATCAAGGAGCTGGGGTACCGCCCCGACCGCGTGGCCCAGGCCATGGCGTCGCGGCGTACGGACCTCATAGGGCTGGTCGTGCCGGACGCGCGCCAGCCGTTCTTCGCGGAGATGGCGCACGCCGTCGAACGCGCGGCGGCCGAGCGGGAGAAGATGGTCCTGGTCGGCAACTCGGACTATCTGGACGACCGTGAGGTGCACTATCTGCGCGCCTTCCTCGGGATGCGCGTCTCCGGCCTCATCCTCATCAGCGCCGGGCCCAGCGAGCACGCGGCGGCGGAGATCGACGCGTGGGACGCCCGCGTCGTCCTGATGCACCGGCGGCCCGAGGCCATCGACGATGTCGCCGTCGTCCTCGACGACATCGGCGGCGCCCAGCTGGCGACCCGGCATCTGCTGGAGCACGGCCACGACTACGTCGCCTGTCTCGGCGGCATGGAGTCCACGCCGGAGCAGGGCGACCCCGTCACCGACCACATCGAGGGCTGGGCGCGCGCCATGCGGGAGGCGGGCAAGTCCGTCGAGGGCCGGCTCTTCCAGGCCCCGTACAACCGGTACGACACCTACCGGATCGCGCTGGACCTGTTGCAGCGCCCCGACCGGCCAACGGCGCTGTTCTGCGCGACCGACGACCAGGCCATCGGGGTGCTGCGGGCGGCCCGCGAGCTGGACATCGACGTGCCGGGCGAGCTGGCGGTGGCCGGGTTCGACGATGTGAAGGAGGCGGCGCTGACCGATCCGCCGCTGACGACGGTCGGCTCGGACCGCGAGGCCATGGCGAAGGCCGCCGTGGACCTGGTGCTGGACGACTCGCTGCGGATTCCCGGTACGCGCAACGGCGGCGTTCCCGGCAGCAAGGGCAGGGTACGGCAGTTCCCCTCCGGGCTGGTCATCCGGCGCTCGTGCGGCTGCGATCCGGCGCAGCCCCGATAGGCCGACAACTCGGGGGTTTCTCAGGGCCTCTTCAGGGAGCTCTCATATTGCGGGGCCACCCTCAGTGGCATGGAAAACTTCGGGCGGGAGAACCCGCAGCACCCGTATGACCAGCAGAACCCGCAGAGCCGGCAGGACCCGCAGAGCACGGCTTCCTTCGGTGCCGTACCGCCGCCGCCCGCCGGGCCGCCGTACGCCACGTTCCCCACTCAGCCCGGCCCCCCGGCGCGGCGCCGGATGCGGCGGCCCGCCGCGCTGCTGACCACTGTCGCCGTGGCCGCTGCGGTGATCGGCGGGGGCACCGCGTACGGGATGGAGCAGCTGCTCGGCGGTGGCAGCGGGGCGAGCGCGGCGGCGCCGGCCGCCAGCGGCAGCAACGCGACCGCCAAGGGCAGGGTCTCCCAGGTGGTGGAGAGCGTCCAGGACAGCGTGGTGGAGATCAAGGCGACCAGCGGTTCGGGGCAGGCGACAGGTTCCGGCGTCATCATCACCAAGGACGGCCAGATCGTCACCAACAACCACGTCGTCTCCGGCGCCGACACCGTGAAGGTCACCTTCAGCAGCGGCAGGACCGCACAGGCGAAGGTCGTGGGCACCGACGCGGACAAGGACCTGGCGCTGCTCAAGGTGGACGGGCAGGACGACCTCCAGCCCGCCGCGCTCGGCGACTCGGACGCGGTCGGGGTCGGCGACCAGGTCGTCGCGATCGGCTCGCCCGAAGGGCTGTCCGGGACCGTGACCAGCGGCATCGTCTCGGCCAAGGACCGCGAGGTGAAGGTGCCCAAGGAGGACGGCAACCAGAGCGAGCCGCAGGGCGGCCAGGGCGGCGACAGCTGGCCGTTCGAGTACGGCGGCGGCCAGTACAACGGCGGCGTCCAGGGCGAGACCACCACCTACAAGGCCATACAGACCGACGCCTCCCTCAACCCCGGCAACTCCGGTGGCCCGCTGTTCAACATGGCCGGGCAGGTCATCGGCATCAACTCGGCGATCTTCTCGTCCGGTTCCGGCGACGGGCAGGCGTCCCAGTCCAGTGCGGGCAGCGTCGGGCTCGGTTTCGCCATCCCGGTCAACGACGTGAAGCAGGACCTGGGCTCGCTGCGGGACGGCGGTGCATGACGCTCCCGCTGCCCGGGACGGTGCCAAGCTGGTGACCATGCCCTCCGAGACGCAGCCGAAGCAGACCATCCTCGTCGTCGACGACGAGCCCGCCGTCCGGGACGCACTCCGCCGCAGCCTCAGTTTCGAGGGGTACGAGGCGCAGCTGGCCGCCGACGGCGCCGAGGCGCTGGAGAAGGTCGCCGAACACGAGCCCGACCTGGTGGTGCTCGATGTGCTGATGCCCCGGATGGACGGGCTGACCGCCGCCCGGCGGCTGCGCGCGACCGGAGTGCGGGTGCCGATCCTGATGCTGACCGCGCGCGACACCGTCGGCGACCGCGTCACCGGGCTGGACGCGGGCGCCGACGACTACCTCGTCAAACCCTTCGAGCTGGACGAACTCCTCGCCCGCGTCCGGGCGCTGCTGCGGCGCAGCTCGTACGCGCGCGCCCAGGCGCAGGCCGAGGCGGCTCAGGAGCCGGAGACGCTGTCGTTCGCCGATCTGCGGATGGATCTGCGCACGCGCGAGGTCACCAGGGGCGAGCGCCAGGTCGAGCTGACGCGCACCGAGTACACGCTGCTGGAGATGTTCCTCGCCCACCCGCGGCAGGTGCTCACCCGGGAACAGATCCTCAAGGCCGTCTGGGGCTTCGACTTCGAGCCGTCGTCCAACTCGCTGGATGTGTATGTGATGTATCTGCGCCGCAAGACCGAGGCGGGCGGCGAACCGCGCCTGGTGCACACGGTGCGCGGCGTGGGCTATGTCCTCAGGGACGACACGTGACCTCTCCGCGCAGTGCGCTGTTCCGGCTGCGCAGGAAGGGTGCCCGGGCCGTCTCCATGCCGCTGCGCGGGCGGCTGGCGCTGCTGGCCGCGACGACGGTGGCGCTGGCGGTCGCCGCGTGCGCGCTGGCCTGCTGGTTTCTCGTACGGGCCCAGCTGCTCAACTCGCTGGACGACTCGCTGCGGGACAACTCCGTCTCGCCGGGCACCGTCGTCGACCGGGTGCAGTCAGGGCAGTGCACGCCGCCCGACCAGCCGGCGCCCAACCCGTTCGGGGCCACCGTGCAGGTGGTGGACACCTCGGGGCGCAGCTGCGTGATCGTCGGCCGGAAGCTGGATGTGACCGACTCCGACGTCGAGCTGGCCGGGCAGCGGCACGGCGAGTCCCTGCACACGGCACGCGCGGCCAACGGCACCGAATACCGGGTGCGCACCACCCCGGTGCCCGGCACCGGGCTCGCGGTGTCGGTGGCCCGGCCGATGGCGGAGATCCAGCAGTCGCTGCGCAACCTTGCGCTGATCCTCACCCTGGTCGGCGGGGCCGGCGTGCTGGGCGCGGCGGGCGCCGGTGTCGCGCTGGCCCGCGCGGGGCTGCGGCCCGTGGACCGGCTCACCGAGGCCGTCGAGCACATCGCGCGTACCGAGGATCTGGCGGTACGCATTCCGGCGGACGGCCACGACGAGATCGCCCGGCTGTCCCGCTCCTTCAACGCCATGACCGAGGCGCTGGCCTCCTCGCGCGAGCTCCAGCAGCAGCTGATCGCCGACGCGGGCCACGAACTGCGCACCCCGCTGACCTCGCTGCGCACCAACATCGATCTGCTGGTGCGCAGCGAGGAGACCGGGCGGGCGCTGCCCGAGGAAGACCGCAGGGAGCTGCTGTCGTCGGTGCAGGCACAGATGGCCGAGCTGGCGGAGCTGATCGGCGATCTCCAGGAGCTCTCCCGTCCACAGGCGATGCCGGACGACGCCGGGAGCTCCCAGGAGCCGGGCGGCGACCCCTCCCGCATGGGGGTCGTCGGGCTGCACGAGGTCGTCGAGCGCGCCGTCGAACGGGTGCGCCCGCGCGGGCCGCGGCTGACGCTGACGACCGACCTCGCCCCCTGGTACGTACGGGCCGAACCCGCGGCGCTGGAGCGGTCGGTGGTCAATCTGCTGGACAACGCGATCAAGTTCAGCCCCGAAGGCGGCACCGTGCGCACCGGACTGCGCGACGGCGTACTGACCGTACGGGACCAGGGCCCTGGCGTTCCCGACGACGAACTCCCGCACGTCTTCGACCGGTTCTGGCGCTCCCCCTCCGCGCGGAGCCTGCCCGGCTCGGGCCTCGGGCTGTCGATCGTCGCCCGTACGGTGCGGCAGAGCGGGGGCGAAGTGCGGCTCCAGCGGCCCGCGGACGGCGGCCCGGGGACCGAGGCGGTACTGCGGCTGCCGGGAGCCCCCACGCCGCCGCCGGCCGAGTCGCCCGGCTGAGCGCCTTCGTGGACGGGGGCGGTCCTGCTCGGCCGCGTTCGGCCGTAGGGTCGTTCCCATGAGTGACGTGGATGTTGTGGACGAGGTGTCCGCTGAGGTCGTACGAGAGGTCCAGGCGCTGATCGACGCCGCCGCGCGGGAGGACGGTCAGCCCGCCGTCTCCGAGCAGGGCCGGCTCCAACTGCGCGGGGGCGCGCGTGAGGGCGTACGCCATCTGCTGCTGCGCGACGGCGACGGGGTGCTGGCCGGTTATGCGCAACTGGAGGACACCGACCCGGTGGAGGCACCCGCCGGGGAGCTCGTCGTCGCACCCACACGCCGCGGCAACGGCTTCGGCAGGCGGCTCGGCCAGGTACTGCTGGAGCAGTCCGGGCGGCGGCTGCGGGTCTGGGCACACGGCGGCCACCCGGCGGCCCGGCACCTGGCCCAGAGCCTGGGCATGACCCTCTTCCGGGAGCTGCGGCAGCTGCGGCGCCCGCTCGCGGGGCTCGACCTCGCCGAGCCGTCACTGCCTGAGGGGGTGACGGTCCGCACCTTCCGCCCCGGCCAGGACGACGCCGCGTGGCTGGCCCTCAACGCCGCCGCCTTCGCCCACCACCCCGAGCAGGGCAACCTCACCCAGCGCGACCTGGACGACCGCAAGGCGGAGCCCTGGTTCGACCCGGTCGGCTTCTTCCTCGCCGAACGCCACGGCCAACTCGTCGGCTTCCACTGGACCAAGGTGCACTCGGCCGAGGGGCTGGGCGAGGTCTACGTCCTCGGCGTCAGCCCCGAGGCCCAGGGCAGCGGCCTCGGCAAGGCCCTCACCACCATCGGCCTGCGTTACCTCGCCGACGAACGCGGTCTGCCGACCGCCATGCTCTACGTCGACGCCGACAACACCGCAGCCGTCCGCGTCTACGAGGGCCTCGGCTTCCGTACTCACGAGACGGATCTGATGTACCGCACGGAGACCTGAGAGCCGCCGGGAGCGGCACCGGAAGCGAGGGTGCAGCGCCACCGTCTATCCTGAAAGCGACTGATTTGTCCATATGTGCCACTCGCTGTACCGGAGGCACTCATGACGTTCGTCCAGTTCATCGACTGCAAGACCGAAAACGTCGAGCAACTCGACCGGCTGATGGACGACTGGGTCGAGGCGACCCAGGGCAAGCGGACCGCCACGCACTCGATGGTCGGGCAGGACCGTTCGGACTCCACCCACGTCGTCGAGATCGTGGAGTTCCCGTCCTATGAGGAGGCGATGAAGAACTCCCAGCTGCCCGAGACCGACCGCATCTTCCAGGAACTGGTCGCTGTCTGCGAAGAGACGCCGACCTTCACGGACCTCGACGTCGTACGCGACGACCAGCTCAACAAGCTCGTCGTCAGCCGTTTCTTCGAAGAGGTCATCAACGCGAACAACCTCGATGCCGCCGACGGGCTGTGCACCAGCGACTACCGGGAGCACGACCCGGGTCTCTCCTCCTACGACCTGGACCTCGCTCAGGCCAAACAGGAGAACAGCGAGATCATCGCGGCCTTCAACCCCCGGATCACCGTGGAGAGCCTGATCGCCGAGGGAGACCTGGTGGCCTGTCGGATGACCTACCAGGGCCGGCACACCGGCACCTACAAGGGGCTGGAGCCCACTGGCCGGGAGTTCGCCGGTACCGCGCACGCCACGTTCCGCTGCCAAGGCGGCAAGATCGCCGAGGCCTGGTGGAACTGGGACGACCTCGGGGTGCTGCGGCAGCTGGGCGCCGTGGAGGTCTGACGCACGCCTTGCCCGGGGGCACGCGAAGCCCCCCCGGGGCAGCGTGTCGCGAGCGGAGCGAAAAGGCGAAACCGCAACCGGGCAGGGCAGCAGGCGGCCTCCCCGTAACCACTACGTACCGACTGGTCGGTTCCTGAAAGGGGCCTCGCGACGGTGGCGGCACGGAGCCCATCCCACCGTCGTCAACCGTTAAAGGCAGCCGTCGAGACGGTCCAGTCGGGGGCGGGGGTCAGTTGCTCTCCGTGCGCCGTCGGCAGATGGCATCAACGGCCTCGGGAATCTCCTCGGGATCCGCGGGCAGCCCCGCACACACCCCACAGCGCAGCTCCTCCCGCCCAGGCCCGGACCCACGCTCATAGCTGCGCACCTGAAGGCAGCGATCGGTCCCACAGACCGCACATCGATACGGAGCGGGCGGCAACACCCCGGTCCGGCCAGCGACCACCAGCCGCACCGCCGCTTCCATCTGAACCTCCGACGCAATCCACGCCAACTGCCCGACCGGCAACCGGAACGACGCGTCCGCGAGGGTCGATGCCCTGTGCCAGACAGCAGCCTCCTGCACCGCCCAAACGGCCACACGGCTGGCGTCATGGGTGGCCCGATGCCGCACCTCGGCATGGCGAGCGCGCCAGGCAAGGCGGGTGAGAGCGGCGGCCCGCTGCTCCCCATCAGCGCCATCCCACGTGCCACGCAGAAACTCACTCCCCAGCACACCCTCGACCCCGACACCCTCAACCCACTCAGCCAGCAGCCGAAGCAACGCCAACTCCCGCTTCTCAGCCACCGGCCACCCCCGGCCGAGCGCAGCAACGGGCCCGGATCACCGTGGTCCCGTCCTCCTCAGTGCTGACCAGCCTGATCGGCTTGCCACAGTTGCGGCAGGTGCCGTATGGGCCGTTGGGAGCCTCTTCCTTGAGATAGGCGCCTCGCGGCATTGGTGCGCCCTCAATTCTCACCGCAACTCCTTCGCTACGTTCCGTATGCACGCGCACCGTAGGGCGGGTACAAAAGGAATGAGCACGCAAAGTGCGTGCTTTGTAGGGGAGTTCTCCATGGAGACTGGAATCGGCCGACGCATCGCCTACTGGCGCGAGCGGCGCGGTCTCACTCAGGCGGACTTCGGGCGCCTCATGGGACAGTCGCGCCGCTGGGTGCAAGACCTGGAGGGCGGGCAACGGCAAACCGACCCCCGCCTGTCCGTTCTGAAACGGGCTGCCGACATCCTGCACATCCCCTTGGAACGACTCGTGACCGACCTCGCGTCTGCAACACCGGGCCAGCCCCTCCCTTCCGACGTGGCCGCGCTGGTCGACGCCCTGCACACACCCACCCGCGCCGGCCAAGTCGTTGCCATAGAAGATCTCAAGCGCCGCGTCATGTTCTGCTGCCAGGCGTGGGCCTCATGCCACTACACGGCCGCCGCCCGGGACCTTCCTGCCGTACTCGCCGATGCCCACGGAACCGCTGCTGCCAGCGAAGAAGCTGCGGCACTGCTGTCCCGCGCCTACCAACTGACCGCGAGCCTGCTGTTCAAATACGGAGTCCTCGCGCGCACTCCCGCCGTACTCGCCGCAGAACGAGCCCTGACCGCAGCCGAGGCTTCCGGCGATCCTGTGGCAATCGGCGCCGCTGCTCGGCGAGTTGCCCGCGGCCTGATCCACCAAGGACGGCACGCTGCCGCAGCCGACTATGCGGCCACGACTGCCGCCACGCTGCGACCCGACCTTGAAAGCGCCGGTATTGCTGGGCTGTCCACACTAGGCATGCTTTACCTTGTCGCCGCAGTGGGTGCCACCGGCGGAGGCCGGTCCTCGGAGTCCGTCGCCGCTGCAACCGAACTACTCGACGAGGCCGGTGAAGTAGCCGACCAGCAAGGTGAGGAGAGCGGGGACTTCACCAGCTTCGGCCCGACCAACGTAGCGATTCACGAGGTGGATGTGCTGCTGCGGCTGGATGATGCCTGGTCCGCGGTCGAGGCCGCGCAGCGGATCGGCCCTGCGGCAGTGTTCGGGTTGGGGCGTGAGCGACAGGCTCGGCACCTCATCACGACTGCGCGCGCTTCGGCGTTGACCCGGCGGCGGGAGGAGGCAATTCGGGACTTGCTGAAGGCTGAGCGGCTGGCGCCGCAGGAGGTTGCGCGTCCGTCCGTTGTGCGCCTGGTCGGGCAACTGCTGGAGCTGGTGCCATCTCCCGGACCGGAGTTGCGCGGTCTCGCGCAACGATGTGGACTCCCCGCATGACGCAGCCCGTGCTCTACCTGATCGCCTGTGCGGCAGGGCCTGCCCAGCACATCGATGACGGCGTTCGCGCCGCGCAAGCTGCCGGGTGGGACACCTGCCTCATCCTCTCGCCAACGGCTGCAACGTGGTGGGAGCCGCGGCGTGCTGAGCTGGAGGCATTGACCGGGCATCCGGTGCGCCACCGGTATACCCTCCCAGGCGAATCGAGCGGCCTGCCCAAGGCGGACGCGATGCTGGTCGCACCGTTGACGACGACGAGTGCGTGCAAGTGGGCAGCCGGAATCACCGACACAGTCGCGCTGGGGATCCCTGCGGAGGCCGTACACCTGGGCGTGCCGGTGACAGCAGCACCGTTCTGGTCGACGGCCCTGGGGGCGCAGCCCGCCGTGGAGCGCGCCGTGGCGACACTGCGCGAGCAGGGCGTGCGGGTGGTGTTCGCTCCGGGAGAGCCGCATCAGCCGAAGCAGGGGGATGGCGCGGCCTTCCCGTGGGGACAGCTGCTCCGCAGTCTGCCGGCCAACTCATGAGGGACCTGCCCATGACCACCCTCGCAGTCACAGGGCACATGGATCTCACCGACGCCACGGTCCCGCTGGTCCGCGATGTGCTGGACAAGCTCCTGGCCGACTACGAGCCGGCCGAACTGGTCGGTGTCTCGTGCATCGCGAAAGGCTCGGACTCCTTGTTCGCCGAGGCTGTGCTGGCGGCGAGGGGCCGCCTCGTCGTCGTGCTGCCCTCCCGCGACTACCGCGAAGCAAAGGTGAAACCCGAGCACGCGGCCACCTTCGACCGTCTCCGCGCGGCAGCCTCGGACGTGCTGGTGATGCCGTACGCGACCGCGAACCGGACGGCGTACGAAGCCGCCAACGCAGAGCTGCTGCGCCGGGCTGACCGGCTGGTGGCCGTCTGGGACGGGCAACCGCCCTCCGGAAAGGGCGGCGGCACCGCAGACACAGTGCAGCAAGCACAGGCGGAAGGGCTGAGCGTCACCGTGATCTGGCCGCAGGGGGCTGCACGGAAGGGCTGAGGCCACAGGCACCCTGGGCAGCAGACCCTGGTGATCAGGGGTGTCAACTGGCCGACCGGCTCACGAGGAAGATCACGAATCCGTAGGCCGAGAGATCATCTCGGCGAAGCCGTACAGCTACGGCACCCAGCCCGTGCGTGGGCGGCCGGCCGCGGCGGGAGATCCACCGTCACCCCGGCCCGCAACCGGTGGCACCCCGCGATGCCATGTCGGCGTAACCATTGATTCAAACTCTCGTGCGAGCCTCCTGGAATGGCCCGGTCCTCCCTGGCAGAGAGCCTTGCAGCGCAGAGCATCGACAATGGCGGTATGACCGACCCCGGCAAAGTCACCAGCAACGTCCTCGGGGCGAGCCCCGACCTTGGCCTGGACCCGGACCTCGACTCCGACGCCGATGTGTACGAGGGAGGCCGGGACCTCCCGGGCGGTGAGCCGGCGGCGGAGGAGCTGCCGCCGGACCGGTTCCTGGACCGGGAGCGCAGCTGGCTGGCCTTCAACGAGCGCGTGCTCGAACTCGCCGAGGACCCCGGGACGCCGCTCCTGGAACGGGCCAACTTCCTGGCGATCTTCGCGGGCAATCTGGACGAGTTCTTCATGGTCCGCGTCGCGGGTCTCAAGCGCCGGATAGCGACCGGCGTGGCGACCCGCAGCGCCTCCGGGCTGCAGCCGCGTGAGGTGCTGGAGGGCATCTGGAACCGTTCCCGGGAGCTCATGGCCCGGCACGCCGCCTGCTACCAGCAGCACATCGCCCCGGCGCTGGCCGCCGAGGGGCTGCATCTGATCCGCTGGGCCGAGCTCACCGAGGCGGAGCAGGCCCGGCTGTTCACCCTCTTCCGGCGGCAGATCTACCCGGTGCTCACCCCGCTCGCGGTGGACCCGGCCCACCCGTTCCCGTACATCTCCGGGCTCTCCCTCAACCTCGCGGTGGTCGTCCGCAACCCCGTCAGCGGGGCCAACCACTTCGCGCGGGTGAAGGTGCCGCCGCTGCTGCCGCGCTTCCTGGAGGCGTCGCCGCACCGCTACGTCCCGCTGGAGGACGTGATCGCCGCGCACCTGGAGGAGCTGTTCCCCGGCATGGAGGTGCTGGCGCACCACATGTTCCGGGTGACGCGGAACGAGGATCTGGAGGTCGAGGAGGACGACGCGGAGAACCTGCTCCAGGCCCTGGAGAAGGAGCTGATGCGGCGCCGCTTCGGTCCGCCCGTACGGCTGGAGGTGGAGGAGTCCATCGACCCGTACGTCCTCGAACTGCTGGTCCGCGAGCTGAAGGTGAGCGAGGCGGAGGTCTATCCGCTGCCGGGCCCGCTCGATCTGACGGGGCTGTCCGGAATCGCCTCGGCCATGGACCGGCCGGAGCTGAAGTACCCGAAGTTCGTCGCCGGCACCCACCGGGACCTCGCGGAGGTCGAGTCGGCGTCGGCACCGGACATCTTCGCGGCGCTGCGGCAGCGCGACGTACTGCTGCACCACCCCTACGACTCCTTCTCCACCTCCGTGCAGGCGTTCCTGGAGCAGGCGGCAGCCGACCCGGACGTACTGGCGATCAAGCAGACGCTGTACCGCACCTCCGGCGACTCGCCGATCGTGGACGCGCTGATCGACGCCGCCGAGTCCGGCAAGCAGGTGCTGGTGCTGGTGGAGATCAAGGCCCGCTTCGACGAGCAGGCCAACATCAAATGGGCGCGGAAGCTGGAGGAGGCCGGCTGCCACGTCGTCTACGGGCTGGTCGGGCTCAAGACGCACTGCAAGCTGTCGCTGGTGGTGCGGCAGGAGGGCGAGGTGCTGCGCCGGTACGCGCACGTGGGCACCGGCAACTACCACCCCAAGACGGCGCGGCTGTACGAGGACCTGGGGCTGCTGACCGCCGACCAGCAGGTGGGCGCCGACCTGTCCGACCTGTTCAACCGGCTCTCGGGCTACTCGCGGCGGGAGACCTACCGCCGGCTGCTGGTCGCCCCGCGCTCGCTGCGGGACGGGCTCGTCTCCCGCATCCAGAAGGAGATCACCCACCATCGCGCCGGACGCGAGGCGTTCATCCGGATCAAGGTCAACTCGATCGTGGACGAGACGGTGTGCGACGCCCTCTACCGCGCCTCCATGGCAGGCGTGCCGGTTCAGGTGTGGGTACGCGGAATCTGCGCGCTGCGTCCCGGGGTGCCGGGGCTGAGCGAGAACATCCAGGTGCGCAGCGTGCTGGGCCGGTTTCTGGAGCACTCCCGCGTCTTCTGCTTCGGCAACGGGGGCGAGCCCGAGGTGTGGCTGGGCAGCGCCGACATGATGCACCGCAACCTCGACCGGCGGATCGAGGCACTGGTGCGGGTCACCGACCCGGGCCACCGCGCCTCCCTCAACCGGCTGCTGGAGACCGGCATGTCGGACGGCACGGCCTCCTGGCACCTGGGCCCGGACGGCGAGTGGACGAGACACGCGCACGACGAGAACGGGCAGCGGCTGCGCAACGTCCAGGAAACGCTGATCGAGGGACGGCGGCGCAAACGTGGCCCGGTGGCGGCGACGTGACGTGCGCCGCCGCGCGGCTGTTGGGGGGCTGAGGTCGATGCAGCGACGTGTGTGCGGGTCGGCACGCACGCGCGGTACGCGAAACGCGCGCGCGGCGCGGAAGGGGACGTGAACGCGATGGGACGGAGCCGGGACGTGATCGCCGGGCCGGGGCACGGCATGCGCGAGCCGGCCCAGCCGGCCGGAACGGAGGCGGGCACGCCAGGGGGTACGGCGACAGATCCGGCCACGGAGGGGACGGCGCCGGGGGCGCCTGCGGGGAGCTCGGCTGCCGGTGTGGGGGCGAGTGGGCCTGCGGGGGGCGCGGCCGCGAG
>NZ_JADKMA010000180.1 GCF_017676365.1 Streptomyces oryzae
CCCCTCACACCCCGCCACCCGCGGACGGGCACGGTCATACGGCAACGCCAACTCCACCGGAACCCCATCCAGCTCACGCCGCCAAAACTCCACCTGCCGCGACGTCGAAGCCCCTTCCCCGGCAGCGCCCTCCAGCAACTCCCGCTGCCAGACGGCGAAGTCCGCATACTGCACCGGCAACGGCTCCCACCCCGGCGCCTCCCCCGACAACCGCGCACCATAAGCCCGCACCACATCCCGCCACAGCACCCCAGCAGACCACCCATCCGCCGCAATGTGATGCACCAACACCACCAACACCCACACACCACCACCACACTCGAACAACTCCACCCGCAGCGGCGGCTCCACCCCCAAATCGAACCCGTACCGCACCACCTCACCAACCGCCGCAACCAACTCCGCATCCGACAACCCCGTGGAATCAGTCACCGTCAGGAGCTGACCGACACGCTCGGGGAGCAGCGTCCTTTGGTATGGCTCACCATCTTCCGCGACGTCGAACACCGTCCGCAGCACCGCATGCCGTTCCACCACATCACCCAGCGCCGCACCGAGCGCCTCCACATCCACCTCCCCCCGCAGACGGAGCACCAACGGCACGTTGTAAGTGGGGTTCGCGCCCTCCATCTGATACAGGAACCACAGCCGCCGCTGGCCGAACGACAGGGGCACCCGCTCCGGGCGGTCGCCCGGCGTCAGCGCGGGGCGGGCCTGGGCCGCATCGTCCAGGTGGCGTGCGAGCGCTGCCACGCTACGGGCTTCGAAGAGGGCACGGATGGTCAGTTCCTTGCCGAGAGCCTTCCGGACACGGCTCACCAGCCTGGTCGCCAGCAGGGAGTGACCGCCCAGTTCGAAGAAGTCGTCCTCCGCTCCCACGGCGGGCAACCCGAGAACTTCGGCGAACAACTCGCAGAGAATGTCCTCGCGCGCGCCGCGAGGACCACGGCCGGTGACGGCGGAACCAGGCGTCGGGAGAGCCCGCTCGTCCAGTTTTCCGTTGGGGGTCAGCGGCAGCGCCTCCAGCACCACGACCGCCGACGGCACCAGATACCCCGGCAGCCGCTCCCGCAGAAACCCCAGCAGCCCGGCAGGCGTCGGCTCCGCACCGCCGTCCGACCGCACCGCATACGCCACCAGACGACGATCCCCGCAACCGTCCTCACGGATGACCACCTCCGCCGCCGAGACAGCCGGGTGGCCCGTGAGTGCCGCACGGATCTCCCCCGGCTCGACACGGAAGCCACGCACCTTGACCTGCTCGTCAGCACGGCCGAGAAAGTCGAGCTGTCCGTCGACGCGCCAGCGCGCCACATCGCCGGTGCGGTACATCCGCTCACCGGGCGCCCCGTACGGGCACGCCACGAACCGCTCCGCCGTCAGATCCGGCCGCCCCAGGTAACCACGGGCCACGCCTGTTCCCGCGAGGTACAGCTCACCGGGAACCCCTGGTGGTACGGGCCGCAGGGCGCGGTCGAGGACATAGGCGCGGACCCCGGCGAGCGGCCTGCCGATCGGTGGTACGCCGGCGGGAAGCGGCGGCCCAGCCATGGTCGCGCAGACGGTGGCCTCGGTGGGGCCGTACACGTTGACGAGGCGGTGGGTGGTCTGCCACTGCCGCGCCAGCTCCTCGGGGCATGATTCGCCCGCCACCGCGAGGGACACCTGCGGGGGCAGTCCTCCCGCGGGCAGGGCGGCCAGCACGCTCGGGGGAACCTTCAGGTGTGTGACGCCGAACCTTCCGACGGCGTCCACGAGGGTCTGCCCCGCAAGGAGTTCCTCGGCGGGTGCGACAGCCAGGGCGGCGCCCGAGAGGAGTGCGGTGCACAGATCGGAGACGGACGCGTCGAAACTCACCGAGGCGAAGAACAGTACGACGCTGCCCGGTCCGGTACCGAACCGTTCGATCTGGTCGGCGGCCAGCGCTGCGAGGCCCTCATGGGGGACAAGGACACACTTCGGCTCTCCCGTCGAGCCAGACGTGTGGATGGCATAGGCCGGGTGTCCGGGCAGGAGCGGGGCCGTGCGGTCGCCGTCCCGGACGGGGTCGTCGGGGAGGTCGGCGAGCCGCGCGCGGGTGCTGGACGCGTCCAGCAAGATGCGGGGGATGTCGCCGGGCGGAAGCGTACCCGCGGTCCCGCTGTCGGTGAGCAGCAGCGCTGGGGAAGCGTTCCGCACCATGCGGGCGAGGCGTTCGGCGGGGTAGGCCGGGTCCAGGGGGAGGTAGGCAGCGCCCGCTTTGAGTACCCCCAGCAGCGCGACGACGAGGTCGGCGGAGCGCGGCAGCGCCAACCCCACCAGGTGTTCGGGGCCGGCGCCGTGTTCGGTGAGCAGCCGGGCCAGCCGGTTGGACGCCGCGTCGAGGTCTGCATAGGTCAGCGTGGCGCCCTCGGTGACGACGGCCACCGCGTCGGGAGTGCGTTGCACCTGCGCCCGGAAAAAGTCCGGCCATGGACGCGGGGCCGGGGCCGGTCCGGCTCCTGCGCTCCACGTATCGAGCACCAGAGAACGCTCCTGCGCGGAGAGGACCGCCAAATCGTCCACCGGCCGGTCGAGGTCCGATGCCATGGCCCGCAGTACGCGTTCCAGCCGGTCAAGCGTGGCGGTGGCGGTCGCCGTGTCGAACGCGTCGGGCCGGTGGCCGAGCTTGAGCCCGAGCCTCTCGCCAGGAATCGCGGCGAGGCTCAGCGGGTAGTGCGTACCTCCGGTGAGGTCGACCCCGGCGATGTGGAAGGGACCGCCGGTTCCGGATACGGCCTCGCTCTCCTCCTGGGGGAGATTCTCGAAGACGAGGAGGGTGTCGAAGAGAGGGTCGTGGCCGCTGACGCGGTGCAGGGAGGACAGGCCGGTGTGCTGGTGGGGCAGCAGGGCGGCCTGCTCGTCCTGGAGGCGGGAGAGCACCTGGCTGAAGGGGACGCCGGCGTCGAGGCGGACTCGGACCGGCACGGTGTTGTTGAACATGCCGACCATGTCCTCCGCGCCCGGCACCGTGGGCGGGCGCCCGGAGACGGTGGTGCCGAACAGGATGTCGTCCTGCCCGGTGAGGCAGCGCAATACGACGGCCCAGGCGCCCTGGAGCACGGTGTTCAGGGTCAGTCCCCTGCGTCGGGCCAATGCGGTGAGGTCCGCCGTCAGCTGCGCGGACAGCGTGGACCGTACACGTTGGTGTTCGACCGTTCCGTCGGCGGCGGCCCGCGCGGCCACCAGTGTGGGTTCGCGTACTCCGGTCAGTGCCTGTCCCCACGCGGCTTCAGCCGCCGTCCGGTCCTGCGCTGCAAGCCACCGCCAGTAGTCTTCGCACGGTGTGGGAGCCGGCAGGGCGCCCGCGTCCGCGCCTGCCGCGTACAAAGAGAACAGATCCCGCAGCACAAACGGCCCGGACCAGCCGTCGAGAACGGCGTGATGGGTGGTCAGCAGGAGCCTGTGCCGCTCGGGTGCGAGGCGCAGCAGGGCGAGCCGCAGCATAGGCCCCTGCCCGAGGTCGAAGCGAGCTGTGCGCTCGGCGGCGGCGATCCCACGCGCCCGGTCGTCCTGCTCGTCACCGGTGAGGTCCACGATGTCGTGCTCGGCCCACGGGAGGGTGATGGCCTGCGGGCGTGGCACCACCTGTACCGGGGTGCGCAGGCCCTGGTGCCGGAAGACGGCACGGAGTGCGGGGTGCCGCTCCAGCAGGGCTTGGCCGGCCGCCCGCATGGTGTCGGCCTCGAGAGGGCCGTCGAGGTCTACGGCGAACTGGCCGGTGTAGACGTCCGGGGCCGCCTCGTCGTAGAGGTGATGGAAGAGCAGACCTTCCTGGAGCGGCGTGAGCGGCCACACGTCGGTGAGCTCGGGGCAGTCGTCTTCCAGGCGTTCGATCTCCTCCTGGGTCAGGGAGACCAGCGGGAAGTCCGCCGGGGTACGGCCACGGGCGTCCGGCCGGCCGGCACGGGCCGCGAGCGCGTCGAGGACGCCGAACCAGGTGTTGGCGAGGTCGCGGATCTCCTCCTCGTCGAAGAGGGCACCGGGCCAGGACCAGGTGGCGGACAGCACCGGGCCGCCGGGCCGGTCCTCGGTCAGCGCGTCCAGGTCAATGACGTGTTCGACCGGCATGGCCGGGTCAGCCGCGCCGGTGATGCCGCCGGAACCGGCAGCCGGCGCCCAATCCTCGCCGGTGGCCACGGGCAGGCGGCCCAGGTAGTTGTACCCGATCCTGGGGCACGCCCCCCGGGCCAGGGCAGGACCGGTCTGCGGGTTGAGGTGGCGCAAGAGCCCGTACCCGAGACCGTTGTCCGGGACCGCGCGCAGCTGCTCCTTGACCCGCCGGTAGGCCCGGTCGAGGGCGGGGCCGTCGTGGCGGAGCGCGGCGACGTCGGCACTCCCGGGGTCCAAGCGCATCGGGTGGACGCTGGTGAACCAGCCCACGGTGCGGGCCAGGTCGGCGTTGTCGATGACGTCCTCGCGGCCGTGTCCCTCGATTTCCAGCAGGACGGTGGTGTCCGGGGAGCCGGTGCGGCGGCGGCGCCAGTCGGTGACGGCCAGAGACAGGGCGGTGAGCAGAAGGTCGTCGATCCCACCGTGCAGGGCGGCGGGGACGTCGGTGAGCAGGGGTGCGGTGCGTTCCGGGGGAAGGCTGAGGGTGAGTCGGCGGACGGTGGCGGCAACGTCCCGGTCCGCCAAGAGTGGCCGGTCGCTCAGCGGCGGGTCGGCAGCGTCGAGCATCCCGGTCCACAGCGGGAGTTCAGCCACACGGTCATGACGCTGAGCCAGCTCGGTCAGTTGGCGGGACCGTGCGCGGAGGGAGGTGCCCACGGGTTCCAGGGCGGGCTCATCTCCCGCGACGGCGGCCCGCCAGGCGGTGGCGAGGTCAGGCAGCAGGACGCGCCAGGAGACCCCGTCCACAGCGAGGTGATGGACCATCAGCAGGAGTCGGCCGTGGTGATGCGGGCCCGCGTCGAACCAGACGGCCTGGACGAGGCCGGCGGTCTGGCCGGACTCGGGGTCGAGGCGGGAGCGGGCGGCGTCGCTGTGGGCGCGCACTGCCTCTGCAAGGGCTTCCTCGTCCAGCTCAGTGGCGTCGATGCGGTGGAGAACCGGCGGGCCACCGTGCTGCCCGGGCGGAGCGATGTCCAGGTTCCAGACGACGCCGCCCACCCGGGTCAGCTGCAGCCGCAGCGCGTCGTGGTGGTCGACCAGGGCGCGCAACGCGGTGGCCAGATGGCGCTCGTCGAGGCAGGGCGGCACCTGGAGCAGCACCGACTGGTGGAACCCGGCCACCGGCCCGCCCGTCTCGCGCAACGCGTGCATGATGGGTGTCGGGTGCAGCGGGCCGCTGTCGTCGCCCGTGGTGCCATCCTCGGCAGCCGATACCGCGAGGTCGGCCGCCCGTGCCGCGAGGGCCTGGGCAGTCCGGTGCCGGAAGACGTCACGGGGCGTAAGGGCCAAGCCCGCACGGCGCGCCCGGCTGACGAACTGGATGGCGATGATGCTGTCGCCTCCGAGGGAGAAGAAGTCGTCGTCCGGGGCGACCGCATCCACGCTCTCCCCGCCGAGAAGTTCCGCGAAGAGGCCGCACAGCGTCCGCTCTCGGTCGTTGCGGGGGGCACGACGGCCGGAACGCGGGGGCTGGGCCAGGTAGTCGGGCACGGGCAGCCGGGAACGGTCCAGCTTCCCGCTGGTCGTCAGCGGCAGTTCCGCCAGTCCGACCACGGCCGCGGGCACCAGATAGGCGGGCAGACGCTCATCAAGATACCGCCTGAGAGCCGACACGTCGGCGGCTTTCCCCCCGGCGGCGACAACATAGGCCACCAGACGCCGATCCCCGGGCCGGTCCTCGCGGACAACGACCTCGGCGGCGGAAACCATCGAGTGATCATTCAACACCGCACGGATCTCGCCCGGTTCCACACGGAAGCCCCTGATCTTGACCTGGTCGTCCGCCCGGCCAAGGAATTCCAGCGCGCCGTCCCGGCGCCAACGGACGATGTCCCCCGTCCGATACATGCGTTCGCCTGCCGTCCCGAAGGGACACGCCACGAACCGCTCGGCGGTGAACGCTGCGCGTCCCAGGTAGCCGCGTGCCAGGAGGGGGCCTGCGAGACACAACTCACCTGCGACACCAGGTGGCACCGGACGCAGCATGGTGTCAAGCACATAGGCCCGGGTGTTCCTCAGCGGGCGGCCGATGGGCGGGATCTGTCCGTCCGGAAGGGGGTCCTCGAGCCATCCGGCTGTCGCATCGACCGTCGACTCGGTGGGGCCGTAGCTGTTGGCGAAGGGCAGGCCGGGCAACACCGCGCGCCCTTCCTCGACTGTCGCGGCCGTGAGCGCTTCACCGCCGAGGTTCACGCACCGCAGCGCCAGCCTGCGGGTGAGCTCGGGTTCATCGCGCATGGCCTGGGTGAGCGGGCCGAAGACGGAGGGCGTCTGGTTGAGGACGGTGACGCGCTCTTCAACCAGGAGCCGCAACAGTTCACGTGGAGACCAGGTTTCCTCGGCGGGCACCACGACGAGCCGATTGCCGTTGAGGAGGGCTCCCCACATCTCCCACACGGAGTAGTCGAAGGTGCAGGAGTGGAAAAGCGCCCACGTGTCGTCCGCGCGGAAGTCGAACCATGTGGCGTCAGAGCACAGCCGGGCCACGCTACCGTGCCGCACCACTACGCCCTTGGCGGCCCCGGTCGATCCGGAGGTATAGATGACATACGCCGGATGTTCGGGCAGCAGCTGATGATGGCGTTCATCGTCGCCCACGGGGGTGGCGGAACGACGGCGCAGCGCCGAGACGGTGCGGGTCTCGTCCAAAAGCACCCGCGGGACACCGGACTCGGGCAGCTCCCCTGCCGTCTCCTCAACGGTGACGAGCAGTGCCGGATGGGCATCGCTCAGGATGTACTCGATGCGTCCGGCGGGTTGGGCTGGGTCCAGCGGCAAATAGGCCGCTCCTGTCTTCAGCACCGCCAGGATGGCGACGACCAGTTCTGCCGAGCGGGGCAGCGCGAGGGCCACTGTCCGTTCCGGCCCGGCGCCGTTGTCGATGAGCAGCCGCGCCAGCCTGTTGGCCCTGGCGTCCACATCGCCGTAGGTGAGGGTCGTGGCGCGGAAAGTGACGGCAGCTGCCCCGGGGTTCCGTGTCGCAACGGCTTCGAACAACTCCGGCAGAAGTGTCTCGGGCGCGGCGTCGCAGGTGGCGTTCCGCCCCTCGTCGAACGTGGTCCTTTCGTCGTGCGTGAGGACGTCGAGCTGACTGAGCGTCCGGTCGGGGTCGGCGCTGAAGCTCTCCAGCGTGCGGCGCAGCCGCTCAATGAGGCTCTCGACGGTCTCCGGGTCGAAGAGTGCGGCGTTGAAGTCGACGGTGACAGTCAGACAACTGGTCCCGGCGTCATCGGGTTCCTCGCTGAGGCTGATCTCCAGGTCGGTGGCGACCGTGCCGGTGTCCTGCGGCAGCTGCTCGACAGCGGTACCGCACAGTCGCGGGACAGCCTCCGGCGTGTTCTGCCAGACGAGCATGGTCTGGAAGAACGGGTGGTGGAATGACCGGGTCGGGTTGAGGGCGTCCACCACCCGATCGAAGGGCAGGTCCTGGTGGGCGTACGCCTCAAGGCCGCTCGTGCGCACCCGGGCGAGCAGGGTACGGAACGTCGGATCGCCAGAGGTGTCCGTGCGGAGCACGAGGGTGTTGACGAAGAGGCCGATGAGGTCGTGGAGGTGCTCGTCGGTACGTCCTGCGACGGCGGTGCCGATCGGGATGTCCTCTCCTGCCCCCAGCCGGGCGAGGAGCGCTGCAAGCCCGGCCTGCACCACCATGAACGGCGTCGCCCCACACACCCGCGCGAGTCGACGCACCGCGCGGTGAAGCTCGCCGTCCCACTGGACGCGGTACGTGGCGCTGCGAGCAGCGGCGGTCGGGTGCGGCCGGTCCCAGGGCAGCGGAATGCGGTCCGGCAACCCGTCCAACTTCTCTTTCCAGTACGCCAGTTGGCTGGACGCGAGCGAGTCGGGGTCGAGGTCGCTGCCCAGCAGGGCGCGCTGCCACCTCGTGTAGTCGGTGTAGCTCACCGGCAGCGGGTCCCATTCCGGGAGGCGGCCCTGGCAGCGTTGTTCGTACGCGTGGGCGAGGTCCTTCCACAGAACCGCGAGGGACCAGCCGTCAGCAGCGATGTGATGGAGCGTCAGCGCAAGAAGGTGCTGCTCGGGCCCGAGGACGAACAGGTGGGCACGCAGTGGCGGTTCCACGGTCAGATCGAAGACCTGACCTGCGGCATCGCGCAGCAGCTCGTGCTCCGAACGGTGTGGATCGGCCTCGACGACGGTCAGCCGGGACGGCACGTCCTCTGGCGGCAGGACGGCGCACAAGGGTTCTGCGCCGCCTCCGGGGAAGACGGTGCGCAGGGGCTCGTGCCGTGCCATGAGGTCGCTCAGCGCGGCGTCCAGCGCCGCCCGGTCCAGGTCCCCCGAGACGCGGAGCGCCAGCGGGATGTGATGAGCGGGGCTCGGCCCTTCCAGGTGGTGCAGGAACCACAGCCGCCGCTGCGCGAAAGACAGCGACACCTCCGACGGGTCACTCTCCTGCGCTGTCAGCGCGGGACGCCGGCCCCGAGGGCTGAGCCGGGCTGCCAGGCCAGCCGGGCTGGGGGTGTCGAACACCTCCCGGATGTCGAGTTCCGTGGCGAAGGAGGAACGGACCCGGTTCGCCAGCTTGGTCGCCAGCAGGGAGTGACCACCGAGGTCGAAGAAGTCCTGGTCCGGTCCCACCGCTGTCACACCCAGCGTCTCCGCGAAAAGCCCGCACAGGATCTCCTCCCGGGCGTCCCGCGGCGCGCGTCCGCCGTGCGCACCGCGCGGGACGTCCGGGTCCGGCTCGGGAAGCGCCCGCCGGTCGAGCTTGCCGTTCACCGTCATCGGCAGCGCGTCGAGGGTGACGACCGTGGAGGGCACCATGTGGTACGGCAGCCGCGCCGCGGTGAACGCGCGGACGTCCGCCTCCAGCCGGGCGTTCACGCGCCACCTTGAGGGGTTGCTGGTAAGCGGGCGCGATGCCGCTGTGCCGTGCCCGGACTCCAGGTACACGTCGGTGTACGCGGTATCGTCCGCTGGGCCCAGGGTCTGCGGGCCGTCCTGCGCCCCTTGTGCGCCGGCGGGCAGGAAGACGGCGTCCAGGCTGCCGTCCTCAGCGTCCGCCCAGGTGACCAGGGCGTGATATCCGACGGCGGCGGCTACCCGGTGCAGTTCCTCCGGGTCGGCTGCGGGCACCCCCTCGCCGGGCGCCGATCCGTCCCGCAGCCGGGCGTTGGGGATTCCCGTCACCCGCAGAGACGGCAGCCGCCGCTCGCCGAGACAGCGCGCCAGTGAGGCCAGTCCGGACACATCGCCGCCCCACCGCGCGCGAGGGGCGTCGGCCAGCGAGACGGTTTCGAGCGGTCCCTTGCGCAGCACGACGTCGTATCGGTACCGGCTCAGTTCATTGTGGTATCGCCCGCGCTTGACCCGGATGTCGACTGCGCTCACCTCGGGCAGCGCGTCGTGCGGCAGCGAGGTGAAGTAGCCGGGGGCGACAAGCAGTTCCTTGTCCCGCGCCATCCTCCGTCGCACCGCTTCCGCCTCAGCGTCCGCATCGGGAGAACCGCTCCGGGCACGGTGCACGGCGGTATGGAAGTGCTGGGCCAGGCGATGGTCGCGTACGTCGCCGATGAAGAGCGCACCGCCCCGGGTGAGCCGGCTCAGCGCCCCGCGAACCACGGTGAGCAGGTAGTCGGCGTCGGGAAAATACTGGGCCACGGAGTTCAGCACGACGACGTCGAAGCCGTCCTCCGGCAGCCCCTCCAAGTCGTCGGCGGATTGGCAGCTGAGTACCGTGCGGCCGGCCAGTTCCGAGTCCTCCGCCACCTTCCGGCGCAGCGTGGTGATGACCTCCGGTGACAGGTCGGTGCCCCAGTAGCTTTCGCAGTGCGGGGCGAGGTGCGCCAGCAACAGGCCCGTGCCGACACCGATCTCCAGGACGCGGCGAGGCCGCAGAGCCCGCACCCGGGCGACCGTGGCGTCACGCCACTCGAGCATCTGCTCAAGAGGGATCGGCCGGCCGTCCTCGCTGCTGGTCCAGCCGGAGAAGTCCTCCCCCAGGACGGCCTCTTGGGCGTCCGGCGTGCTGTAGAGGCGGTCGTACACCTGCCGCCACGTGCTCACCGTGTCGTGACCGGCCGCATCGGCGGCGCACCGCACGCTCGCAGCGTCCGGACGGGGCACGATGTAGCCGACCAGACGGGAACCGTCGTCAGCGTCACGGTGGACGGCGACGGCCGCCTCGGACACCTCCTCGTGGGCGGCGAGTGCGGCCTCCACCTCACCCAGTTCGATCCGGAAACCGCGGATCTTGACCTGGTCGTCCGAGCGGCCGATGTACTCCAGCGCCCCCTCCGCACCGCGCCGAACCAGGTCGCCCGTGCGGTACATCCGCTCACCGGGAAGGCCTGACGGGCAGGCCACGAAGCGCATGGCGGTCAGACCGGGACGATTCAGATACCCGCGTGCCAGACCGTCCCCCGCGATGTACAGCTCACCCACGCTCCCCTCGGATACCTCACGCAGCCGGTCATCGAGGACGTACAGCCGCAGGTCCGGGATGGCCACACCGATATCACTCGGCGCACCCGGCCGGGCGAAGTCCGCTCCGTACGCGACGTATGTGGCGTGCACCGTGGTCTCGGTCGTGCCGTACATGTTGACCAGCCGGGGCGCGTCCTGTGGGTGGCGGGAGCACCAGTCCTCCAGCCGGGCGGGGTCCAGCGCCTCACCGGCGAAGATCACCAGGCGGAGCGGGGCTTCGCGAAGCACCGCGGGATCGGCGCGGTCGGCACTCGCCAGCTGGGAGAACGCGGTCGGCGTCTGGCACAGCACAGTGACCCGCTCGCGTGTCAGAAGGGCGAGGAACGCCGACGGCGACCGGCTGACGTCGTACGGGACCACGACGAGCCGCCCTCCGGTCAGCAGCGGGCCGAACATCTCCCATACCGAGACGTCGAAGGCATAGGAGTGGAACAGCGTCCAGGTGTCGTCCGGGGAGAAGCCGAACCAGTGGGCAGTCGAGGTGAACAGCCGGACGACATTGGCGTGCGTGATCTCAACGCCCTTGGGGTTGCCCGTGGATCCTGAGGTGTGGATGACGTAGGCCAGGTCCTGGGCCATCAGCGGCCGCGCGCGGTGTTCGTCGGTGACCGGTTGGTGCGGCGCCGCCGCCACCAGACGCCTGCCCTCCGCGTCGTCGAGGAGCAGGCGCGGGATGTTCCCGCCGGCTCCGGGGCCCGAGGGAAGGGTCACGGACTCCGCGACGGTGGTGACCACCAGGGCCGTGCTGGTGTCCTCCAGCAAGAAGCGGATGCGCTCCGCCGGATAGGTCGGGTCCACAGGCAGGTACGCGGCACCGGACTTGAGCACGGCCAGGGCTGCGACGATGAGTTCCTCGGTACGCGGAAGCACGAGTGCCACCATGCGTCCGGGGCCCGCGCCTCGGCCGAGGAGCACATGTGCCAGCCGGTTGGCGGCAGCCTCCAGTTCGGCATACGTCATGCTGGTGTCCCCGCACACCACGGCAACGGCTTCCGGCGTCCGAGCGGCTTGCCCCGTGACCAGCTCGCCGAGCGTCTGCGGGTTCCTTCCACGACCGTCGGCCGTGCTCCGTTCCGTCGGTGCGACTGGGTATCGGTTGCGGTCATGGACCTCGAACGCCATGGAGGACGACACCTTTCGACGACCGACATTTGGTGACACTGCAGCACGGGCTGGGTCAACGGGATCGGAAGATGGCCTGCTGGAAGGCGGACAGGGAGTGCGGGATGCCGTCAGCGGACGACCGGCGGCTCATGCCGGTCAGCTCCAGTACAGCAAGGGCTCGTCAGGCCCCTTACATGCGATGAAGGCCGCCATTCCCACCCGGTGGCCGTCCCGCGCAGGTGTGACGGCGTGCAGCATCTGGGAGCTGAAAATGATGAGATCCCCGGCCTGCGGGTGGATCACATGAACCGGTGGTTCGACGGAATCGGGATCCAGCCCCTCGACTTCCAGGATCGTCCTGGTCTCCGCCGGGGTGGGGTCGCGCCGCCACAACTGGAGATCGCCGCCCTCGTCGGGCACCCTGAGGTACACGTTGGCGACCAACTGCTCGACGACGCCGTGGCTTTCCGGGGCGTCCGTCTCCTGGGAGATGTGGTCGTTGTGCGGGTAGAAGGTGGAAGTCGTCGGCTGGAACACCCGAAGCGCACCGATGTAGCAAGGACGGCCGCGTAGCCGTAGCAGGTTGGCACCGCCCGGCCAGTACTCCTGGAGCAGCAGCCGCACATGGTCGATGGGTGACAGATGCGGGGCGAACATGGAGCGTACGTCGTGGATGGAGGGCAGTGCGGCATCGTGATAGCGGCTGATCTTCTCGGCGTTCCATGCCGTATCGATGTGCGGCATGTGTACGCGGCCCACCGTGCTGGTGTGCTTCTTGTGGTAATTGCCGAGTGCGTCGTGTTGCAGGGCTTTACGGGCCGCCTGTTCCGCGACACCCTGGGGGCAGAATCCGGGCACATGAATGGCACCGATTTCACGGCGGGCCAGCCGCAGCAGTGACTCTCGCGACAGTTCGTGGCTGAAATCAGAACCTTCTGTCCCCGTGGCACCGGACATCGCGGACTGGGTAGGGCTGTCTGCGGAAGAAGGGCGACCCGTGGTCGATGTCACAGCATCACTTCCCGATTCGGAAATCGTGCGAGAGACGGCAACGACTGAGTCACAGGGCTCTCTTGGCGCACCTGACTCGTCATTCAGGGGAATAAAATCCGCTCCACAAGGGCCTTTCCAGGGCCTTTCGGCGTCACACCAGCCGGGTGACGGTTCACCTCATCGAGTGAGCGTCCGAGTGTGCGGCTCAAACCTCCCTCAACGAGGCCGTTCTCATAGCCGAAGTCGGTCAGGGCAGGAATTCCCAGAGCGGTGATGAGCCAGTTCAGGGCGTCGATCAGGCCCTGGGTACGGGCGCAGGTGGTGTCGTGCTCGCGGCCGGGGCGGACCCAGGGAGACCAGGTCGGCCAGCCGTCGGGGCGGAGACGGCCTGGACGTTGCCGCCGTGGTGCCTGTGCTTCCTCCGACCACCAGAGGCCGGCGCCGTTGGGACCGGGGGCGGCGACGCGGCCGGTGCGGATGATGGTGCCGTCCAGGTTGAGATGGGTGTAGCCGGCGGCCCCGCCACCCGTTCCAGCGCGGTGGACAGGTCCTGGGCGTCGTCGGCGAGCACGGTCAGCCTCTCGCGCAAGTAGCGGTACGCGGTGGGCACCGAAGCCTCGTTATCCCGGGCGAGTTGGGTCAGCCGGGTCCCGCCAGCTGAGGGGACAGCAGCGCCGGTGTTCCGTGGCGAGACCCACCAGCCCGGTGTCAACTGAGCGGTTCACCGGTCTGGAGGCTCCACAACGACGCGTAGAGTCCGTCCCTGGCCAGCAGTTGGTGGTGGGTGCCCTCCTCGACCAGCATGCCGCCCTGGTCCAGCACGTAGATCCTGTCCGCGTGACGGATGGTGGACAACCGGTGCGCGATGACGATGAGCGTCCGGTCCTTGGAGAACCAATGCAGGGTGCGCTGGATGGCTGCTTCGGTCTCGTTGTCGACCGCTGAGGTGGCTTCGTCGAGCACCACGATCGGCGGGCCGTACAGGAAGGCCCGGGCGAGGGAGATGCGCTGCCGCTGCCCGCCGGAGAGTGCGGCCCCGCGCTCTCCGATCACCGTGTTGTACCGCTCCGGCAGAGCCTCGATGAAGGTGCTCGCCTGGGCTATCCGAGCCGACCGGACGATGTCCGAACGGTCGGCGTCGAAGCTGCCGTAGCGGAGATTTTCTTCAACCGTCCCGTCGAAGAGTGAGGCGTCCTGCGAGACGAAGCCGACCGCGCTGCGCAGGTCATCCAGGCGGAGAGCCTGGATGTCCTGACCGTCGAGAAGCACTCTCCCGGACTGAGGCGCGTAAAAGCGCGTGAGGAGTTTGGCGATGGTGGACTTCCCGGCCCCGGTGGCGCCCACAATGGCGGTGGTCTTTTCGGGCGCGATGCGCATTGACAACTCCCGCACGGCCGGTTCGCGCCCCGGATAGGAGAACGTGACTCGGTCGAGGACCACTTCGCCTCTGACCCGCCGGGAGTCAAGAGGGCGGCCTTCGCCTGGTGACTCGGCGGGCAGGCTCTGCACATACTCCACACGGTGAAGCGCGGCGAGGGTCCGGTGGTACTGCTCGACCGTGCCGCCCAGACTGGTCAGCTTCCAGATGACCATCTGGGGCATGACGATGAGCGCGCTGAAAGCCTCGGGCGAGAGGGCGCCGTTCAGCATCGCACGTCCGCCTAGCAGAAGGGTTCCAAGGAACGACGTCGCGGCGCCCGCGTGCAGGGACTGGGCGTACAGTGCCGTGCTGCGGTCGGTCCGGCAGCTGCTGCGCCGGTACTCGTTGCTCAGCTCCTCCAACCGAACGGCCTCATGCTCCTCGCCACGGAAGCTCTTGACCGTGGCACTCGCCGCCAAGCTGTTGATCACTTGGCTGTTCAGCTGGGCTCTTCTCTCACCTGACGCCGCGTGCCCGGCCGCGGCCCGTTCCTGGTGGTCCAGAGACAGCCACACGACGATCGGGACCGGCACGACGGCGATCCATGCGATCTGAGGAGCGAGCAGCAGGTATGCGGGAATCATCCCAAGCAGACAGGTGGCGAGTCTGATCACTTCGTCGGGGCGTGTAGCGACGAAGTTTCCCAGTTGGCTGATGTCCTCGGTGAGTACGCCAGCCAGCCGCGTCGTCCGTTCGTCCTCCAGGTGACGCAGTTCCAGGCGCTGTGCGTGCGGGTACACCTCGGACCGCCACGTGTGCTGCACGTCCTGCCCGAGCCCTCGCCACGAGACGTCAGCACGGTACGACAGGAACGTCACCAGAACACGGACGAGGGTAGCCGCAACACCGAGCGCACAGAGCTGTGTGGCTGCCGAGCCGAGTCCGAGCCGCGCAAGCAGCGTGCTCTCTCCCCGGAAGAGGACGAGCGGCATCCAGCCAATGAAGAGGTACATCACCAGCTCGGCGGCCTGGGCCCCCGCCGACAGCAAGGATGCGAGCACAGCCTGGCGCCGGTGCCGACCGATGATCCGGCCCATGGGGTGACGGGACGGTTTCTCCTGCGCCGCGGAAGGCTGCGCCAAGCCGCTCGGACAGCTTGCTCTTCGCCAGGCACGGCGGATGAGGGCCGCTGTGGTCACACCAGCCGCCGCGAGAACGACCAGGGGCTTGCTCAGCAGCCCTCCTCCGCCCAGGGCTACTGCTGTGACCGCGCCGCCAACGGCGAGCAACAGCGTGCGTCTGCCACCGCTCCTCGACGGCCGGAGACCGCCGCATACTCTTCCGGGCCGGGTGTCTCGCTCGCGGGGCGCCCCGGCTGCCTGCTGTTGGGCATTCGCTCCCCTCGTGTCCTCCAACCGTGCGCACACGGCGTGAAGGGCCTGTCGGAGGCGTTCCCCCACCTCTTCCGACGCGCTCGTGGGGTCGTGATGGATCAGCACGCTTCCCGTCACCGGGCTGGCGCGCACAGCGGTAATCTCCGGGACCCTTCGGAGGACGATGGCGAGGACGTCGGCGAAACGGGGACGTCCTTCCAGAAATCTGATGTGCCAGCGCTGCCGCCCCGGCAGGGACGACCGCAGCCTTATATCCTGCATGTTCCATCGCTGACAAGGTGACGCGGCAACCGTGGAAAGGGACATCTGCGACCACCGGTTCTCATGCCGACAGGTGATTTGGGCCGACTCTCGCTTGTCAGCTATCGGAGCCTTTCCTGGCGGCCACGACGGCGGTGCCCGGGTTCCCCGAACCCAGGACCTTCCCACCCTTGCCGCTTTTCTGCACAGCCCCGTCCTCCGAAACAATGCTTCCGGCTGCCACTTCGGCCCTCAGGTCGTCGAATTCCTCGCCGACTTCATGCGTGACTTTTTTTGCCCCCGCGGCGATCCCCACGGACGTCTTCACGACCCCGCGCGCCGTGGGCTTGGCAATCCGTTTGACGAGAGGGGCAAGAACAATACCCGCCAGGAACGGAGGTAGGGCAGGGATCACGGCGTTTTCCTTTCTTCCCCGACCGCTGTTCACCGACCGCTGTTCACCGACCGACGACAACAATCGTCGTCCTGAAAAGGGTGCCCGGTGAACCGCAGAAAAAACGCCGAGCCCAACAGGACTCCATGCAGTCGCAATCATACGATTAACCTCGATCTTGCATGAGGGTCCGTCAGCTTGCTGACGGGCCCTTTCGGCTCATTCGGGGGCGGTCATTTCTGCAGGTGGGCAGGTCGGTGGCCCGGCTGTCGCGTCGGGTGGGCGCCGGGTTCCACG
>NZ_JADKMA010000181.1 GCF_017676365.1 Streptomyces oryzae
CGCCACCCCTCACCACCCTCCCCGCGGAGAGGAGAGGAGACGCGCCCCAAAGGGGCGCGGGGAACTGCGCGCCCAGTCACACACCAACGGGCAGCCCGCATACGACGAACAGGGGCACCCCCTCCCCGGCACAAGATCGCGGAGCCCCCCTCATCCGAACTCCGCGCCGGCGGAACTCCGCGTCAGCGGAACTCCGCCTTGCCGGGCCCCTCCTCCACGAAGCTGCGCATACCGATCTCCCGGTCCTCGGTCGCGAACAGCCCCGCGAACCAGTTCCGTTCGATCGCCAGCCCGGTCTCGATGTCGGACTCCAGACCGAAGTCGACCGACTCCTTGGCCGCGCGCAGCGCGATCGCCGGGCCCCGCGCGAGCCGCGCGGCCCAGGCGTGGGCCTGCTCGTAGACCTCCGTGTCCGGCACCACATGGTCGACCAGCCCGATCCGGGCGGCCTCCTCCGCGGTGACCGTCCGCCCGGTGAAGATCAGGTCCTTCGCCTTGGCCGGGCCCACCAGCCGGGACAGCCGCTGGGTGCCGCCGGCGCCCGGGATCAGCCCGAGCAGGATCTCCGGCTGGCCCAGCTTCGCGCCCGCGCCCGCGAACCTGACATCCGCGCACAGCGCCAACTCGCAGCCGCCGCCGAGCGCATAGCCGGTGACGGCCGCGGCGACGGGCTTGGGGATGCGCGCGACAGCGGTGAACGCCTCCTGAAGCCCGCGGGAGCGCGCGACCATCGCGGCGTGGTCCATCTCCCGCATCTCTTTGATGTCCGCACCGGCCGCGAAGACCTTCTCACCGCCGTAGAGCACCACGGCACGTACGTCCGCGCGGCGCCCCGCCTCCTCGGCGAGGTCGCGCAGCAGGTCCTGGGTGGCGATGTCGAGGGCGTTCATCTTCGGCCGGTCGAGCCGGATGGTGCCGACGCCGTCGGCGACCTCGAGGCGCGCGGTGGCGCCGCTGGGTTCGTTGTCCGTCATACAGCGAAGGTTAACGGCCGTTACGCGAAGCAGCCCCGGTGCCGTTCCTCACAACACGGCGCCCCCGGTGCTGATCCTCACAGCACCGGGGCCCCGCGGCGGCAGCCGTCTCGCCTACTGCCGCGCCGTCCACTTCTCCCAGGACATGTTCCAGCCGTTGAGGCCGTTGTCCGGCTTGATCGTCTCGTCCTGGGAGTTCTTGACCTCGACCACGTCACCGACCATCGAGTTCTGGAAGAACCAGGCGCCGGGCGTGCCGTTGGCGCCGCCGCCGCGCATGTCGAACAGGCCGACACAGCCGTGGCTGCCGTTGACCTGGCCGAACTGGGACTGTGCCATCCAGTAGTTGCCGTGGATGAAGGTGCCGGAGGTGCTCAGCCGCATCGCGTGCGGCACGTCCTTGATGTCGTACTCGCCGCCGAAGCCGACGGTGTCCCCGTTCATCCGGGTGACCTCGTGCTTCTCGCTGATGACCATCTTGCCGTTGTACGTGGGGTTGGCCGGACGCCCTGAGGTGATCGGGATGGTCTTGATCTTCTTGCCGTCCCGGGTGACGGTCATCGTCTTCTTCTTCGCGTCCACGACGCTGACCTGCTGCCTGCCGACGGTGAACTTCACCGTCTTGCGCTGCGTTCCGTAGACGCCGTCGGAGCCCTCGACACCGCTGAGGTTGAGATCGACGGTGACCTTCGTACCGGCCTTCCAGTACTCCTCGGGCCGGAAGTCGAGGCGCTGGTTGCCGAACCAGTGGCCCGCCACCTCGACCTGGGGGTCGGCCTTGACGGATATCGCCTTCTCGACGGCCTCGCGGTTGGCGACCGGACGGTTGAAGTTGATGGAGAACGGCATGCCTGCGCCGACCTTGTCGCCGTTCTCCGGCGTGAAGTAGCCGACGAAGGTGTTCTGCGGTACGAACGTGGTGAAGGTGGCGTGCTTGGCCGAGGCGCGGCCCTCGGAGTCCTTGGCGATGGCGTCCACCGTGTACTTCGTCCCGGCCGACAGATGGGTGGAGGGCCGCCACACCGCGCCGCCCTCGGCGAGAGCGCCCTTGACCTTCTTGCCCTTGCTGTCCTGGACGGTCACCTTGGTGAGCTTGCCCTTGGCCGCTGCGACCTTGAGCTCACCGGAGGTCCGTACGCCGTCGGCGCCGTCCTTGGGCGCTACGGTCACCACGGCCTCCGAGGGGCCCTTGGCCGGTTTGTCGGCGTCGTCCTTGCCGTTCGCGCGGGCTCCGGAGCCGCCGCCACCGCCGCAGGTGGTCAGTGTGATCAGCAGTACGACCAGCAGCACGACGAGGCCGACGGCCGAGCCGCCGATGACCTGTGCGCGGCTGTCCCCCCGGATCGCCTCCCACTTGAGCTTGTCCCTGGCCACGGTCTTCAGATCCAAGACGGCCCCATCCTTCGTCCTCACACGGCTTCGCGCACCCGTGTACGCCCCCGAAAACAACGGCGCCGCGCCGCCCGGCGGAACAGCACCTGAACCGGGGCGCGCGTGCGCCTTGTTAGATAACCACACCGAAACGCGACCGAACGGCGCGCTGGGGTCACCGTTCGGTCGCGTTTTTGGGGAGGACGGAAGGAGGCCGGGGCATCGGGCGTGGCCGTCGGGTAGCTCCGCCGGCGCCGCTGCGGCTCACTTGAGGGCCGAGCCCGCCACCCACTTCTCCCAGGACATGTTCCAGCCGCCGAGCCCGTTGTCCGCCGCCACGGTCCGGTCGTGCGACCCGCGGACGGTCACCAGGTCGCCGACCAGCGACCGGCGGAAGAACCGCCCTGCGGGTGACCGCTCGTCACCGCCGCGCTCGTCCTCCAGGCCGATGCAGCCGTGGCTGGTGTTCCGCTCGCCGAACGTGTGGTGCGGCGCCCAGTAGTTGCCGTGCAGGAAGGTCCCGCTGCGGGTGAGCCGCAGCGCGTGCGGGACGTCCTTGATGTCGTACTCACCGCCGAAGCCGACGGTGTCCCCGTTCATCCGGGTCTCCTCGAACTTCTCGCTGATCACCATGAGGCCGTTGTAGGTGGGGTTCTTCTTCGTCCCGGCCGTGATGTCGAGCCGGTCGACGGTGCGCCCGCCGCGCTGGACGGTCAGGGTGCGGCGGTCCACGTCGACGACGCTGCGCTGGTCGCGGCCGATGGTGTACCGCACCTTCTTCTGCTGGGTGCCGTAGACGCCGGGCGCCCCGCGTACGTCGCGCAGCCGCAGATCGAGGGTGACCTCGGTGCCGGGCCGCCAGAACGCGCGGGGCCGGAAGTCCAGCCTGTTGCGCCCGAACCAGTGCGCGGCGACGGGGACACTGGGGCGGGAGGAGACGCTGATGGCGCGTTCCACCGCTGCCCGGTCGGCGATGGGGTGGCTGAACTCGAGGGAGACGATCGTCGCGGTGCCCACCGTCTGCCGGTCCTCGGGCCGGAAGTAGCCCACGAAGCGGTGCGGCGGGACGCGGGTGGAGAAGGTGGCGTGCCGGATCACCCGGTCCCCCTCGCCGTCGATGGCCACCACGTCCAGCACGTATGTGCTCGCCAGCTCCAGCACGGAGCCGGCGCCCCGGCCGGTACCGCCCCGCCCGGAGGCGTTCGCACGGTCAGCGGGCAGCGGGTGCCAGCTGCGCCGGTCGGCGGAGAAGCGGCCCGCGACGGCCCGCCCGGCGTCCTTCCCCTTGCGCTGCATACGGACGCTGCGCAGCTCGCCCTCCGGTACGGAGACCTCCACCCGGGCGCTCGTGGGGACGCTGCGGGAGCCGTCGCGCGGGGTCACACGGATGGCGTCGCCGGGTGGCTTGTTGTCGTCCATGACGCCGCAGCCGGCGGGCGCGGCACACAGCAACGCGAGCCCCACCGCGGCCACCAGGGCGCGCAGCGCCCGCCGCGTCCGCCGCGCCCTGGAGGCGCGCTGGTGCGGTCCCGCGCCGTCTCGTGCCGTCGTGCCCCGTGCGCCCCGACCCATACCGTCCCCGCTCCTGTGCGTACCTGCTGTCCGGTGCGTTTCCGCTGCCGTCTCACCTGGACGAACAGACCAACGAAGCGCATGCGGCGGGGACACCGCGATCACGCTTGTGAGCGAGGTTTCTCCGCCGGCGCGTCAGCGAGGAGACCGACGGCGCGTCAGGGCCGAGACCGACGAGGCGTCAGCGCGAGGCCCACGACGTGTCAGCGACGAGGCCGACCTCCCGTCAGCGACGAGACCGGCGAGCGGGCCGACGCCGGTGCGGCGGAAAACAGTTCGCCCCCGGGCACCCCCGGGCCCACACTGACTGGACGTGACCCCTCCCGATGCCCCGGCGGCCTCCCTCCGTTCCCGTAACTTCGCCCTCTTCTTCACCGGCAGGGCCGTCGCCAAGCTGGGCGACGCCATGCTGCCCATCGCGCTATCGGCCGGGCTGATCCAGCACGGGCACGGTCCTGGCGCCATCGGCGCAGCGCTCGCCTCGCTGACGGTGTTTCTGGCGGGCTTCGTCATCTTCGGCGGTGTCTTCTGCGACCGGTTCAACACCCGGGCGCTGATGATCGGTTCCGATCTGGTCCGGGTGGGCACCCAGGCGGGGATGTCCGCGCTGTTCCTGAGCGGCCATGTGGTGCTGTGGCAGGTGTGCGCGATCGGCGCGGTGAACGGTGTCTGTGCGGGGCTGTTCCAGCCGGGCGTGGCCAGCACCATTCCGCGGGTGGCCGCCGATGTGCAGGGCGCCAACGGGCTGATCCGTACCGCCGAGTCGCTGGCGATGCTGCTGGGTCCCGCGCTGGCGGGTGCGCTGGTGGGAGCGTTCTCGCCCGGCGGTGTGTTCGCCGCGCACGCCGCCACGTACGGGCTCAGCGCGCTCTGTCTGGCGCTGCTGCGGCTGCCGCCGGCGGCGGGGCGCCGGCCGGCGGAACGTCCGGGCTACCGGGCCGATCTGGTCGAGGGGTGGCGTGAGTTCCGGGCCCGCACCTGGATGTGGAGCGTCATCCTCATCTGGATGGTCTACATGGTCACCGTTTCGGGGCCCCTGGTGCCGCTGACCGCCTCCGAGATCATCCCGGCCGAGGGCCCAGGCGTCTACGGCCTGGTCAACTCGGCGCTGGGCGGCGGCACCGCGCTGGGCGGGCTGCTGGCGCTCCGGTTCAGACCGGTACGGCAACTGCGTGCCGGTTCGATCGCGCTGGCCGGCTGCTGCTGTTACCCCGCCGCCGTCGGGCTGGGCCTGCCGCCCGCAGCCATGATGGCGGCGGCCGCCATGTGGGGTGTGGGTGGCGGGGTCTGGAGCGTGATGTGGGCGACCAGTGTGCAGACCCAGGTGCCGGGCGAGATCCTGAACCGTATCCACGCCTACGAAGTTGCGGGCTCCCTCGCCATGATGCCGGCGGGCCAGGCACTGGCTGGCCCCGCCGCGCAGCTGCTCGGCGGCCGTACGGTACTGCTGGCCGGGGGCGTCATCATGGTCGGCGTCAGCGCGGCCCTGCTTGCCGTCCCGGCCGTCCGCAATCTGCGTGCGGTGACCGCCCGTTCGGCGGCGGGCCCCGCCTCCGCCGGGGTCCCTGCACGGGATGTCAGCGCTTAGCGCCTGTCCCGCGGAGCAGCTTGTTCCGGTGAGGGGGTGCCCCTTTCCGAGGTTTGCTGGCTGCGGGGGGATGTGGTTGCTCGCGCAGTTCCCCGCGCCGCTTCGGAGCGCCTTGTTCGCGGAGGCACCCTCTCCCACTTGTCCGTTATGCGGATGCGGGTTTCGTATCAACGAACAGAATCTGGCCAACCTCTGGTCAGAGGGTGACGCCCCAGTGACATGCCCATGCCGAGGGTGGCAGGCTCGCCTGCACGCGATGCGGGGACGTACAGCAGATCGACCGTCAGCCGTACTTCCGTGTGGCGTACCGCAGTTCAGTTCTGCCCGGACGGTTGATCAGCCATGCCGCCCGGTCCCCATGGCAGAAGGAGCCACCGACGTGAGACCCCTCACCTCCAAGCAGCGGATATCCGCCCTCGCCGCCACCGCGGCCCTGGTAGCGGCAGGTGTCACCGCGGGAACCGCAGGCGCGGCGCCCGGCGGCGAGACCTCCGCGAACGGAGCGCTGCCCGCGCAGCTGACCGCTTCCCAGCACACCGAGCTGGTCAAGGCGGCGGACACCGAGGCGGCCAAGTCCGCCGACGCCCGCGCCCTGGGCCTCGGAGCCAAGGAGAAGCTCCACGTCAAGGACGTCATCAAGAACAAGAACGGGGCCACGCACGTCCGTTACGAGCGCACCTACGACGGGCTGCCCGTCCTCGGCGGCGACCTCGTCGTGCACAAAAACGCCAGCGGCAAGCGCACCGGCGCCACCAAGGCGACCAACGCGAAGATCGCAGTCCAGACCTCGGCCTCCGACGCGCACAAGCCCACCACGGCCAAGGCCAAGGGCAGCGAGGCGCCCCGCAAGGTCGTCTGGGCCGGCCACGGCAAGCCCGTGCTCGCCTGGGAGACCGTCGTCGGCGGGCTCCAGAAGTCCGGTGCGCCCAACGAGCTCCACGTGATCACGGACGCGAAGACCGGCAAGAAGCTCTTCGAGTTCCAGGGGATCAAGGAGGGCACCGGCAACAGCCAGTACAGCGGCAAGGTCGAGATCGGCACCTCGGGCTCGGACGGCAAGTTCGAGATGACCGACAAGAAGCGCGGCGGCAACAAGACCACCGACCTCAACGGCGCCCAGGGCGGCGACGGCAAGCTGTTCACCGACGACGACGACACCTGGGGCGACGGCAGCGTCAAGGACCGGGCCACCGCCGGTGTCGACGCGCACTACGGTGCCGGCCAGACCTGGGACTACTACAAGGAGGTGCACGGCCGGGAAGGCATCGCGGGTGACGGCAAGGGAGCGGTCAGCCGCGTCCACTACGGCAAGAGCTACGTCAACGCCTTCTGGGACGACTCCTGCTTCTGCATGACCTACGGCGACGGTGAGGGCGACAAGAAGCCGCTGACCTCGCTGGACGTCGCGGCGCACGAGATGTCGCACGGCGTCACCTCGACCACGGCCAACCTGGAGTACGCGGGTGAGTCGGGCGGCCTGAACGAGGCCACCTCCGACATCTTCGCCGCCGCGGTGGAGTTCCACGCCAACAGCCCGGAGGACGTGCCGGACTACCTCGTCGGCGAGAAGATCGACATCAACGGCGACGGCAGCCCGCTGCGCTACATGGACAAGCCCAGCAAGGACGGCAACTCGCTGGACTACTGGGACACCAACGCCGGGGACGTGGACGTCCACTACTCCTCCGGCATCGCCAACCACTTCTTCTTCCTGCTGTCCGTGGGCAGCGGCAAGCAGGAGGTGAACGGCGTGAAGTACGACTCGCCCACCAAGGACGGCTCGAAGCTGAAGGGCATCGGCATCAAGAAGGCCGAGCAGATCTGGTTCAAGGCGCTGACCGAGCAGATGACGTCGACGACGGACTACAAGGGCGCCCGCGAGGCGACCATCAAGTCCGCCACCGACCTGTACGGCGCGGACAGCGCGGAGGTCAAGGCGGTCAAGGCCGCCTGGACCGGAGTGAACGTCACCGGTAGCTGAGCAGGTACGCACGGACGAAGGAGCCCCATCGCCTGTCAGGCGATGGGGCTCCTTCCTGCACTGGGCCCGCCGGCTCTAGTGAAACCGGCCGCCCTTCACAGCACCCACGAAACCGGCCCAGCCGGTCGCGGGGAAGGTGAGCACCGGACCGTGCGGGTCCTTGCTGTCACGGACGGGGACGACGCCGGGTACGCCGTCGGCGACCTCGACGCAATCGCCGCCTGCCTGGTTGCTGTAGCTGGACTTGCGCCAGGCCGCGTCAGCGACCTCGACGCAGTTGCCGCCCGACTGATTGCTGTAGCTGGACTTGCGCCAGACGACGGCGTCGAGACTGGGATGCGATGCGCGGATCACGGTAGTTGTCCTCCAGGACCGATCGGATCATGCGCGCCGACTGGCGCGGGGACAGAGCGAGTTCCCTGAGCCGATCGTATGACACCGCGAAGGAGCTGACATCGTCCGATTCTTCCACCAGCCATCCGTGGTCGGCACCCTCGGTGTAGGCCACTTCTTTGCCGTTCGGCAGGGTCAGCAACGTGAGTGAGCCGCCCAGCGCCGAATGTCCTCCACTGCGGAACGGCAGCACCTGGATAGTTGCCCGCGGATGCTCTGCCATCTTCAGCAGGTGTTCCAACTGCGCCCGCATCACGTCGTCTTCACCGATGGGGCGCCACAGCACCGACTCGTCGAGGATCGCGCGGTACTCCGGTCCGTCCGGCCTGTTCAGCCGCTCCTGCCGACTCATGCGGGCATCCACGCGCTCTTCCACCTGCATGTCGTCCACCTGCTTCGGATCGAAGCGCAGCAACTCGCGGGCGTAATTCTCGGTCTGGAGCAAGCCGGGCACCACGTGCGCGGCGTACTGGCGGATCGCGTGCGCCCGCTCCGCCAACTCCATGAACCGCCGCGACCAGTTCGGGAACGTCTCCCGCAGTACGTGCGGCAGCAGCTCGATGAGGATTCCGTCTCCGTTGAGTACGTCGTCCAGCCTGCGTGTGAGCGGCAGGGTCGGCTTGGCGCCCGTGCCGAGTTCGAGTTGGGCGATGCGCGAGCTGACGACGTACACCAGCTCGCCCAGTGCCTGCTGGGTCAGCCCCGCCGCGAGTCGCAGGCGCCGCAGCCGCGATCCGTAGACCGCGGCGATGGATTCCGTGGGGTCAATGTCCTTGGCCTTGGCCATCCGAACCACTTCCCTCTCTTACCGCCCCGCCGGGTAAGTCGATTACCCCTGGTGACGGTACCCGTACGTGCTGATGCTTCTCAGCACGATGCCGGTCCCCCAGAGGGCAGTTGGCATTACTGGAGGCATCAGTAATGTCGCGCACCCACGAGGCGACGGTGTCGTTGGACAGCACGCAACTCGCATCCGGACCGAGCGCCGCTCAGTTGAGCGGTGCGAGTCCTTCCCCCTCGCACCCTGCGACCGTCCTCACCGACCGGAGGGTCACCCATTTATGAGCGTCAATGAGCCCGTCCCCGACACCTTCGAGGACACACCCGTCAAGGACCGCGACCCTGACTGGTTCAAGCGCGCCGTCTTCTACGAAGTGCTCGTCCGCTCCTTCCACGACAGCGACGGGGACGGCATCGGCGACCTGAAAGGGCTCACGGCGAAACTTGACTATCTCCAGTGGCTGGGCGTCGACTGCCTGTGGCTGCCCCCCTTCTTCAAGTCGCCGCTGAAGGACGGCGGTTACGACGTCTCGGACTACACCTCCGTGCTGCCCGAGTTCGGGGACATCGCCGACTTCGTGGAGTTCGTGGACGCCGCCCACCAGCGGGGCATGCGCGTCATCATCGACTTCGTCATGAACCACACCAGCGACCAGCACCCGTGGTTCCAGGAGTCCCGGCGCGACCCTGAGGGGCCGTACGGCGACTACTACGTCTGGGCCGACAACGACAAGCAGTACCAGGACGCACGCGTCATCTTCATCGACACCGAGGTGTCCAACTGGACCTTCGACCCGCTGCGCAAGCAGTACTACTGGCACCGCTTCTTCTCGCACCAGCCGGACCTCAACTACGAGAACCCGCTCGTCCAGGACGAGATGATCTCCGCGCTGCGGTTCTGGCTGGACCTGGGCATCGACGGCTTCCGGCTGGACGCCGTCCCCTATCTCTACGCCCAGGAGGGCACCAACTGCGAGAACCTGCCGCAGTCCCACGCCTTCCTCAAGCGCGTACGCAGCATGGTGGACGAGAACTACCCGGACACCGTGCTGCTCGCCGAGGCCAACCAGTGGCCCGAGGACGTCGTCGACTACTTCGGCGACTACGCCAAGGGAGGCGACGAGTGCCACATGGCGTTCCACTTCCCCGTGATGCCGCGCATCTTCATGGCCGTACGCCGGGAGTCCCGCTACCCCGTCTCGGAAATCCTCGCCAAGACGCCGCCCATCCCCTCCGGCTGCCAGTGGGGGATCTTCCTGCGCAACCACGACGAGCTGACCCTGGAGATGGTCACCGACGAGGAACGCGACTACATGTACGCGGAGTACGCCAAGGATCCGCGGATGCGGGCCAACATCGGCATCCGGCGCCGGCTCGCCCCGCTGCTGGACAACGACCGCAAGCAGATCGAGCTGTTCACGGCGCTGCTGCTGTCGCTGCCCGGGTCGCCAATCCTCTATTACGGCGACGAGATCGGCATGGGCGACAACATCTGGCTCGGCGACCGCGACGCCGTGCGCACCCCCATGCAGTGGACGCCCGACCGCAACGCGGGCTTCTCCTCCTGCGACCCGGGGAGGCTGTTTCTGCCGACCATCATGGATCCGGTACACGGCTACCAGGTCACCAACGTCGAGGCCGCCATGAGCTCGCCGAGCTCACTGCTGCACTGGACCCGGCGGGTGATCGAGGTCCGCAAGCAGAACCCCGCGTTCGGGCTCGGCTCCTACGAGGAGCTGTCCTCCTCCAACCCGGCGGTGCTGGCCTTTCTCCGGGAGCTGCGGCTGCCCGACGGCGGTGACGACCTGGTGATGTGCGTGCACAACTTCTCGCGGTTCCCGCAGCCGACGGAGCTGGATCTGCGGGCGTGGAAGGGGAGGGTTCCGGTGGAGCTGATCGGCGGAGTGCGGTTTCCCTCCATCGGTGACCTGCCCTATCTGCTGACCCTCGCGGGGCACGGGTTCTACTGGTTCCGGTTGCGCAGATGCTGATGAGGGGGTGCCACTGGCTGTTGCTTGCAGGCTGCGGCTGCTGTGTCGGCTGGTCGCGCAGTTCCCCGCGCCCCTGAACGGCTGCCCCGCGAAGCTTGGGCAGTCTGCGCCAGGGGCGCAGGGTGGGCAAGCGCAGCCCATTGAGACGTCAGGACTTGCCGGCGACCTCGGGCTGGTCTTGCGAGGGGACCCGCTCAAGGGGCTCGCCCTTGCCCTTGGCGAGGGGCCCATGGTCAGCGGACAGGGTCTGCTCGTCGAACGGGAGGTGCCCCTTCAGCACCTCCCGGACCCGCTCCTTGTCGATCTCCTTGGTCCAGGTGCCGATCAGCACCGTGGCCACCGCGTTGCCGGCGAAGTTGGTCAGGGCGCGGGCCTCGCTCATGAAGCGGTCGATGCCGACGATCAGGCCGACGCCGTCCACCAGTTCGGGGCGGTGGGACTGGAGTCCGCCCGCGAGAGTGGCCAGTCCGGCGCCGGTGACTCCGGCGGCGCCCTTGGAGGCGACGAACATGAAGATCAGCAGGGAGATCTGCTGGCCGATGCTGAGCGGGTTGCCCATGGCCTCGGCGACGAAGATCGAGGCCATGGTCAGGTAGATCATGGTGCCGTCGAGGTTGAACGAGTAACCGGTTGGAACGGTGATGCCGACGACGGGCCTGCTGACGCCCAGGTGCTCCATCTTCGCGATCAGCCGCGGCAGCGCCGACTCGGACGAGGAGGTGGAGAGGATCAGCAGGAACTCCCGGCCCAGGTACTTCAGCAGCGCGAAGATGTTGACGCCGGTGAACAGGCGCAGCACCAGCCCCAGGACGACGAAGACGAACAGGAAACAGGTGGTGTAGAAGCCGATCATGATGACGGCGAGCGACTTCAGCGCGTCCACACCCGTCTCGCCGACCACGGCCGCCATCGCGCCGAACGCACCGACCGGGGCCGCCCACATCACCATCGCGAGCACCCGGAAGACCAGCTTCTGTATGTGCCCGATACCGCGCAGCACCGGCTCCCCCGCCGAGCCCATGGCCTGCAGCGCGAAGCCGACCAGCAGGGCGATCAGCAGGGTCTGGAGCACCTGCTCCTGGGTGAAGGCCGAGACCATGGTGGTGGGGATGATTCCCAGCAGGAACTCCGTCGTGCTCTGGCTCTCCCCGGCCTGCGAGGCGCCCGCGTCCCGCGCGGCGTCCGTCAGATGCAGCCCGTGTCCCGGGTCCAGCACATTGCCGACGACCAGCCCGATCGCGAGGGCGACCAGCGACATCGCCAGGAAGTAGCCGAGCGCCATTCCGCCGACGGCGCCGACCTTGGCGGCTTTGCGCACCGAGCCGATGCCCAGCACGATCGTGCAGAAGATGATCGGGGAGATCATCATCTTGATCAGGCTGACGAATCCCTCGCCGAGCGGCTTGAGCTCGGTGGCCACGCCCGGCGCCGTCAGCCCCAGGATCACGCCCAGCACCACCGCGCCGATCACTGCGATGTAGAGGTAGTGGGTCCGGTCCCGCCTCGGCTGTCCGGCCGGCCGGACGTCCGGCGCTGCGCCCGCGGCCTGCTGCGGTGTCTTCTTCGACACGTCGTCGGCTCCTCGTCTGGGTCACTTCACGATGTCTCCGCGGGAACGCCCTGGTGGACGCTCGATTGCGAATCCGGATCGTGCTGAGTCCCGGCGACTATGCAACACGGTGCGACGTGGGTCACCCTTACGTGCATTACGTGCACGAAACAAGCCACGGCAGACTGAGAGAATGCGCGTTCCCCGCCCCCGCTCACCTGTGCGGTCCCGCCCGCGCAGCCTGGCAGGCCAGCTGTTCGCCATGCAGGTTGTGCTGGTCGCCGTGGTGGTCGCCGGATGCGCGGTGTTCGCGTACGTTTCCGCAACGTCACAGGCGAGGGACGCGGCAACGCACCGTGCCCGGGTCACCACGCAGGCGGTGGCCGATTCTCCCTCCGTCCGCGCGGCCATCCGCTCGGCCGACCCCAGCAAGCGGCTCCAGCCGTACGCGGAGCAGGTGCGCCGCGACACCGGCGTCACCTTTGTGACGATCATGAACACGGACGGCAGGCGGTGGACCCACCCCGACCCCGGGCTGATCGGCAAGCGGTTCGTCGGCCACATCGGCCCGGCGCTCAAGGGCCGCACCTTCGACGAGACCTACACCGGCACCCTGGGGCCCTCGGTACGCGTGGTGACGCCCGTACGGGAGCCGGGCGGCGGCGGACCGGACGGGCGGGGCCGGATCATCGGCCTGGTCAGCGCCGGGATCGCCGTCGACACCATCGGCAGGCAGGTCAGCGCCCAGCTCACCGCGGTACTGGTCGTCGCGGGCGGAGCGCTGGCCCTGGGTGCCGTGGGTACATACGTGATCAACGCCAGGCTCCGCCGCCACACCCATGGGATGAACGCGGCCGAGCTCAGCCGGCTGTACGACTACCACCAGGCGACGCTGCACGCGGTACGCGAGGGGTTGCTGCTGCTCGACGGGCAGGGCCGGGTCGCGCTCGTCAACGACGGTGCGCGCCTGCTGCTCGGGCGGGACGCCGAGGAGCCGCTGGTGGGCCGCAGCGTCACCGGCCTCGGCCTGCCGCCGGAGCTGACCGAGGCGCTGCTGGCCGGGGAGGAGCGGGTGGACGAGGTCCATCTGACCGGCGAGCGGGTCGTCGTCGTCAACTCGGCACCCGTCGACGGCGGCGAGCGGCGCGGCACGGTGGTGACCCTGCGCGACCACACCGAACTGCGCGCCCTGGCAGGCGAACTGGACTCGGTACGCGGCTTCGCCGAGGCGCTGCGGTCCCAGGCACACGAGGCGGCGAACCGGCTGCACACCGTCGTCTCCCTCATCGAACTGGGCCGGGTGGCCGAAGCCGTGCGGTTCGCGACGGAGGAGCTGGAGCTGGCCCAGGCACTGACCGACCGGGTGGTGAGCGCCGTACGCGAACCAGTGCTCGCGGCGCTGCTGCTGGGAAAGGCGGCGCAGGCCAAGGAGCGCGGCGTCGAGCTGGCCCTCAGCCCCGACTCGGCCGTCGAGGACATGGCCGGGCTGCCCGCCCGGGACCTGGTGACGGTGCTGGGCAACCTGATCGACAACGCGGTGGAGGCCGTCTCCCCCGCCGGGCAGGTCACCGTCACCGTCCAGCACACCGCCACGCCCGCTCCCGGCGTGCTCGTCCTCCGCGTCGCCGACAACGGCCCCGGCCTCCCTCCCGCGGCCGGCGCCCGCCTCTTCCAGCGGGACTGGACCACGAAGCCGGGCCAGGGGCACGGCATCGGCCTGGCCCTTGTCCGGCAGACCGCCAACCGGCACGGTGGCGAGGTCGAAGCCCGCGATCTGCCCGGCGGAGGCGCCGAGTTCGAGGTGCGGCTGCCGCTGCGCCACGAGGCACGCTCCCAGGAGGTGCTGCCATGACGCTTCGCGTCCTCGTCGTCGAAGACGACCCCGTGGCCGCCGACGCGCACGCCCTCTACGTCAACCGCGTGCCCGGCTTCGAGGTGGCGGCCGTCGCGCACTCCCGCGCGGAGGCGCTGCGCGCTCTGGAGGAGGCGGCCGCGGGGAAGGCGGGCGGCATCGATCTGATCCTGCTCGACCTGTATCTGCCGGACGGCAACGGCCTGGAACTGCTGCGCTCGCTGCGCGCCGCCGGCCATACGGAGGACGTGTTCGCGGTGACCTCCGCGCGCGATCTGACGATGATCCGCGAGGGTGTCTCGCTCGGAGTCGTCCAGCATGTGCTGAAGCCGTTCACGTTCCGCACGCTCAGCGACCGGCTGCTGCGGTACGCGGACTTCCGGGCCACGGCCGAGACACAGGCCGAGGCGGTCAGCCAGGACGAGGTGGACCGTACCCTGTCGGTGCTGCGCGCCGCGCCCACCGCCTCGACCCTCCCGAAGGGGCTCAGCGCGCCCACGCTCGCGCGGATCACGGCCCAACTGCGGGATGCTGCCGCCGCCGGGCTGACGGCGAGCGAGGCCGCGGCGGCGCTGGGCGTGAACCGGATCACCGCCCGCCGCTACCTCGAACACCTCGTGTCGGCCGGCCGTGCCGACCGACACCAGCGGTACGGCCAAGTGGGCCGCCCGGAGCACCATTACGTGTGGCGGTCGTAACCGACGTGCAGCAAGGGCACCCCCTCCCCAGCCTCAACTGCTCACCCACGCAAGGATATTGACCGCAGCAGGGCACGGGCGCCACCGTACGGGGGACCCGCCTGGTCCGAGGAGGCATGCTCATGCGTCCCACCGCCCCGCAGATGGTCGCCCTGGCCCTCACCACGACCCTCGCCGCCACAGCGCTCACCGCGTGTGGCGGCGGCAGCTCCGGCGACAAGAACACCGTGCGTATCGCCTTCCACAAGGAGACCGACAACAAGGTCACCTTCCGCGACGACTACCTCAAGTTCGTGGCCAAGAAGTTCGAGAAGCGCTATCCCGGCAAGAAGGTCGACCTGGTGCCCATCCAGGCACCGCAGCAGGACTACTACACCAAGATCCAGCAGATGATGCGCTCGCCGAAGACGGCACCGGATCTGGTCTACGAGGACACCTTCCTGATCAACTCCGACATCAAGAGCGGCTATCTGCGCCCGCTGGACAACTACCTGGCCGACTGGGACGACTGGAACCAGTTCGAGCCCGCCGCCAAACGCGCGGCAGGCGGGGCCGACGGGCAGATCTACGGCGTCCCGGACGGCACCGACACCCGGGGCCTGTGGTTCAACAAGAAGCTCTTCAAGAAGGCCGGACTGCCGCAGGACTGGCGTCCCAGGACGTGGAACGACGTGCTGAAGGCCGCCCGCACACTCAAGCGGAAGGTGCCCGGCGTCATCCCGCTCAACGTCTTCGCCGGCAAGGGCGCAGGCGAGGCGACAGCCATGCAGGGCTTCGAAATGCTGCTCTACGGCACCGGAAAGGACCCGCTCTACGACCCGAAGGCCAAGAAGTGGGTCAAGGGCGGCAAGGGCTTCCGCGAGAGCCTGAAGTTCCTCGGCACCGTCTACAGCGAGCGCCTGGGCCCGGATGAGGACCAGGTGGTCGATCCGAACGTCACCACCGATGTCGCCACCCACCTGCTGCCGAAGGAGAAGCTGGCCATCGCGCTGGACGGCTCCTGGCTGAGCCAGTTCTGGGTCAAGACGGGCGGTAAGCCGTGGCCGCAGTGGAAGGAGACGATGGGGCTCGCCCCGATGCCCACCCAGCACGGCGAGGCACCCGGCGAGGTGAGCATGTCCGGCGGCTGGACCTGGTCGATCCCCCGGCACTCCGACAACCCTGACCTGGCCTGGAAGATGATCCGCACCATGCAGACCAAGCAGAACGCCGTCGAGTGGTGCATCCGCGGCTCCCAGGTCGCGGTGCGGCAGGACGTGGCGCGCGACTCGCGCTATCAGAAGTCCATGCCGGGCACAAAGTTCTTCACCCAGCGTGTGCAGCACACCCACTACCGCCCCGCGCTGCCCGTCTACCCCCAGGTCTCGGCGGCCATCGCGGAGGCCACGGAGTCCGTGGCGACCGGTGAGGCCTCGCCGCAGGCCGCGGCGAAGGCGTACGACGAGCAGCTGGACAGCATCGCCGACGGCGCCACCGTCACCAAATGACGGCGGCGGACACCTCGCACGCCCCGCACACCCCACGCC
>NZ_JADKMA010000182.1 GCF_017676365.1 Streptomyces oryzae
GGGCCGGGGGCGCGAACGCCCCCGGCCCGGACGTGTACGTCAGCAGCAGCGGCTGTGCGGGTGGGTCTCCCGGTGCCGCGTGCGCAGCACCTCGTAATCCCGGCGGGTCGGTACCGGCGCGAGGGGATGGCGGCGCCGGTACCGCTCGCAGTAGCGGTCGTACTCGGCCTCACCGGTCAGCTCGCGCAGGTACCAGCGAACGGCCCGCGCCCAGCGCCGGGCGCTCATGACCGGGCTCCCGCCAGCGGTTCGGCGACCTGCTCGGGCACCTCGATACGGGATGCGGCGTACGGCGCCTCGGTGGTCGGCAGCGGGTCGGGGGAACGTACGGCGCGTACGCATACCACCGCCGCGTTGACGATCACCACGGCGACCAGCAGCAGGAACAGGGCGATGAGGACACCGTCGACGGTGGAGTTGGTGACAACGGTGTGCATGTCGTCGAGGGTCTTGGCAGGCGGGAGGACCTGGCCGGCGTCGATGGCGTCGGTGTACCGGGCCCGCTGGGCGAAGAAGCCGACCTTCGGGTCGTCGGAGAAGATCTTCTGCCAGCCGGCGGTGAAGGTGACCGCGACCACCCAGGCCAGCGGAACGCCGGTGATCCAGGCCCAGCGCAGCCGCCCGGATTTGATCAGGACCGTGGTGCAGACGGTGAGGGCGACGGCGGCGAGGAGCTGGTTGGCGATACCGAAGAGGGGGAAGAGCTGGTTGATTCCGCCCAGCGGGTCGGTGGCACCGGTGTAGAGGAAATAGCCCCAGGCGGCCACGACGAGTCCGCTGCACAGCCAGATGCCGGGCTTCCAGTTGACACGGCCGATGGGCTTCCAGACGTTTCCGAGCATGTCCTGGAGCATGAACCGTCCGACGCGGGTGCCCGCGTCGACCGTCGTCAGGATGAACAACGCCTCGAACATGATCGCGAAGTGGTACCAGAATGCCTTCATCGCGGCGCCGCCGAAGAGCCCGGAGAAGATCTCCGACATCCCGACGGCGAGGGTCGGAGCGCCACCTGAGCGGGCGATCAGAGTCTGCTCCTCCACCGCCTTCGCCGCATGCGTCAGCTGGTCGGGGGTGATGGCGAAACCGAGGTCGGCCACCGCATGCGAGGCGGACTCGGCCGTCGTACCGAGCAGGCCGGCGGGAGCGTTCATCGCGTAGTACAGGCCGGGTTCGAGGGTGGCGGCCGCGATCAGCGCCATGATCGCCACGAACGACTCCATCAGCATGGCGCCGTAGCCGATCATCCGTACCTGGGACTCCTTCTGGATCAGCTTCGGAGTGGTCCCGGAGGCGACCAGCGCATGGAAGCCGGACAGGGCGCCACAGGCGATGGTGATGAAGAGGAAGGGGAACAACGCCCCGGCGAAGACCGGACCCGTGCCCGAGGAGGCGAAGTCGCTCACCGCGTCCGCACGCAGTGCGGGGGCGGCGACCACGACCCCCACCGCGAGCAGCGCGATGGTGCCGATCTTCATGAAGGTGGACAGGTAGTCGCGCGGCGCGAGCAGCATCCACACAGGCAGGACAGAGGCGACGAATCCGTATCCGATCAGGCAGAAGACGAGCGTCTCCGGACTGAGGGTGAAGACGTGGGCCAGCGAGGACTCCTGGACCCAGCGGCCACCGACAATGGCGAGCAGCAGCAGTGCCACGCCGATCAGGCTCGTCTCGACGACCCGGCCGGGGCGGATGCGGTGCATCCAGAAGCCCATGAACAGGGCGATGGGGATCGTCATGGCGACGGAGAAGGTGCCCCACGGGGAATGGGCGAGCGCGTTGACCACGACCAGGGCGAGCACGCCAAGCAGGATGATCATGATGGCGAAGACGGCGATCAGGGCCGCCGCGCCGCCCGCCCGGCCGATCTCGTCACGGGCCATCTGCCCGAGCGACTTGCCGTCCCGCCGCATGGACAGGAACAGCACCACCATGTCCTGCACCGCCCCGGCGAAGATCACCCCGGCGACGATCCACAGGGTGCCGGGCAGATAGCCCATCTGGGCCGCCAGCACCGGCCCCACCAGCGGCCCGGCGCCTGCTATCGCGGCGAAGTGGTGGCCGAGCAGCACTCGGCGGTCGGTGGGATGGAAGTCGACTCCGTCCTCCAGGCGTTCGGCGGGAGTGGCCCGGCGGTCGTCGGGCTTCAGCACCCGGCGGACGATGAAGCGGGAGTAGAAGCGGTAGGCGATGGCGTACGAGCCGAGCGCGGCCGCCACCAGCCAGACCGCGGAGATCTCCTCCCCGCGGCCCAGCGCGAGAACGCCCCAGGCAACGGCGCCGAGCAGGGCGACGGCAGCCCACGAGAGGACAGCCCGCGGAGTCATACGGGACCGTGCGGGCGGCGGTCCTTGTGACGTCGTCCGACCGGTTTCGGGCATGGCTGACGTAGGCACGGCGGCTCCTCACCTCGACGGTGGTGTGTGGCGATACGAATGCGTACGGATCAGGGGTCGTGGCGTTCGTTCCTGGTCAGCGCGTACGCGGCGAGCAGGCAGAGGCCGCACCCCGGCACCCAGGCGACCTGGTACCAGTAGAAGAACGGCATCCCCGCGAGCCGGGGGCTCGCACCGGCGTACCAGGGGACCCACAGCAACCCCACCGCGGGAGCGAGGAGCAGTACGGCGATCGCGACGCGCCGTAGCCGGTGCTGACCGGTACGTGCCATGACCAGTGCTCCTCTCCCGTTCGCTGTCGGTCCGTGCAAGAGTTGCCCATCCGCCGGAACTGGTTGACAGCGAATTTCCAGAAGATTTCCCGCCGATTCCGTGTCATCGGAACCGGCCGGTCACGCAACTCTCCGGAGAGGGCTCAGGCACACCAAGGACGGTGACCCATGGCCGACGGCGCCATGACCGCGACGTTCCTCGCCGTGATCGGCGGAGCGTCGCTGCTCGCCGTGACCGCACGCCGGCTGCGGCCGAGCGACCGGCTGCCGTCCCTGGAGGGCTGGGCACTGGCCGACCGGAGCCTCGGCCCCGTGTGGACCTGGCTGCTGCTCGGCGGCACGATCTTCACCGCCTACACCTTCACCGCCGTACCGGGACTGGCGTACGGCAACGGGGCATCGGCCTTCTTCGCGGTGCCGTACACGGTCATCGTCTGTCCGCTCGCCTTCGTCCTGCTGGCCCGGCTGTGGAACGTGGCCCGGCGGCACGGCTATGTCACCACCGCCGACTTCGTGCGCGGGCGATACGGCTCGCAGCCGCTGGCGCTGGTGGTCGCGCTGACCGGGATCCTGGCGACGATGCCGTATCTGGCGCTGCAGCTGCTCGGCATACGCGCGGTGTTGACGGCCGGGGGTGTGTACGCGCGAGGTGCGGCCGGAGACCTGGTGATGGTGGCGCTGTTCGCCGGGCTCGCCGTGGCCACGTACCGGCACGGGCTGCGCGCGCCCGCCGTCATCTCCGCGCTCAAGGCGGTCGCCGTCTTCGTCTCGCTCACCGCGGTCACCTGGCTGGTCCTGGAGCGGCTCGGCGGCCCAGGACCGGTCTTCGACGGCGCGGCACGGCGGCTCGGCGGCACTGACGCCGCGCACTCTCCGCTGGTCCTCACCTCCGCCCAGCAGCCCGCGTACGCCACGCTCGCCCTCGGCTCCGCGCTGGCCCTGCTGATGTACCCGCACGTGCTCACTGCGGGTTTCGCCGGCAACGGCCCGCGCACCCTGCGCAAGGTCTCGGTGGCGCTGCCCGCTTGGACGGGACTGCTCGCGCTCTTCGGCTTCCTCGGCATCGCGGCCCTCGCGGCGGGGGTGCGGGCCCCGAAGGGCGGCGCCGAGGCCGCCGTGCCGATGCTGGTCGACCGGCTGATGCCGGCGCCGCTGGCCGGGCTGGTGTTCGCCGCGATCACCGTGGGGGCGCTGGTCCCGGCCGCCGTCATGTCGATCGCGGCCGCCACCAGCTTCGTACGCAACGTATACGTCGAGTACGTGCATCCGACGGCCACGCCCAAGCGGCAGGTGCGCATCGCCAAGGCCGTGTCGCTGACCGCGAAGGTGGGGGCGGTCGCGTTCGTGTTCGGACTGCGCGACCAGGACGCCGTCAACCTCCAGTTGCTCGGCGGTGTATGGATCCTGCAGATCTTTCCGGCCGTGGCCGTCGGACTGTTCACCGGCCGGCTGCACCCCCGAGCCCTGCTGGCCGGATGGGGGGTGGGCATGGTGGCCGGAACATTTCTGGTGGTGCGAGGAGGCTTCTCCTCGATCGTGCCCCTCGGCGTCGGGGAGCAGCCGCTGGAGATCTATGCCGGGCTCGCGGCCCTGCTCCTCAATCTGACCGTCGCCGTGACCGGGACCGCCGCCCTCGAGCGCCTCGGTGTCCCGCGCGGCGCCGACGTCACCGGCCTGCCGTCCCGCCTGACCGTCAGGCGGCGCCCCGAGACGGGAGCGAACAACCCATGAGACGCAGACAGCACCTACCCGTCCCGGTGTCGCAGGCCGCCCGGACCGCCGAGCCGCCACCGCAGGCCGCCGCGCCGGTGACACGCCCCACCGCCGGGGACGAGGAGCTCGCTACGGCGCTGAGCGATCCGGCCGAGTTGGAGCGGGAGGCGGCCCTGGCCCGCCTGTTCGAGCTGCACTACGCCTCGATGCTGCGCCTCGCCGTCCTGCTGGGCGCCGACGACCCGGAAAACGTGGTGGCCGAGGCGTACTACCAGATCTACCGGAAGTGGCGGCGACTGCGGGACACCGAGGCGGCGGAGGCGTATCTGCGCTCCACGGTGTGCAATCTGACCCGGATGCGGATCCGCCACCTCCAAGTGGCCCGCAAGCACGCCGAGAACCCGCCCCGCGACGTGGTTGCCTCCGCCGAGAGCACGGCCCTGCTCCACGACGACCAGCGCGTACTGATCGACGCCCTTCAGCAACTGCCCGCCCGGCAGCGCGAAGCGCTCGTCCTGCGCCACTGGCTCGGTCTCAAGGAGGGGGAGATAGCCGCCGCGATGGGCATCTCCTGCGGATCGGTCAAGACACACACCGCACGCGGCATCGCCGCCTTGACCCAGGTGATGGAGGCCCGGCGATGAACGACACCTCACCGAACCAGACGGGAAAGCCGGAAAAGGACCAGGAGGACCCGGGCCTGGACCGTACCGAACAGGAGCTGCGCGCAGCCCTGGAGACGCTGGCCGACGGAGTGCGAGCCGCCCCCGATGCCTATCGCACGGCCCGCGGTGACTGGTTGCGCCGGGAACGGCGTCGACGGCTGGTTCTCGCCGTCCTGATCGCGGTCGTCTTCACGCTCGCGACTCTGATCGGCCTGTGGGTCCTCAACCAGACCCCGTCCAGCGCCGGCGTGATCTTCTCGGGTGCGCAGCAATATCGCTCATCCGGGTCCTGAGCTGCTGAGCCTGCCGTGGTGAGGAACACCGCGCCCGCGACGGACACGGGGACCGACGGGCCCAGCACGGCGACCTGCTTCGGGGCCGGTCCCGGAGCTGGACCTGGTCCTCCTCAGAGCACTCACGGAAGCACTCACGGAAGCACTCACGGAAGCCGAACGCCTCACGGACCTCCGTCCGGTGACCGCTTGGTCGCCCGGCCCGCCCAGTAGTACCGCGTTTTCCGCGTTCGTCAGGTCTTGCGCGGCCAAACCGCCGATCTCCCGTTCGCGGACCGTCAGCGGGTCGTAGGCCGGGCCGGCTTCGGCGGGCATCGGCCGGGACCGTCGGCTGTGGACTGCAGCCGCAGTCGTCCACCGCGGCCCGCGTTCTTCTCGAACACGACACCGTCTGCTCGTGGTGTCGCACGTTGTCGCACGAGCGCTCGGAACACGCCGGATCCGGCGAAACGGGGCCTCAACCGGAGCGGCCGTGGGTGACCTGCTCGGCCTTGCGGGTGCGGGCCCGACAGCAGTCGCGTACCGCCCGCAGCCGTGAGCGATTGCGGGCCTCGGCCCGCTTTTCGTGCTGAACGGTCAGTGCGTCCACCACGCCCAGGAAATGACGCGCAGCTGGCACCGTGTGTGGGCCACAGCATTCCAGGCCGCGAACCAGGCCGCGAAGAACGAATGCGGCCTCGACCAGTATGAAGTTCGCCGCTATCCGGGCTGGTACCGGCACATCACCCTTGCCATGCTCGCCCACGCGTTCCTGGCCGTCATCGCAGCCCAGACCACCGAAAAGGGAGCAGCAGAAACGACACCGACCCACACCCCACCATGGACCAGTCACCCATGCTCTGAACTGGTCCCTCTGGCGCAGACGACACCAAGCCCTCGCCGCCGCTGCCACTACCGAAGAAGAACCAGCTCAGGAAACGATTTCTAACTGGAGTACTAGGGCAGGACCGCGCCCCGGGGGCACCTCCCGGCGACATCGGGCAGGGGGCGCCCTTCCCTGCGCGGCGCAACTCGCGTCTGACGGGCGGAGGGAGGCGCTGATGTGATCCCCTGTGGGGGGTGGCGCTTGCCGAGGATGAGGGAGCCGCGAGGTGCGACGTACGACACGGGTGAGCATCGGGATGGCCTGCGCACTGGCGCTGAGCGCAGGGTGCTCGGGCGGGGGCGGCGGCACGGGGGACGAGCCGTCAGGCAAGGAAAGCCGCAGTTCCGGCGCGGCGTCGACACCGAGCGCGGCACCGGCCAAGGGCTCCGTGAAGGTGGTCAAGATCCTCACGACCGGCCTCAAGACCCCCTGGGGGCTCGCACCGTTGCCCGGCGGCGACCTGCTGGTCTCCTCGCGGGACACCGGCAAGATCCTGCGCATCGACGCCGACAGCGGCAAGAAGACGGAGGTCGGCTCGGTGCCGGGGGTGGAGCCCGGCGGCGAGGGCGGGCTGATGGGACTGGCGGTGCCGCCGGACGGGGCGCAGGCGGGAAAGATGGTGTACGCGTACTTCACCTCCGCCTCCGACAACCGGATCGTGCGGATGGTCTACGACGACAAAAAGGAACCCGGCGACCAGTTGGGCGCTCCGGACACCATCCTCAAGGGCATCCCCAAGAGCGAGATCCACAACGGCGGACGGATCGCCTTCGGCCCCGACAAGATGCTCTACGCGGGGACCGGCGACTCCGGCGACGGCGACCTCGCCCAGGACAAGAAGTCGCTGGGCGGCAAGATCCTCCGGATGACGCCCGAGGGCGAGCCGGCCGGACACGGCAACCCCGAACCGGACTCGGTCGTCTACAGCTGGGGGCACCGCAATGTGCAGGGCCTGGACTGGGACCGCGAGAACCGGCTGTGGGCCTCCGAGTTCGGGCAGGACACCTGGGACGAGCTCAACCTGATCGAACCGGGCAAGAACTACGGCTGGCCGGACGCCGAGGGCAAGAGCGACGACAAGCGCTTCCGCAACCCGGTCGAGCAGTGGCACACCGACGTCGCCTCCCCCAGCGGGCTCGCCGTCGCGAAGGGGTCGGTGTGGATGGCCGGGCTGCGCGGCGAGCGGCTGTGGCGCATTCCGCTCAAGGGTGCGGAACCCGCAGCCGCCCCCCAAGCGTTCCTGAAGGGAAAATACGGACGGCTCCGTACGGTCGTCGCCGACCACGGCACCGGTGGTGGCGACGGGCTCTGGCTGGTCACGAGCGAGACGGACGGACGTGGCTCACCGGAGAAGGGGGACGACCGAATCCTGCGACTCAAGGTGCGCTGAGGATGGTCAGATGTTCAACCTCATAGAGGAGCTGTTCGCGCCAGGACGCAAACACACCGACGACGAGCAGCGGCGGCTCGAGCACACCCGGGTCGAGGAAGGCAGCAACGACCCCGGCAAGGGACCGATCGACCTGGCCTCCGGCCACGTTCTCATCCGTCCACCCGGGCAACGGACCGCCCCGCAGCCGGGGCAGGAGCCGGATGTGGAGTCGGGGCGGGAGCCGGATCCGGACCTGGAGGCGGGGCAGGAGCCGGACCTGGACCTGGAGGCTGGGCAGGATCCGCGGCAGGAGTAGCAGGCAGGGTTGGAGCAGGAGTCGGGGCTGGAGCAGGAGTCGGGGTCGGAGGTTTCGGGGGCGGCGCGGAGGCCGGAGCCGGGCCCGCCGATGACCCGCGAGCCGCCGACGGCGCAGGAGTCGTCCTCCGCGGAGAGCCCGTCCTCCGCGGAGAGCCCGTCCTCTGCGGGGTGCTCGTCCTCGGCGGAGGGCTCGTCCTCTGCGAGGGGGGCGTCTTCGGCGGAGGGCTCGTCCCCGGCGAGGGGCTCGTCCCCGGCCGCGGAGTCGTTCTCGGCGAAGAGGGCGTCCCTGTCCCCGGCGCCGCCGCTGAGTTGAGGCCATTGCCGGTGCTGTCCGGGCCGACCAGGCGCAGCCGGAAGGCCATGGCCGCCGCTTCGCCGCGCGTGGTGACGCCCAGCTTGGCGAGGATGTTGGAGACGTGCACGCTGGCCGTCTTCGGGGAGATGTGCAGCCGCTCGGCGATCTGCCGGTTACTGCGGCCCTCGGCGACCAGTCCCAGCACGTCGCGCTCCCGCCGGGTGAGCCCGAACGACTCGGCAGGGTCGGCGGTCCGCGCGGACGCTGCCTGTGCCTCGGGATGCTCCGCCCCTCCCCCGCCGTCGCCACCCGGCCGGTCGTGACCGCCGTCCAGCGCGATCCGCGCCCGCAGCGCGAGCTGTTCGGCCTCGGTCCGCAGCGGTGCGGCGCCCAGGCGTACGGCCGCGGCATGAGCCTGCCGCAGCGGTTCCTCCGCGCCCTGCGCGCCGCCCCGTGCGCCCCGGGCCTGCAGCAGCGCATCGGCCCAGCGCAGCCGGGCGCGGGCCAGTGGCCAGGGCTGGCCCGCCGGTTCCAGGGCCAGCGCCGCCGCCTCCCACAGCTGCGGGTCGTTCCGCCCAGCGGCGCGCTGCAACTCGGCCTCCAGGAGCAGGGCGTAGCCCTCCCACACCGGCGCGGGCCGGGGCAGCCGGCGGGCCGCGTAGCGCACCTCGGACAGCACGTCGGCCCGCCCCCGCTCGGCGTCCGGCAGCCCGCGCAGCTCCGCCTCGTGGGAGGCGGCGGCGTACAGCAGTGCCCATGCGTAGGGGTGGGAGCCGGGCGGGAAATCCTCGTCCAGGGCGGTGGTCAGCTCGGCGCGTGCCTGCTCCAGCTCGCCGCGCTCGGCGGCCAGCACCATCGTGAAACACCGCAGCGCCACGACTCGCTGGGGCTCTCCGGAGGGGGACGAGCCCATGGTGGCCACCGCTTCCTCGACGGCGGACTCCAGCCCGGGCAGATCGCCCCGGCCGTGGGCCAGCCGGGCGCGGAGGAGCGCGACCCAGGCGCGTACATCGGCGACCCGCGCCGCGGCTCTGGCTCTCTCCAGGAGTTCGGCAGCGCGCGGCCACTCCCCCAGCGACAGCAGTGCCTCGGCCTGCCCGGCGAGGGCTCCCGCATGGGAGTTGGGACGGTTGCGCTCGCGGGCCACGTGGGCCGCTCGGGCGGCTTCCTCGGCAGCCTGCGCCGAGCGGCCCACCGCCTCCAGCTCGACGGCGATGTTGATGGCGGCGCAGGTCATCACCGAGGTGACCCCCGCCTCATCCGCCTCGTCCCGGGCCCTGGCCAGCTCGGCCAAGCCCTCTTCCAGATCGCCCGATTCGGCCAGCAGGGTGCCCAGGGTGACCCTGGCGTCCAGCTCGATGGCCGTCGCGCCCACCACCCGGGCCAGCTCCACGGCGCGGACGGCCGTCGCCAGTGCCTCCCGCCCGGGGCGGTGCACCATGCCCCAGCTCGCGGCGCTGGAGAGCACCTCGGCGTGCACGGCGGAGGGCGGCAGTCCGCGGATCAGCTCCTGGGCCTTGGCGATCTGCGTCCAGCCGTCGCCCTTGCCGGTGTCCTCCAGCAGCATCCCCAGCTTCAGCTGGAACCAGGCGCTGGCGAGCGGGTCCTTCGTCTCGTCCAGCCGGGCCAGCGCACGGCGGGCGAGCACCTTGGCGCGCGCCACATCACCGCTGGTCCTGGCGGCGACGACGGCCTCAGCGAGCACCTCGATGAAGTGCGGCGGCTGGGAGAGGCAGGAGCCGCCGGGACCGACCGGGGCGTCAACGGCGGGGAACGTGCGCGGGATCCGCAGCGCGGGAAGCCCGGCCCTGGCCTCCGTCGGCACCTCGTCCCACAACTCGATGACGCGCTCGAGGAGTTGGTGCTCCTCGGCGTACGCGTGCCGATGCCGCGCCTCGACCGAGGCGGAGAGCGCCGCCGGGAGCGCCTTGGCCGCGTCCCGGCTGCGGTGCCAGTAGTGCGCCAGGCGTGCCAGCCGCTCCTCGGCGCGCACCAGTGACGGCTCCGCCTCCAGCGCCTCCGCGTAGCGGCGGCTGACCTGGGCCAGCTCGCCGGGGAGCAGGTCCTCGCGCACCGCCTCGCGCAGCAGGGCGTGCCGGAAGAGATAGCCCGAGCCGTCCTCGGTGGGGCGCAGCACATTGGCGCCGACCGCCGAGCGCAGGGCCGCCAGCAGCGTGTCCTCGCTCAGCCCGGCGACGGCGGCCAGCAGTGCGTGCTCCACGGCGGAGCCACCGCCCGCGGCGAGCCGCACCACGCGCTGCGCCGACTCGGGCAGCGCCTCGACCCGGACGAGCAGCAGATCGCGCAGCGAGTCGCTGATGGCGCACGCGGCGTCGGTGGCGGTCAGCTCCTCGACGAAGAAGGGGATGCCCTCGGAGCGGCGGAAGATCTCCTCGGCCTGCTCGCTCGCGGGCTCGGCACCGTTGATCCCGGTGATCTGGTCGCGGACCTCGGCCCTGGTGAGGCGCGGCAGCTCCAGGTGGAGAACGGTACGCAGCCGGTCCTGCTCGGCGAGGAAGGGGCGCAGTGGGTGCCTGCGGTGGATGTCGTCCGTGCGGTAGGTGGCCAGCAGCACCAGCCGGCAGGCGCGTACGGAACGGAAGAGATAGCCGAGGAGTTCGCGGGTGGAGCGGTCGGCCCACTGGAGGTCTTCGAGGGCGACGACGAGGGTGCGGTCGGCGGCCAGCCGCTCCAGCAGTTGGGCCGTCGCCTCGAAGAGCCGGGCGCGTCCGCCGTCGGCGCCGTAGTCGTTCTCCTCGCGCTGCGGCGCCGCGGGCCCCGGCACGGCCAGGTCGGGCAGCAGCCGGGCCAGTTCGCCCTCGCGGCCTTCGGCGGCGGCTGCGAGGGCCGTCGGCGGCACGGCGCTGCGCAGGCCGCGCAGCGCCGTGGTGAAGGGCGCGAAGGGGAGGCCGTCCGCGCCCAGTTCGAGACAGCCGCCGAGCGTGGTGACGCCGCCCGCCGCACGGGCCCGCTCCAGGAACTCCTCCAGGAGCCGGGTCTTGCCCACGCCGGCTTCGCCGCCCAGCAGCAGCGCCTGGGGCGCGCCCGTGCCGGCGGAGGCAAGGGCCTTGGTGAGAGCGGCCAGTTCGGCGGTGCGACCGACGAACACAGGGCTGACAGCGGTTTTCAGGGGCACGTGGCTCAGCATCGCATCCGGCACCGGCATAGGGCATCTGCCTTACTCGCGGTGATACGGACGGTCACGCCGCCGGTACCCACACCGGCTCCTCGTCGTCCCGTTTCCCTGGCCGGCGGCCGAACCAGGAGCGGGCAGGGCGTGCGGCGCGCCGCTGCTCCCGAACGGCCGCCTTGGCGGCGCGGACCAGCCGCGCGTGCTCGGCCTCGCGGCGCAGGTCGTCCATGCGGAGCTGGTGCTGGCTGTTGCTGAGGTCGTACAGCATGGCGGTGGCCCCCTCGGGGAGTGGTGTGGGATGAGTGCTCGTGCACTGCGTGCTTCCACACTGCTTCCTGAGGGGGCCCCGGCACATCGGGCATCTGCCCAGTCTTGGGTGCCCCGAGGGCCTTAGGAACCTGCCCGGCAGACCGTGCGCCCCCTTAGTAAGGCCCCCGCACGGTCACTGGCCGGGGGTCGAGGGCACCTTGGGCTGGGCCGCGAACAGGTCGAAGTACATACCGCCGGCGACGACGAGGCCGATCAGTCCGAGCAGCACCCCGCCCAGCGAGACGGCCTTGACCCAGCCGCGGGCGCCGGGGCGACCGCTGAGCGACGCCAGGAGGAGTCCGCCCACCACCAGGGCCAGCACGGCGAAGATGCCGTTGACGACGGCTGCCGCGTGCCAGGGTGCGCCGTAGACGGAGTTGACCTGGTCGGCGGCCGAGCCGCCTGAGCCGCCCTGAGCGCCGCTCTCGATCTGGCCGATGAGGCTCTTGCGCTCGCGCAGCATCTCGCTGAACGAGGTGCCGGTCAGCGAGGCGAGTCCGAGCCCGGCGCTGACGACGGCGACGGCGCCACCCACCCAGTCGCTGCCCCGGCCCGTCCGGCGTTCAGCGGCATCGCGACCGGCGTCGTCGTGCGCATCGCCGTGCACGTCCTCGTATGCGTCATCGTGCGCGTCGCCGTGCGCGTCGTCGGTGGCGTCCTCAGACGCCTTACGGACGTCCACCGCAGGCGCGGCGCGGGTCGTCGCCGCGTCGGGCTTCGCGTCCGGCTCCGCGTCGGACTTTCCCTGCGCTGGGACCGCCTCGTCGGTCGGCTCGTCGGTGAGGGACTTCTCAGTCCGCTTCTGCGTGGTCTTCGTGCTTTCGGTAGCCATGGGCGGCCACCGTAGGGGCGGTTTCTGAGAGACCGATGAGAGACCCGGTGCGCTGGCTCACCAGCGGTACGGGAGCGCTCTCGGGAGCCCCGGGAACGGCGTCCTCCGCGCCCGTGTCCGGCTCGATCGCGCCCGTGTCCGGCTCGATCGCGCTCGTGTCCGGCTCGATGCTCAGCCGGGGCATCCGTCGCTCCAGCCATCGCGGCAGCCACCAGTTGGCGCCGCCCAGCATGTGCATCAGCGCCGGCACCAGCAGCGTACGCAGGACGAACGCGTCCAGCGCGACCGCGGACGCCAGCGCGATGCCGAACATGGCGATGAGCCGGTCGCCGCTGAGCACGAACCCGCCGAAGACGGAGATCATGATCACGGCCGCGGAGTTGATCACCTTGCTGGTCTCCGAGAGCCCCACCCGCACCGCGCGTCTGTTGTCGCCAGTCAGCCGCCATTCCTCGTACATCCGGCTGACCAGGAAGACCTGGTAGTCCATGGAGAGCCCGAAGAGCACCGAAATCATGATCACGGGCAGGAAGGGCTCGATGGGGCCCGCGCTGCCCAGTCCGAGCATCTCGCTCCCCCAGCCCCACTGGAAGACGGCGACCACGATGCCGAAGGCGGCGGCAACTGCCGCGATGTTCATGACAGCGGCCTTGATCGGAATGCCGATGCTGCGGAACGCCAGCAGGAGCAGCAGACAGCCGAGCCCGATGACCACACCGCCGAAGAGCGGCAGCTTGCCGACGATGATGTCCGCGAAGTCGTCGTGCCCCGCGGTCGTGCCGCCGACCAGGACGTCCATGGTCGAGCCGTCCTCGGCCTTCGGCAGTACGTCACCGCGCAGCCGGTCCACCAGCTGGGAGGTGGACTCCGACTGCGGAGAGCTGTCCGGCACCACGGTGATCACGCCGGTGTCGCCGCTGCCGTTGAACTGCGGGCCGCTCACATCGGCCACGCCCGGGGTGTCGCGCAGGTCCTCCCGGAGGTGGTCGAAGGCGAGCTTGTCGCCGGCCCCGTCCAGCTCGCCGACCAGCGTCAGCGGGCCGTTGGTGCCAGGACCGAAACCGTCCGCCAGCATGTCGTACGCCTTGCGGGTGGTGCTGGCGGCGGGATCGTTGCCCTGGTCCGAGGTGCCCAGGTGCAGCCCGAGCGCGGGCAGCGCGAGCACCGCCATCAGCACCGCGGCGATCACACCCAGCAGCCTTGGGTGCCGCTCCACGAAGGCGGACCAGCGCATGGCGAAGCCCGTGGGCCGGTCGGGGCGTGGCCCGTGCTCGCTCAGCTGCCGTCGCTCGCGGCGGCTGAGCGCACGCATGCCGATGAAACCGAGCATGGCCGGCAGCAGCGTGACGGAGGCCGCCACGCTGAGCAGCACGGTGAGGCTGGCGGCTATCGCCACGCCGTTGAGGAAGCCGAGCCGCAGGATGAACATGCCCAGCAGCGCGATGCAGACCGTGGCGCCCGCGAAGACGACCGCGCGCCCCGAGACGGCGACCGCGCGCCGGGCGGCCTCCTCCACCGGCAGCCCGGCACGCAGTCCTCTTCGGTGCCGGGTGACGATGAACAGCGCGTAGTCGATGCCCACGCCCAGTCCGATGAGCATGCCCAGCATGGGTGCGAAGTCCGCGACGGTCATCGCCTTGCTGAGCAGTCCGATGCCGGCCGCCGCCGTGCCCACCGCGACCACGGCGTTGATCAGGGGCAGCGCCGTCGCGGCGAGCGAGCCGAAGGCGAGGAAGAGCACCACGGCGGCCGCTGCCAGCCCGATGCCCTCGGCCAGGTGCGCCTTGGGCGACTCCGCCGCCGCCACACCGGAACCGCCCGCCTCGGCCTGGAGGCCGAGGTCCGGGTCGGAAGCGTCCCGGATGGTCTCGACGACGTGCTGCACCTTCTTCTCGCCCAGCTCATCGGTGGGCTTGTCGAAGCTGAGGTCGGCGTAGGCGGTCTGCCCGTCCTTACTGATCTTTCCCGCGCCGTGCGGTCCGTAGGGCGACTCGACGGAGGCGACGCCCGGCAGCTGCTCGATGTCCCGCAGTGTGTCCGTCATCCGCTCCTGGACGGCGGTCGCGCGCACGCTCTGCGTGTCCGTATGCCACACGATCGTGTCACTGCCGCCGGCCCGGTCGGGAAAGGCGCTCTCCATCCGCTGCGCCGCCCGGCCCGATTCGGTGCCCTGGGCGCCGTAGTCGTCGGAGTAGGAGCTGCCGAGGAGTGACGAGGCGGTCACGGCACCTACGAGGGTGACGAGCCACAGCAGCAGAACGAGGAGGCGGCGCTTCAGGCACCAGCGGGCAAGAGCGGTCACGGGCGTCGCCTGCTCCCTGGAGTCGTACGGGCACGGAGGGGCGCGGCGTCCCCGGTCCGCCGCAGCTGGGGGCCTCCCGGCCGGGAGCCGGGGGGAGGGGTCCGAGGCAATCGAGAACCTCGCCTCAAGGACCGCGCTCTTGGCAGCGTGCCATCCCGGAAAGATCGATTGCGGCCTTTGTGGTGATACCCACAATGCGCACGGCCCCGCGTACCAGCGTGTAACCGGGCCCTCACCGCGTATCCGGCCGCCTGCGGACGCTTGCTCCGCAACCGGACATGGAGGCCGCGCGGACGGCTGTCGGGAGCGGGTCGGGAGCGGGCCCGGGGGGCGACCGGGAACGGGCCCGGGAACGCGTCGGGGCACACATCGGGGCATGCACCGGGTACCGCCGCCGCTGGTACCCATTAGCCTGTGGGAGCCGTCCGGCGCCCGCACCGCGGCAGTTGGACGGCCGGACGAACGCCTGGACGGCTCGAAGCACGCACCACACGGGATGGGGGACGGTCGTTACGTATGCCCAGGGAATTGCAACGCGGCCACAAGGCCAAGATCAGTGATCTGACCGCGGGCACGGATCTGTACGTGGGCGTGCAGATCGCCGGAGCGGGACTCTCCTTCGACATCAGCTGTTTCGGGCTGGACGAGCAGGAACGGCTCTCCGACGACCGCTACTTCATCTTCTTCAACCAGCCCAAGTCGCCGGAGGAGTCCCTTCAGCTCCTCGGGGCGCAGGCCGGGGACACCGAATCCTTCCGGGTGACGCTGGAGCGGATTCCGCCGCAGGTGCAGCGCCTGTCGTTCACGGCGACGATCGACGGCGCCGGGCAGATGTCGCAGATCGGCCCGGGTTACATCAGGCTGGTGGCGGGCGGCGAGGAAGTCGCCCGGTATCCCTTCGACGGCTCCGAGTTCAGCACCGAGCGCGCCGTGATGCTGGGGGACATCTACCGGAAGAACGACATCTGGCGGTTCGCCGCGATCGGCCAGGGCTTCGACGGGGGTCTGGACGCGCTGCTGAAGAACTTCGGCGGCGAGGTGCTGGAGGAGCAGGAGCCGGAGCCGCAGCAGGCCGCGCCCGCGGGCGGTGCGGTGCCCGGATTCGCGCCACCAGGAGGGGGTCCGGCGGCGCAGCAGCCCGCGCCCGGGTTCGCCCCTCCGGCAGCGACCGCGCCGGAGCCGCAGGCGCCCCAGGCACCTCAGGCGCCGCAGCCCCAAATGGCACAGCAGCCTCAGGCACCGCAGCAACCGCAAGCACCGCAGGTAGCGCAGCAGCCACCAGCACCGCAGCAGCCGCAGGTTCCGCAGCAGCCCCAGCAACCCACGACGCCGGACGTGCACGGCGCGCCCACCATGGCCGCCCCCATCGTCCAGCCCCCGCACGGCGGCCAAGTGCCGCCGCCACCACAAGCCCCGCAGGCCCCGCAAGCGCCTCAGGCAC
>NZ_JADKMA010000183.1 GCF_017676365.1 Streptomyces oryzae
CGGTTGGTGGCCCGCGCGGGATTCCGCCCATCGGCGCGCCTCGCGGCGCGCTGGCTCCCTCTTACTCCACGGTGACCGACTTGGCCAGGTTCCGCGGCTTGTCGATGTCCCGGCCCAGGGCCAGCGCCGTGTGGTAGGCGAGCAGCTGGAGCGGGATGCCCATCAGGATCGGGTCCAGCTCGTCCTCGTTCTTCGGCACGACGATGGTGTGGTCGGCCTTCTCCTGCTCCTGGTGGGCCACGGCCAGGATGCGGCCGCTGCGGGCCTTGATCTCCTCCATCGCGGCCCGGTTCTTCTCCAGCAGGTCGTCCTCCGGCACGATCGCCACTGTCGGCATCGCGGGCTCGATCAGCGCCAGCGGCCCGTGCTTGAGCTCGGAGGCAGGGTACGCCTCGGCGTGGATGTAGGAGACCTCCTTCAGCTTGAGGGAGGCTTCCAGCGCCACCGGGTAGCCGCGTACCCGTCCGATGAAGAGCATCGAGCGCGCATCCGCGTACTGCTTCGCCAGCTTCTCGATCTCCGGCTCCTGCTTGAGGATCTCGGCGATCTGGTCCGGCAGCCGGCGCAGCCCCTCGATGATCCGCTTGCCGTCCTTGACCGACAGATCGCGGATGCGGCCCAGGTGCAGGGCGAGCAGACCGAAGGCGACCACCGTGTTGGTGAAGCACTTGGTGGAGACGACGCAGACCTCGGGCCCGGCGTGCACATAGACGCCGCCGTCCGCCTCCCGCGCGATGGCCGAGCCGACCACGTTGATCACGCCCAGCACCCGGGCGCCCTTGCGCTTGAGCTCCTGGACGGCGGCGAGCGCGTCGTAGGTCTCGCCGGACTGCGAGACGGCGATGTAGAGCGTGTCCGGGTCGACGACCGCATTGCGGTACCGGAACTCGCTGGCGGGCTCGGCGTCGGCCGGAATACGGGCCAGCTCCTCGATCATCTGGGCGCCGATCAGGCCCGCGTGGTAGGAGGTGCCGCAGCCGAGGATCTTCACCCGGCGCACGGCGCGGGCCTCGCGCGGGTCGAGGTTGAGGCCGCCGAGGTGGACGGTGGCGAACCGGTCGTCGATGCGTCCGGCCAGCACCCGGTCCACGGCGTCGGCCTGCTCGGCGATCTCCTTGTGCATATAGGTGTCGTGGCCGCCCAGGTCGTAGGACTCGGCGGCGTACTCCACCGTCTCCGGCGAGGAGGAGGTGCGCGATCCCTCGGTGGTGTAGGTGCGGTAGTCGCCGGCCTTGATGGTGGCCATCTCGCCGTCGTCCAGGGTGACGACCTGGCGGGTGTGGGAGACCAGCGCGGCGACGTCCGAGGCGACGAACATCTCGTTCTCGCCGATGCCCAGCACGACGGGCGAGCCGTTGCGGGCCACCACGATGCGGTCGGGGAAGTCGGCGTGCAGTACGGCGATGCCGTAGGTGCCCTCGACGTGCCGCAGCGCCTCCTGGACGCGGGCCTCCAGGCGCTCGGCCTGGGCGCCGGCGATCAGATGGGCCAGCACTTCGGTGTCGGTGTCGGAGGTGAAGGTGATGCCGTCGGCTGTCAGCTTGGCGCGCAGCTCGGCGGCGTTGTCGATGATGCCGTTGTGTACGACGGCGACCTTCTCGGCCGGGTCGAGGTGCGGGTGGGCGTTGACGTCGTTGGGTACGCCGTGGGTGGCCCAGCGGGTGTGGGCGATGCCGGCGGTGCCGGTGAAGCGCTTGGGGATACGCTCCTCCAGGTCGCGGACCCGGCCCTTGGTCTTGGCCGTCTTCAGGCCGCCCGGCTTGCCCGCCGTGCCTGCCTGGATGGCGATGCCTGCTGAGTCGTAGCCGCGGTACTCCAGCCGCTGGAGGCCCTCCAGCAGGAGCGGGGCAGTGTCGCGCTTACCGATATATCCGACAATTCCGCACATACTGCTGATGCCTGCCTCTCGTCGTGCCTGCTCTGCTGTTTCTGTTGCTGTCGATGACGTGCCGGCGCCGCTTCGTGATCAGCCGTACACGATGCGGCGCAGCTGTCTGAGGGACAGCTGAGGCGGTGCCACGGCGCGGTGCGGCAACTCGGCCTCGATGCGCTTGAAGATCTCCGGATTCGTCAGACCCTTGGCCTGGAGCTCGCGGTGCCGACGCCGGACGAATTCGGAGGTCGTCTCGTCGAAGTACGACAGCACGTCCAATACCACCCGGGCCGCCTCGCCGCGCTGGAGCGGCGTGGTGCGGATCAGGTAGTCGATGAGGTCCTCGTGGACCGGCGTCGGGGCGTCGAGCACCCGTCGATACTGCGGTCTCAGCGCCACGATCGCAACAAATCTGCCCGATAGCGGGCAGTGTGTGGCTGAATCGGCGCAGAAGCGGTCGCCGTGGAGGTCTTGCCCGTGCCGGTTGTGGTCTTCCTGGTTCCTGACGGTGTCTTCCCGGTGCCGGGCAGAGCGGTCATTATGACGAAGTGTCCTGAAGATGGCTTTCGTTGAGAGTGCGCCACGTCAGACCTCCATGAACAACCGTTCGAAGACCCGTTCGAAGGGGTCCTGAGGGGTCCCGGAGGGAGCGCTGATGGGACGACGAATCGGACCGTTACTGGTTCTCTGCGCCTCGCTGCTCGCCGCCACCGCCGCACCGCCCGCCGCACCGGCGACCGCCGCCGACGCCGGCGTCGAGGACGCGACCACCGCCCGTGGGGAGGAGGTGGCCGCCGCACGTGGGGACGACGGGGGCACCGCCCGCTCTCCCCGGCCGCTCGATCAGGTGATACCCGCGCCCGCCCGGGTGCGGGAGCGCGGCGAGCCCTACACGATCGGCCCGCGGACAGCGATCCGGGTGCCCGGAGCCGGGAAGGGCGTACGGCAGGTGGCCGAACACCTCGCCGAGCTGCTGCGGCCGGCCACCGGCTACCGGCTGCCCGTCACCACCCAAGCCGGTGACGACGGCATCCAACTGCGGCTCGGCGGGCACCGCACGCTGGGCGCAGAGGGCTACCGGCTCGACGTGGGCCGGCGCGCCGTACGGCTCAGCGCGCGGAAACCCGCCGGGCTCTTCCATGGGGTGCAGACGCTCCGGCAGCTGCTGCCCGCCACCGTCGAGGCCCGCAGCGAACAGCCCGGGCGGTGGCGGATCGCGGGCGGCACCATCACGGACACCCCGCGCTACGCCTACCGGGGCGCCATGCTGGACGTCTCCCGGCACTTCTTCCCCGTATCCGCGGTCAAGCGCTACATCGACCAGCTCGCCCTCTACAAGATCAACACCCTCCATCTGCACCTCTCCGACGACCAGGGCTGGCGCATCGCCATCGACTCCTGGCCCCGGCTCGCCGACTACGGCGGGGGCACCGAGGTCGGCGGCGGCCCCGGCGGTCACTACACCAAGGCCGACTACCGCGAGATCGTGCGCTACGCCGCGGCGCGGCATCTGACCGTCGTCCCCGAGATCGACATGCCGGGCCACACCAACGCGGCGCTGGCCTCCTACGCCGAGCTCAACTGCGACGGCGTCGCACCGCCCCGCTACACCGGCACCGAGGTCGGCTTCAGCTCACTGTGCGTTCCGCTGGAGCGTACGTACGACTTCGTCGACGACGTGCTCCGCGAACTGGCGGCCCTGACCCCCGGCCCCTATCTCCACATCGGAGGGGACGAGGCACACGCCACCAGCCGCGAGGACTACGTCGCCTTCATGCGGCGCGTGCAGCCCGTCGTCGCCAAGTACGGCAAGAAGGCCATCGGCTGGCACCAGATCACGGCCGCCCCGGGCCGGGGCACCGTCGCCCAGTACTGGGGCTACGACCGGACCGGCGCCGAGGAGCGGGCACAGGTGGCCGAGGCCGCGCGGCAGGGCACCGAACTGGTGCTCTCCCCGGCCGACCGGGCCTACCTCGACATGAAGTACGACAAGGACACTCCGCTGGGCCTCTCCTGGGCCGGCTATGTGCCCACCCGCCGCTCCTACGACTGGGACCCGGGCGCCTATCTGGAGGGAGTGCCCGAGCGGGCCGTGCTCGGGGTGGAGGCGCCGCTGTGGTCGGAGACCATCGAAACCAGCGCACAGCTTGAATACTTGGCCTTCCCACGGCTGCCCGGTGTGGCCGAACTGGGCTGGTCACCCGCCGCCACCCACGACTGGGACGGCTACCGGGAACGACTGGCCCAGCAGGGGCCCCGCTGGGAGCTGATGGGAGTGAACTATTACCGGTCGCCGCAGGTGCCTTGGCCGGGGTGAGCGTTGGGGGTGACTCTGCGGGGGTGACTTTGCCGGGGCAGCCCGGTCAGGGTCACCCCCTCCGCTTCCCGGGGGCGGCCCCTCATGCCTCCAGGCCCACCCCCAACTCCCGGGACACCAGCATGCGCTGGACCTCGCTGGTGCCCTCGCCGATCTCCAGGATCTTCGCGTCCCGCCACATACGCGCCACCGGATACTCGTTCATGAAGCCGTAGCCGCCGTGGATCTGAGTGGCCTCGCGGGCGTTGGTGACGGCGATTTCGGAGGAATACAGCTTGGCCAGCGCCGCCTCCTTCTTGAACGGCTCCCCGGCCAGCAGCCGGCTGGCCGCGTCCCGCCAGGCCAACCGCGCGGTGTGAGCCCGCATCTCCATGTCCGCGATCTTGAACTGGATCGCCTGGTTGGCGCCGATGGGCTTGCCGAAGGCGGCACGGGTGTTGGCGTACCGCACCGACTCGTCCACACAGCCCTGGGCGAGCCCGGTGGCGAGCGCGGAGATCGCGATCCGGCCCTCGTCCAGGATCCGCAGGAACTGGGCGTAGCCGCGGCCCGGTTCGCCGAGCAGATTCGCTCTGGGGACGCGGACGTCGGTGAAGGACAGCTCATGGGTGTCCGAGGCGTTCCAGCCGACCTTGGAGTAGGCGGGCGCCACGGTGAACCCGGGGGTGCCGGTCGGAACGATGATCGTGGAGATCCGCGGGGCGCCATCGTCCTTGCGCCCGGTGACGGCGGTGACGGTGACCAGGCCGGTTATCTCCGTGCCCGAGTTGGTGATGAAGGACTTGGTGCCGTTGATCACCCATTCCCCGGTGTCCTCGTCCAGCACGGCGGTGGTGCGGGTGCCGCCCGCGTCCGAACCGCACTCCGGCTCGGTCAGCCCGAAGGCGCCCAGGATCTCGCCCGTGCACAGCCGCGGCAGCCACTCGCGCTTCTGCTCCTCGGTGCCGAACAGATACAGCGGCATCGCGCCCAGCGACACCCCTGCCTCCAGCGTGATGGCGACGGAGGAGTCGACCCGGGCCAGCTCCTCCAGGGCGATGCACAGCGCCAGATAGTCGCCGCCCATTCCGCCGTACTCCTCGGGGAAGGGCAGTCCGAACAGGCCCATGGCGCCCATCTGGCGGACGATGTCGTACGGGAACTCGTGCTGCTCGTAGAACTCGCCGATTTTCGGAGCAACCACCTCGTGGGCGAACTCCTCGACAGTACGGCGCAGTTCCTCGTGCTCGGGGGAGAGGCGGTGGTCGAGTGCCATGCTCACTGCTCCTTGTGGGAGGCCGTGCCGCTGAGGGCGCGGACCGTACGGGAAGGACTGGGGCGGCCCAGTCGCTCGGCCATCCAGCGGCTGGTGGCGCAGAGCAGGGCCAGGTCGACACCCGTTTCGATGCCGAGGCCGTGCAGCATCCAGACGAGGTCTTCGGTGGCGAGATTGCCGGTGGCGCTCTTGGCATACGGGCAGCCGCCCAGCCCGCCGGCCGAGGCGTCCACCGTTGCCACCCCGTGCTGGAGCGCCGTGAAGGTGTTGGAGAGCGCCTGGCCGTAGGTGTCGTGGAAGTGCACGGCCAGATCGGTTTCGCCGGAGGCGGGGAGCCCGGCGCGTTCGAGCGCCGTGAGGAGGGCGTGGACATGGCCGGGGGTGGCGACGCCGATGGTGTCGCCGAGACTCAGCTCGTCGCAGCCCATGCCGACCAGCGCCCGGCACACCCGGACCACTTGCTCGACGGGGACGGGGCCCTCCCATGGGTCGCCGAAGCACATCGACAGATAGCCGCGGACCCGCAGTCCCTCCCGCTTGGCGCGGGTCACCACGGGCTCGAACATCTCCAGCGCCCCGTCAACCGTGCGGTTCAGATTTGCCTTGGCGAACGACTCGGTGGCACTGGCGAACACCGCCACCTCCCGCGCTCCCAGCGCCAACGCCCGCTCCAGCCCTCGGGCGTTGGGCACCAGCACCGGCAGCCGCACCCCGTCCAGACCGCCGAGCCGCGGATACAGCTCCTCCGCGTCGGCGAGCTGGGGGACCCACTTGGGGTGCACGAAGCTGGTGGCCTCCACCGTGCTCAGCCCCGCTGCCGCCAGCCGCTCGATGAACTCCGCCTTCACCTGGACCGGGACGATCGCCGACTCGTTCTGCAGCCCGTCCCGCGGGCCGACCTCATGGATCCGCACCCGGGCGGGCAGGCCCTCCCGGCCTTCCCGGCCCTTCAGGGGGAAGACCATGGGCAGCTCCGCGGGGGAACCGCTCGCCACCGTGGGGGTTGTCGCGTCAGTCATCCCGCCGCCTCCGTCCCGGCCGCCTCGCCGTCCTCGTAGGGGTCCACCACCGCGAGCACCTGGTCCATCGCGACCGTGCTGCCGGCAGTCACCTCCAGCTCGGCCACCCGGCCGGCGTGCGGGGCCGTGATGACGTGCTCCATCTTCATGGCCTCCACCACCAGGAGGCTCTGGCCTGCCGCCACTTCATCGCCGACGGCTGCCTTGACCACGGTGACGGTGCCGGGCATGGGCGCCGTCAGCGCGTCGGCGCCGTGCGCGCTCCCGGCCCGCCGCAGGGCGTCCGCCACCGGGTCGTGGCCGCGCACCTGCCAGGCTTCTCCGTCCCGGCCCAGCCACACCCCCGGGGTGTCCCCGTCCATGCACAGGGCGCGGGTGAAGGTGCGGCTCATCCCGTCCCAGTCGAGCCGCACGGTCGGACCGTCGGCCGCGGCGCCCGGCGCCAGCCGGGCCCGCACCGGGGTGCCGCCGTCGACGCTGACCTCCATCTCGCCCGGTGGCGGCGGACCTTCGGGGCGCCTGCCGTCCGGCACGGCCGGGCGGACGCGCACCGCCACCGGGTCGTGGCCCGGCACCCGCAGATGGTGCACCGTCCAGGCCCGCCGGCCGCCGAGCCGCCACCCGGACGGCACCGAGAACGGGCTGACCCAGTGGCCGGTCCCGCCCCCCGCGCCGGGGGCCGGGCCGGGAACGGCACCAGGTGTGCCGGTGGCGGGCTGGGAAGTCCCTGTTCCCATGCCTGTCCCCGTGCCCGTGCCCGTGCCCATGCCCGGCGTGAGTGCCGCCTGCCGCAGCAGTGCCGCCGCGCCGTACACCTCGTCGGGCACGCCCTCGGGCAGCAGCCCCGCTGCCGCACGGTCCACCAGGCCGGTGTCCAGGTCGCCGGAGGCAACCTCGGGATGGGCCAGCAGCGCGCGCAGGAACGCCGTGTTGGTGTCCACCCCCAGCACCGTCGTCCGCGCCAGCGCCGCCCGCAGCCCACGCAGTGCCGCGGGCCGGTCGGGGCCCCACGCCATGACCTTGGCCAGCATCGGGTCGTAGGTCGTGCCCACCTCCGTGCCCTCGACCAACCCGGAGTCCGTGCGCACCCCCTCGCCCTGCGGCTCCTCCAGCAGCAGCACCCTCCCGGCCGAGGGCAGGAAGTCCACCCTGCCTTCCCCGGCACCGGCACCCGGTGCGAGGCGGGCGGTCTCCGCGCAGATCCGGGCCTCCACTGCGTGCCCGTTCAGCTCGATGTCCTGCTGCGCGAAGGGCAGCGGCTCCCCGGCGGCCACCCGCAGCTGCCACTCCACCAGGTCGAGCCCGGTGATCAGCTCGGTGACCGGGTGCTCCACCTGGAGCCGGGTGTTCATCTCCATGAAGTAGTACGAGCCGGAAGCCTCGCCCGGCACGATGAACTCCACCGTGCCCGCGCCCAGATAGCCGCACGAACGGGCCGCGTTCACCGCTGCCCGGCCCATCGCCTCCCGCGTCGCCGCGTCGAGCAGCGGGCTGGGCGCCTCCTCGACGATCTTCTGGTGGCGGCGCTGGAGCGAGCACTCGCGCTCTCCCAGATGCAGCACATTGCCGTGCCCGTCGGCCAGCACTTGGATCTCGATGTGCCGGGGCCGGTCGATCCACCGCTCGACCAGCAGTCCATCGTCACCGAACGCGCCTCTGGCCTCGCGGCGCGCCGCGGCGATCTCGTCGGGCAGCGCCGCCTCGTCACGCACCAGCCGCATGCCCTTGCCACCGCCGCCGGCAGAGGGCTTGAGCAGCACCGGGAGGCCCGTCTCCCGTGCCGCGACCGCCAGTTCGGCGTCGGACAGCCCGCTGCCGGAGGAGCCCGGCACCACCGGGACGTCCGCCTCGCGCACCGTCTCCTTGGCGCGGATCTTGTCGCCCATCAGCTCGATGGCTTCCGCGGGCGGCCCGATGAAGGTGAGGCCCGCCTCCGCGCAGCGCCGGGCGAACGCCGCGTTCTCCGCGAGGAATCCGTACCCCGGGTGTACGGCCTGGGCGCCGCTGCGCCGCGCTGCCTCCAGCAGCCGGTCAGCGCTCAGATAGCTGTGCACGGCCGTCGCGGGCCCGATCCGTACAGCGGTGTCGGCCTCCCGCACATGGCGGGCGTCGGCGTCCGCGTCGCTGTGCACGGCGACGGAACGGATACCGAGCCTGCGCAGGGTGCGGATCACCCGCACCGCGATCTCGCCGCGGTTGGCCACCAGCACCGTGTCGAACATCGGCCCTCTCCTCGCCCTCACGGCCCCGTCGTCCATGGCCCTCTCGTTCACGGTCCTCGCGCTCACGGCCGTGTCCCTCATGGCCTCTTCGCTCCCGGCCCGGTCTGCAGCGCTCCGCTGTGTCATCTCCGCCCCCTCACATCCGGAAGACGCCGAACCGGGGCGCCTCCGGATCGCGGTGCGGGAGCGGCGCGTTGGCACAGGCGGTCAGTGCCAGACCCAGCACCTGGCGGGTCTCCAGGGGATCGATCACTCCGTCGTCCCACAGCCGGGCGGTGGCGTAATAGGCATTGCCCTGGGTCTCGTACTGGGCGCGGACGGGGGCGCGGAACTCCTCTTCCTCCTCGGCGCTCCACTCCTCGCTGCGCGCCTCCATCTGGTCGCGCTTCACAGTGGCGAGCACTGAGGCGGCCTGCTCACCGCCCATCACCGAGATCTTGGCGTTCGGCCACATCCACAGGAAGCGGGGGCTGTAGGCCCGGCCGCACATCGAATAGTTGCCGGCGCCGTAGGAGCCGCCGATGACGACCGTCAGCTTCGGAACCCGGGCACAGGCCACGGCGGTGACCATCTTGGCGCCGTGCTTGGCGATGCCACCCGCCTCGTAGTCCTTGCCGACCATGAAGCCCGAGATGTTCTGCAGGAACAGCAGCGGGATGCCGCGCTGGTCGCACAGCTCGATGAAATGGGCGCCCTTCTGGGCCGACTCGGAGAAGAGGATGCCGTTGTTGGCCACCACCCCCACCGGATGGCCGTGGATGTGGGCGAAGCCGGTGACGAGCGTGGTGCCGTACTCCGCCTTGAACTCCTGGAAGCGCGAGCCGTCCACCAGGCGGGCGATGACCTCGTGCACGTCATAGGGAGTGCGGGAGTCGACCGGCACCGTGTCGTAGATCCCCGCCGGGTCCAGGGCCGGCTCCTCCGCGGGGCGCACCGCCCAGGGGAGGGCCGAGGCGGCCGGGGGTGCGGGCAGAGTGGAGACGATGTGGCGGACGATGCGCAGCGCGTGCGCGTCGTCCTCGGCCAGGTGGTCGGTGACGCCGGAGATCCGGGAGTGTGTCTCGCCGCCGCCCAGCTCCTCGGCGGTGACGACCTCGCCGGTCGCGGCCTTCACCAGCGGCGGGCCGCCCAGGAAGATCGTGCCCTGTTCGCGCACGATCACCGCCTCGTCGCTCATCGCCGGGACATAGGCGCCGCCCGCCGTGCAGGAGCCGAGCACGGCGGCGATTTGCGGGACGCCGGCTGCCGACATCCGCGCCTGGTTGTAGAAGATGCGGCCGAAGTGCTCGCGGTCGGGGAAGACTTCGTCCTGCATCGGCAGGAAGGCGCCGCCCGAGTCGACCAGATAGAGACACGGCAGCTGGTTCTCCAGGGCGATCTCCTGGGCGCGCAGATGCTTCTTGACCGTCATGGGGTAGTAGGTGCCGCCCTTGACGGTGGCGTCGTTGGCGACGATCACCGCCTCGCGGCCGGAGACCCGCCCGATGCCGGCGATCACCCCCGCGGCCGGGGCCGCGTCGTCGTACATCCCGTCCGCCGCCAGGGGGGAGAGTTCCAGGAACGGGGAGCCTGGATCCAGCAGGGCGTCCACCCGCTCGCGCGGCAGCAGCTTGCCGCGCGCGGTGTGCCGCTCACGGGCCCTGGCGCCGCCGCCGAGCCGGGCCCGGGCCAGCTTCTCGCGGAGCTGCCCGGCCAGTTCGCGGTGGGCCCTGCGGTTCTCCGCTGCGGCCTCGGAGCCCGGGTCGAGGGCGCTCACCAGGCGTGGCGCCGCGGGCCCGTGCCCGCTCACGTCCCGCACTGCTCGCTCGTCCATTCGGCCAGCCCCCTTGCTCGCACGTCACCACCCACTACAAGCCGCGCGCCACGCCACCGCACATCCGGCACGGCACGCCACGAGCCGACGCCGGCACAGTTAGCCGTCGTTAACTCGCTGCCTCCAGGTTAACGCTCACTAACGCGGCTGTCTAGAATGGTCCGCATGAGCGCGAAGACGGCAGGCACGGCAGCACCCAGCCGACGGGAGCAGATCCTGCGGGAGGCGGCTCGGCTCTTCGCCGAGCGCGGCTTCCACGGGGTGGGTGTCGATGAGATAGGAGCCGCCGTCGGTATCAGCGGCCCCGGCCTCTACCGCCACTTCGCGGGCAAGGACGCGATGCTGGCCGAGCTGCTGGTGGGGATCAGTGAGCGGCTCTACGAAGGCGGGCGGCGCAGATCCGAGGAGTCGGCGGCGGCGGGCCTGCCGCCGGAGGCGGCGCTGGACGCGCTGATCGAGGGGCACATCGACTTCGCGCTGGACGACCGCGAGCTGATCACCCTCCACGACCGCGAGCTGGACCGGCTGCGGGAGGCCGACCGCAAGCAGGTGCGGAAGCTGCAGCGGCAGTACGTCGAGCTGTGGGTCTCCGCCGTCCGCTCGCTGTACCCCGACCTGACCGAGCTGGAGGCCCGGGTGTCGGTGCACACCGTCTTCGGGCTGCTGAACTCGACGCCGCATCTGAGCGGTCCCTCGGCGCTGCCCGACCGGGAGACGACGGCCGCGCTGCTGCACCGCCTGGCGCGCGGCGCCCTCTCGGCCGCGGCGCCCCGGGAGCGCGCCGAGCCCGCGGGACATATCGAGCACATCGAGTACACCGAGCCCGCCGGGTGAGATGAGGGGCTGCCCCCGAGGCCCCGGCCGGGTGGGCGCGGCAGCGGTCGGCCAGGGATCAGCCCTGGACAGCGGACGTAACTGCTCGGTAGCTTGGACTCCCATGAGCTGAGCAAGCGCTTAGCCATGGCCGGGATTGCCACTCCTAAGAGGAGGCGTGCTGTGCGCCGCACGGTGTTCAACGAGGACCACGAAGCGTTCCGCCAGACCATCCGCGACTTCATCGCGGCGGAGGTCGTGCCCCACTACCCGCAGTGGGCCGAGCAGGGCTATGTGCCCAAGGAGTTCTACAAGAAGCTCGGCGAACTGGGCGTCTTCGGCATCGAGGTCCCCGAGGAGTACGGCGGCGCGGGCGAGACCAGCTTCAAGTACAACGCCGTGATCACCGAGGAGTGCGCCCGCGCGGGCGTCAGCTTCGGCGGCTCGAGCGTGCACACCGCGCTCTGCCTTCCGTACCTGCTCAAATACGCCGACGAGGAGCAGAAGAAGCGCTGGCTGCCCGCCTTCGTCTCCGGCGAGATGATGACCGCCATCGCCATGACCGAGCCGGGCACCGGCTCCGACCTGGCCGGGATGAAGACGACCGCCAAGCTCTCCGAGGACGGCACGCACTACATACTCAACGGCGCCAAGACCTTCATCACCGGCGGCGTGCAGGCGGACCGCGTGCTCGTCTGCGCCCGCACGGCTCCGGCGACCCCCGAGGACCGGCGCGGCGGCATCTCCATCCTCGTCGTGGACGCCAGGAGCGAGGGCTACGCGGTCGGCCGCAAGCTCGACAAGCTCGGGCTCCGCACCTCGGACACCGCCGAACTGTCCTTCACCGACGTCAAGGTGCCGGTGGAGGACCTGCTGGGCGAGGAGGGCAAGGCGTTCTCCTACCTCACCCACAACCTGCCGCAGGAGCGGCTGGGCATCGCCATCGGCGCCTATGCGATGTCGGCGGCGGCCGTGCGCTTCGCCCAGCAGTACGTGAAGGAGCGGACGGTCTTCGGCAAGGAGGTGGCCTCCTTCCAGAACACCAAGTTCGTGCTCGCGGACTGCAAGGCGGACGTGGACGCGATGGAGGCCGTCGTGGACCGCGCCCTGGAGGCTCTGGACGCCGGCGAGCTGACGCCTGCCGACGCCGCCTCGGCCAAGCTGTTCACCACCGAGATCGCCGCCCGGGTCATCGACAGGTGCCTCCAGCTGCACGGTGGTTACGGCTACATGCTGGAGTACCCGATCGCCAGCCTGTACGCCGACACCCGCGTCTCGCGCATCTACGGCGGCACCAGCGAGGTGATGCGCTCCATAGTCGCGAAATCCATGGGCCTGTGAGCGAGATGCCTGTGGAATCAGGAACATGAGCCAAGAACTGACGTCCCTGCTCGATCTGCTCGACCTGGAGCGGATCGAGCAGGACATCTTCCGTGGCAGCAGCCGCCCATCGCTCGTCCCCCGGGTCTTCGGCGGGCAGGTCGCCGCGCAGGCGCTCGTCGCCGCCTGCCGCACCGTCCCAGCGGGACGGCTGCCGCACTCCTTGCACGCGTACTTCCTGCGCTCCGGTGATCCAGGAGCGCACATCGTCTACACGGTGGACCGGATACGCGACGGGCGGTCCTTCACCACCCGCCGGGTGGTGGCCGTACAGCACGGGCAGCCGATCTTCCATCTGTCGGCCTCGTTCCAGGTGCACGAGGAGGGGATGGAGCACCAGGAGCCGATGCCCCAGGCGCCGGACCCGGAGACGCTGCCGACTGCCGAGGAGATTCTGCCGCGCTACCGGGAGCTGTTCGCCGACCCACAGGTGCCCGAGCGGCTGCTGCGGGCGCGGGCCGCTGTGGATCTGCGGTACGTCGAGGAGCCGCCGTTCGGCAGGGTCGGCAGCCCGGGCGAGCCGCGTTCCCAGGTGTGGTTCCGCACCAACGGGAAGCTGGACGGCGAACTGGACGACCCGATGCTGCACATCTGTCTGGCGACCTATGTCTCGGACATGACGCTGCTGGACTCCGTGCTGCTCGCGCACGGCAGGGGCGGCTGGGCGGTCGGCGATGTGGTCGGAGCCAGCCTGGACCACGCCATGTGGTTCCACCGTCCGTTCCGCGCGGACGAATGGCTGCTCTACGACCAGGAGTCGCCCACGGCGCAGGGCGGCAGAGGGCTCGCCAAGGGGAGGATCTTCACCCGGGACGGACGGCTGGCCGTTTCCGTCATCCAGGAGGGCGTCGTCCGGGTGCCGCGCGGGGAGAGCGGCGGTCAGCCGGTCAGTCCGGCGGCGGACAGCAGATAGGCCGTCATGGGCTCGTAGAAACGCGGGTCGACCACATGGTCGTCCAGGGGCACGGTGACCTCCAGCGTGCCCTCCGCCTCGCCCAGGAAGAGCGCGGGGTCGTTGCAGTCGGCGAATCCGACCGTTGTCAGTCCGTGCTGTGCCGCGCGGCCCGCCCAGCCGTGGTCGGCCACCACCAGGTCGGGCAGCGGCTCTCCGGCCTGCTCCAGACCGTGCAGCACGCCTGCCATCGGCTCGGGGGAGTGGGTGTGCCACAGGGAGGCGCCGCGCTCGTAGACGGCGACCCCCTGGAACTGCACGATGACGCCCTCGTCAGCGAAGACGCCCAGCGGGGTGCGGACGATGTCGCAGCCCGCCGCACGCAGCGCGGTGGCGAGTGTGCCGTGCATGTCGAGCAGCGCTCCTGGATGCCCGGTGGCGAACAGCACGCGGCTGCGCCCCTCGGCCGCCTTGCGCAGCTCGGCCGCTGCCCGGTCGAGCGCTGCCAGCGTCAGCTCCGGGTCGATGGTGTCCTGGCCGGTGCGGTAGTCCGGGTCGTCGTTGACTCCGCAGCGCTCGGCCATCACCGCGAGCACGTCCTGCTCGTCGGCCCAGCGGTCGCCCAGCTCCAGGCCGAGCCAGTAGTGGCGGTCGCCGTTGGCGAGCTTGCGGTAGTGGGACAGGTTGTTCTCCCGCGGCGTGGCGACGTCCCCCGCGATCCGGGTGCGCACCAGGTGGCTGGTCAGCTCGTCACGGGAGGGCGCTTCCGGAAGCGGCAGGGGCAGCGACACGGGCAAGAGAGGCTGTGACATGTAGCCATTGTGTCTCGTACGGTCGCTCGATGGACGGAGTGTCCAAAAGGCGGTAGTACGCCCCTGCGGACCGTCCAACCGCCCAGGTGTTCGTTCCGCCTAGGCTCGACGGTATGAGCAGCAGCGAAACAACTCCCTCCGACAGTGTTGACAGCGTTCCGACGCCCCGTGGCCCCGTCGACTCCTCCCGGGTGCCCCGTTACGCGGGCCCCGCGACCTTCGCGCGGCTGCCGCGTATCGACGAGACCGGCGGCCGGGCCGATGTCGCCGTGGTGGGCGTCCCGTTCGACACCGGCGTCTCCTACCGCCCCGGCGCCCGCTTCGGCGGCAACGCCGTACGGGAGGCGTCGCGGCTGCTGCGGCCCTACAACCCGGCGCAGGACGCCGCCCCCTTCGCGCTGGCGCAGGTCGCGGACGCCGGAGACATCGCCGTCAACCCGTTCGACATCAATGAGGCCGTCGAGACGGTGGAGGAGGCGGCAGGGTCCCTTCTGGACACCGGTGCCCGGCTGATGACGCTCGGCGGTGACCACACCATCGCACTGCCGCTGCTGCGCGCGATGGCCCGTAAGCACGGTCCCGTGGCACTGCTGCACTTCGATGCGCACCTGGACACCTGGGACACGTATTTCGGCGCCGCCTACACCCACGGCACCCCCTTCAGGCGTGCGGTCGAAGAAGGACTGCTGGACACCTCGGCGCTCTCCCATGTGGGCACCAGGGGGCCGCTGTACGGCAAGCGGGACCTGGACGACGACGCCAAGATGGGCTTCGGCATCGTCACCTCCGCCGACGTGATGCGGCGAGGCGTGGACGAGGTCACCGACCAGCTGCGGCAGCGCATCGGCAGCCGTCCGCTCTACGTCTCGGTGGACATCGATGTGCTCGACCCCGCGCACGCGCCGGGCACGGGCACTCCCGAGGCGGGCGGACTCACCTCACGGGAGCTGCTGGAGATCCTGCGCGGGCTGTCCGGCTGCAATCTCGTCTCCGCCGACCTGGTGGAGGTCGCACCCGCCTACGACCACGCGGAGATCACTTCCGTCGCGGCCTCGCACACGGCGTACGAGCTGACGACGCTGATGACACGGCAGATCGCGGCAGCTCGCGGCTGACGGGAGCAGCACCGGGAGAGCCGCGAGGGCGGTCGTGAGGGTGGGGCGGCGTATCGGATGAGTGGGTTCCGGCCGTGTTTATGGAGCGTGTCCTTCTGGTCTCCTGTACACCTTCTGCCGGTGTCCCGTACCCGTGGGGGGAATTGCCCCCGTTCGGAATCCCGAACGGTGCAGGTCGTGATGGGCTTGACGGTACACGGCAAAACGCCCGCTCAGTCACGGACTGCCACTGGTTTAATACGGGACGTTACTGGATTTGATCGGTCGATGTGCATTCGATGGAAGTTCTCGACAGACTGCACAGGCGATCCCGCGGGAAGACGGCGCGGAGCGATCGCGGAGCTGGCCTCGTGGGGGGTGCCGGCCCGCACGCACCCAGGGACGCGCCGTCGGTGGCCGGGGCGGCCTCGGAAGAGTCACGGGCTCACCGGGCCGCCTTCGGTCACCCTCTCCTAGCCGGCCCCCGGCCCTGGCCCC
>NZ_JADKMA010000184.1 GCF_017676365.1 Streptomyces oryzae
CACGGCCCACACCCTCACCGCCTCCGCCACCTGCCGGATGGCTCGCGCCACGTCAGGCCCGGCGCCGGGTGCGACTGTTGTGTGACGGCCGCGCCCCGACGGGGCGCGGGGAACTGCGCGACCAGCCACCAACGACCCGCAGCCTGGAGCCAACGACACGCAGCACCCCCTCCCCGGCCCCCCCAAGCGTCGGAGCAAAGATCCCCGAAACGCGAGGGGGGCCGGACACCAGGTGCCCGGCCCCTCACATCCCAAGGGATTACTTCCGCTTCTTACGCCCCTTCTGCGCCTTCCGCCGCTCCGCCCGGGTAAGACCATCAGCGGGCGACCGGACCGGACCGTTGTCGCCCTCCGCAGGAGCACCGGTGTCGAGATCCCGCTCGACCACACCACCCTCCGCCGTGGGAGCGGAGAAGTGCAGCCGGTCGGGCCGCTGCGGCTGGTCCAGCCCCTTCGCATGGATGGCAGGGGCCGGAGCCGCGCCCGCGCCGGCGGGCACCGCGTCGCGCGGGCCCTCCTTCTCCAGGGACGGCGCCGGGGCGGCCGCCTCCTCGACCGGCACCTCCTCGACCTGCTGCTCGACCTGGACCTCCAGGTTGAACAGATAGCCGACGGACTCCTCCTTGATGCCGTCCATCATGGCCTGGAACATGTCGTAGCCCTCCCGCTGGTACTCGACCAGCGGGTCCTTCTGGGCCATCGCACGCAGACCGATGCCCTCCTGGAGGTAGTCCATCTCGTACAGGTGCTCGCGCCACTTGCGGTCCAGCACCGACAGCACCACGCGCCGCTCCAGCTCGCGCATGATCTCGGAGCCCAGCTCCTTCTCCCGCGCGTCGTACTGCTCGTGGATGTCGTCCTTGATGGCCTCGATGATGAAGTCGGCCGTCAGACCCTCGCGGTCGCCCGCCGCGTCCTCCAGCTCCTCGATGGTCACGTGCACCGGGTAGAGCTGCTTGAACGCGCCCCACAGCCGGTCCAGATCCCACTCCTCGGCGAAGCCCTCGACGGTCTCGGCCTGGACGTACGCCTCGATCGTGTCGTCCATGAAGTGCCGCACCTGCTCGTGCAGATCCTCGCCCTCCAGGACGCGGCGGCGCTCGCCGTAGATGACCTCGCGCTGCCGGTTGAGCACCTCGTCGTACTTGAGGACGTTCTTCCGGATCTCGAAGTTCTGCTGCTCGACCTGGGACTGCGCGGAGGCGATGGCGCGGGTCACCATCTTGTTCTCGATCGGGACGTCGTCCGGCACGTTCGCCATCGACATCACGCGCTCCACCATCTGCGCCTTGAACAGCCGCATCAGGTCGTCGCCCAGCGACAGATAGAAGCGGGACTCGCCCGGGTCGCCCTGCCGGCCGGAGCGACCGCGCAGCTGGTTGTCGATCCGGCGCGACTCGTGGCGCTCGGTGCCCAGCACGTAGAGGCCGCCCAGCTCCTTGACCTCGTCCACGGCGGCCTTGACCGACTTCTCGGCCTTCTCCAGCGCTGCGGGCAGCGCGGCCGCCCACTCCTCCGGGTGCTCGTTCGGGTCGAGACCGGCCTCGCGCAGCTCGTTCTCCGCCATGCCCTCGGCGTTGCCGCCGAGCTTGATGTCCGTACCACGACCGGCCATGTTCGTGGCGACCGTGACCGCGCCCTTGCGGCCCGCCTCGGCGACGATCAGCGCCTCGCGCTCGTGGTTCTTCGCGTTGAGCACCTGGTGCGGAACGCCGCGCTTGGTGAGCTGCTTGGAGAGGTACTCCGACTTCTCCACCGAGGTGGTGCCGACCAGGATCGGCTGGCCCTCCTCGTGCTTCTCCACGATGTCGTCGACGACCGCGTCGAACTTGGCGACCTCGGTGCGGTAGATCAGGTCCGCCTGGTCCTTACGGGCCAGCGGCCGGTTGGTCGGGATCGGGACGACGCCGAGCTTGTAGATCTGGTGGAACTCGGCGGCCTCGGTCATCGCCGTACCGGTCATGCCGGAGAGGGTGTTGTAGAGGCGGAAGAAGTTCTGGAGGGTGATCGTGGCGAGCGTCTGGTTCTCGTCCTTGATCTCCACCCCCTCCTTGGCCTCGATCGCCTGGTGCATGCCCTCGTTGTAGCGGCGGCCGGCGAGGATACGGCCGGTGTGCTCGTCGACGATCATGACTTCGCCGTCCAGGACGACGTAGTCCTTGTCGTTCTTGTAGAGCTCCTTGGCCTTGATCGCGTTGTTCAGATAGCCGACCAGCGGGGTGTTGACCGACTCGTAGAGGTTGTCGATTCCCAGCCAGTCCTCGACCTTGGCGACGCCGGACTCGTGGATGGCGACCGTGCGCTTCTTCTCGTCGACCTCGTAGTCACCCGTCTCCGGCTTCTGGGTGCGCGGGTCGCCGGGCTCGCCCTTCTCCAGGCGCTTGACGAGCTTCGCGAAGTCGCTGTACCACTTCGTGGCCTGGTCGGCGGGGCCGGAGATGATCAGCGGCGTACGGGCCTCGTCGATGAGGATGGAGTCGACCTCGTCGACGATGGCGAAGTTGTGGCCCCGCTGCACCAGTTCGTCCTTCGACCACGCCATGTTGTCGCGCAGGTAGTCGAATCCGAACTCGTTGTTCGTGCCGTAGGTGATGTCGCACGCGTACTGCTCGCGGCGCTCGGCCGGGGACATGTTGGCGACGATGCAGCCGACGGACAGCCCGAGGAAGCGGTGCACGCGGCCCATCCACTCGGAGTCGCGCTGCGCCAGGTAGTCGTTGACCGTGACGATGTGCACGCCGTCACCCGACAGTGCGTTCAGATACGCGGGCAGCGTACCGACCAGCGTCTTGCCCTCACCGGTCTTCATCTCGGCGACGTAACCGAGGTGCAGCGCCGCGCCACCCATCAGCTGCACGTCGTAGTGCCGCTCGCCCAGCACGCGCTTGGCGGCCTCACGGACGGTCGCGAACGCCTCCGGCATCAGGTCGTCAAGGCTCTCGCCGTCGGCGTACCGCTCCTTGTACTCGTCCGTGAGTGCCCGCAGCTCGGCGTCCGACAGGTCGACGAAGTCCTCTTCGATGGAATTCACCTGCCGCGCGATGCGGTCCAGCTTGCGCAGGATCTTCCCTTCACCTGCACGCATGAGCTTGCCGAAGACGGACACTTAGGGTGGCTCCTTGCCGGTCGGGCCTGGCACGGTCTGCACGGTCAGTGCGATGGTCGGTGCGGATACCGGCGAAGATCGCCGATTTCGGCGAAGATCACCAAGGTCCTCTCCTTGCCGAGGGCCAATACCGCACCGGCCATCGTATGCGAGGGACGACTGCCCCTGTACCCCCAACGTGCCGGAGCCCCGGAAGGTGCCGGAGCGCCCGACGGGAGGATGAGGTAATGGAACCCATCACACTGTGCACCGACCGGCTCCTACTGCGCCCCTTCGAGGAACGGGACGAGGCAGCGGTCGCCGCCGCATGCGACGATCCGGACATCCAGCGCTTCGTCCCGGTACCTGAGCCGTACACACTCAAGGATGCCGAAGAGTTCGTCCGGAGCACGAGCCCGGCCGGCTGGCGGGACGACACCATGTACAACTTCGGCGTCTTCACGCACGGCGGCGAGCTGGCGGGCTCCATGGGCCTGGTCAGGCTCGCCCACCTGCGCACCGCGGACCGCCAGGCCGAACTGGGCTTCTGGACAGCACGCGACCAGCGGCGCAAGGGCTATACGGCCGAGGCAGGGCGCGCGGTCGTCGAGTGGGCCTTCACCTCGCTGGGCGTGGAACGGCTGGAGTGGATCGCCCAGGTCGGGAACGAGGGCTCACGGGCCGTCGCACAGCGGCTCGGCTTCGTGGAGGAGGGCATCCAGCGGGCACGCATCGTGCACAGAGGAACACGCCGCGACGCCCGCATCGCCGCACTGCTCCCCTCGGACTGGGGGTACGGACTGGAGACGCCGTATCTGCCGTCGCCGCGGGGGTAGCGCTGTCGCCGTGGGGGTAGCGGCGGGGAGTCCGACGCCTGGGTCCGACTACTGGGTCCGACTACTGGGCCCGGCCGGGAAGTCCGATGTCAGTGGCCGCACTTATGGTGGGCCGCATGACGACTGGCCTGTCCACCACCGCTGTTCCGCCGACGCCGTCCCCCGCCGTCTCCCTCTCCGCCGACGAGGCCAGACGGATCGCGCTGCGGGCCCAGGGGCTGCTGGGCGCCCCGGACCGGCGTGCCGGAGTGCGCGGGGTGCTGGGGCGGCTGGGCGCCGTGCAGCTGGACACGATCTCCGTGCTGGCCCGGTCGCACGAGCTGGTGCCGTACGCCCGGCTGGGACCGGTGGGGCGGCAGACGGTGGAGTCCGCCTACTGGTCGGAGTCCCACAGCTTCGAGTACTGGTCGCACGCCGCATGCGTACTGCCCGTCGAGGAGTGGCCGCACTTCGCCTTCCGCCGCCGCGCCTTCCGCGACCGGGGCCACCGCTGGCACCGGATGAAGGACCGCGAGGGCTCCTGCGCCGCCGTCCGCGACCGGCTCGCGGCCGAGGGGCCTCTCACCACGGCGGAGCTGGGCGGCGGCCGGAACGGGGGCGAGTGGTGGGACTGGTCCGAGAGCAAGATCGCGGTGGAGTGGCTGCTGGACATCGGCGAGGTCGTCGTCACCGAGCGGCGCGGCTGGAAGCGCGTCTACGACCTGGCCGAGCGCGCGATCCCCGAAGCGCTGCTCCACGACGACCTCGACGACCACGAGTGCCTGCGCCGCCTGGTGGCCCAGGCGGGCGCCGCGCTGGGCGTCGCCACCCGGGCCGACCTGGCCGACTACCACCGGCTCAAGGCCGAGCAGGTGGACGCGGTGCTGGCGGACACCGGCCTCGTCCCGGTCCAGGTGCAGGGCTGGCCCCGTCCCGGCTGGGCCGACCCTGCGGCCCTGGAGAACCCACCACGCGGCCGGCACCGCACCACGCTGCTCTCCCCCTTCGACTCCCTCATCTGGGACCGCCCGCGCACCGAGCGCCTCTTCGGCTTCACCCACCGCCTGGAGGCGTACGTCCCCAAGCCGAAGCGGGTGCACGGCTACTTCGCGATGCCCCTGCTCGCGGGCGGCAAGCTCGTCGGACGCGTGGACCCGGCCCGCGAGGGCACCACCCTCGTCGCCCGCCAGCTCTCACTGCAGAGCCCCAAGGCCGTGGAACCAATGGCCCAGGCCCTGTACGAGGCCGCCACCTGGGTGGGCTGCGACGCGGTACGAGTGGAACGCTGCACCCCGGAAGACCTCCGCCCCCACCTCCTCACCGCCCTGAACGCCCCGGGCGCCCTGGGCGCCTGAACCACGGAAGCAGCACCCCGCACCGGACTCCCACGCCACCCGCGGGGTGCCTCAGGGGGCCGGAGTGAGGGGCTCGCAAGGCGCCGGAGGGAGGCCCGCAAAGGCGCCGGAGGCTGCTTGATGCTTGAGGCGGCGGCGAGGGTGCCACAGGGGCGGAGGATGCCGTCAAGGCCCCCTCAAGCCATCCGGGGCAGCCGCCCCGCGCTTCAGGCCGCCTCAAACCGCATTGACGGCTCGCCCCACATCAGGCCACAGCCGCCAAGCCGCAGCCGCTTCAAATGGCCTCAGCGGATTTCGAGAATCTTCTCCCGCATCGCATAGACCACCGCTTCCATCCGGGAGTGCAGCTGCAGCTTCTCCAGGATGTTGCGTACGTGGTTCTTCACGGTGTTCTCACTGATGAACAGCTCTTTGGCGATGTCACGGTTGTTCATCCCCGTGGCCACCAGCTTGAGCACCTCCAGCTCCCGGTCCGTGAGCTTGGGCGCGGGCACCAGCTTGCTCTCGTCCGTGCGCTGGATCATGGACTTGAACTCGGTGAGCAGCTTCGCCGCCATGGACGGGCTGATCTGCGACTGCCCGTCGGCCACCGCCCTGATCGCCGTGGAGACCTCGTCCGTGGAGATCTCCTTGAGGAGATAGCCGGTGGCCCCCGCCTTGATCGCGTCGTAGAGGTCGGCCTCCTCATCGCTGATCGTCAGCATGATGATCTTCGCGCTCGGCGCCACTTCCTTGATGGAGGTGCACGCCTCGATCCCGCCCCGCTTCGGCATCCGCACATCCATCAGCACGATGTCGGGCAGCAGGTCCGCGGCCTTGTCCACCGCCTCGGCCCCGTCCGCGGCCTCCCCGACGACCTGGATGTCCTCCTCCTGCGCCAGGACGATCTCCAGACCGCGCCGGAACAGCGCATGGTCGTCGACGACCAGCACCCGGATCGGTTCCTTGCGCCGCTCACGCAGCTCCTCCTCAGCGCCCGGGCCCGGGTGTGCGTCGGGCATGGGCATCACGGGCCCGAAGCTGTCCACCATCGTTCCTCCCCCTGCACCCTGGTCTCCCACCAACCCCGCTATGGCCAAAGGCGGTTGGCGTGGGTCTTGATGTTACTCATGCCGACGCCCCCGGCCGGGTCCCGAGATCCGGCCGGGGGCGCGAACATCAAGCCGGTGGCGCACAGGGCTGTGCCAGGCCCGTGCTGGACCGCCCGTAGTGGGCTGGTACCGGACTGCGCCGTTCGGCGTCAGCCGCCCAGCGCCCCGCCCGCTCCGGGCGGCGGCTCCTGGACGAACGGGTCCGGCTCCAGATGAATCACGCCGTAGTCGTAGCCGTGCCGCCGGTAGACGACACTGGGCTGCTTGGTCTCGGAGTCGACGAACAGATAGAAGTCGTGGCCCACCAACTCCATCTCGTAGAGCGCCTGGTCCAGCGACATGGGTGCCGCCGCATGCGTCTTCTCCCGGACGACGAGCGGCCCTTCCCCGCGTACCTCCAGCGGTCCCATCCTGGTGACCACGACATGGCCGTCGTCCTCCGGGGGAGCGGCCACCGAGCCGGCGGCCGCGTCGAGTTCTCCGTTGAGTTCCGACGCGAGATGGGCAGTTGCCGCCGCCACACTCATCGGTGTGCGGCTCCCGCCACGGTGGACGCGACGCTTGTCGGCCTGCTTGCGCAGCCGGGCCTCCAGCTTGCTCGTGGCCAGATCGAGCGCCGCGTACGGGTCGGAGGCCGCCGCCTCCGCACGAATGACCGGTCCGCGCGTACGCAGGGTGATCTCCACCCTGTCGGAACGGTCGGCCTGCCGGGGGTTGTGCTCCTTGGCCACCTCGACCTCTAGGTTGATCACCTTGCCGTCGAGTTTCTGAACCTTCTCCAGCTTCTCGGCCACGTGCTTGCGGAACCGGTCGGGCACCTCTGTCTTTCGGCCCTTGACGACGATGTCCACGCAGAACTCCGTTCCCGGACGGTCCCACATCTGGGTGCGGGTCCGTCCTTGGTGCACTGACGCCGGAGGCTCGGCCCTCCCGCCGTTGGCTCTCCGGCTCGAGGTCGGCTTGCGAGTTTCACCTCCTTCTCCCCCGGAGGGGAGATCGCCACCCAATCCGAACGTACCTCCAGCGGGGGATCCTCGGCACCCCCTACCGGCACGTACCTCCGATCAGGGGAGTCGTTCGTGGTATCACCTGCAACGATGTCCTCGATCCGATAGTTCCACCGTGGTCACCCGGGACAACTTCCGTTCACCCAGGTCACCCCTGAGAGCGCACCGCCAGCACCGCAGCAGTGCCCCCTCCTCCCAACGCTCGTGCCGCCTCTGCGAGCGACACGCCTGTTGTCATTACATCGTCCACCAGCACGACCCGGCCCGCATCCAGCAGCCGCTCGCCGCCTGGCACCATCTCCAGAGCTCCGGCAAGATTCGCCGTCCGCTGTGCTGCCGTCAGCCCCGACTGGTCGACGACCCTCCGTCGTTGACGCAGCACGGGCAGCACCCGCGCCGCCATGCCCTCCCTCCGGAGCGTCCGTGCGGCCTCCTGCGCCATACGCCGTACCGGGTCGTGCCCCCGCCCCGCGACTGCCCGGCGCGTGGAGGGCACCGGCACGAGAGTGACCGGTGCCCGGCGCCGTGGGGACGGGCCGCCGTCCCGGGAGGGCGGCCCGCGCCGAGCGGGGGCGGTGGGCACGGAGGCAGGCGCTGGGGTCTCCGGCGCGTGCGAGGCCATCAGGACGGCGCGGGCGAGCACCGTCCCCAGCAGCGCGGCCAGCCCGAGGGCGCCGCGCTCCTTGTGAGCGAGCAGCGCGGCTCGGGTCTCGTCGGTGTACGTGAGCGCTCCGTACACCCGAGGCAGTCCGGACGGTACGCGCGAGGGCCAAACCCGCCGCGGCACCGCGCCATTCAGCACGCTGCTGCACTCGTCGCACAAGCGGTCCCGCTCGCGCGGACGACCGCAACCGGCACACCCCATGGGCAGCACCAGACCTGCGATTTCCCGCCGAAGTCCCTGCCAGGACCTCGGCATGACCCCCACTCTGGCATCCGGGCCACGGCGCCACCACCCCTGTGGATAACTCCCGAAGCCACCCCGGGCCCGACCCGAACAACCGTACGCAGAAAGAGAATTACCGCAGCTCAGCGGCCAAGCCCAGCAGCCGAAGCCCAGCCGCCGAACCCAGCGGCCAAAGCCCAGCGGCCAAACCTCACCAGCGAGACTCAGCGCCTCAGCCCGGATAAGCAGGAGCCGAGCCGCTCTCCGTCAGCATCTTCCAGTTGGCATCGGGAGGCAGCCGCACGATCCCGTCCTCGGAGTCGGCGAGCAGCGGCTTGCTCTCGTCCTCCGAGGCGGCGACCCCCGTCACGTCGGTGATCCCCGGGAGGGTCGGCTGGTCGGAGACCGAGCCGTCGGTCTCCATGTACTGCAGCTGCTGCACGCTCCCGGACTCGCGCCCGACCACCACCAGCCGGCTGCCACCCGCCCAGGACGCGGCCGAGACATCCACCAGCTGCGGCGCAACGGGGCGCAGTTGCTCCACCGTCAGCCGGGGCTTCTTCAACGTGCCCTCGCGCACCACGCGGCCGAGCTGGAGCGAGGTGTGCCCGTCGCGCTCACGCACCCGCAGCGCGATCCGCACTCCGTCCGAGGCGATCCGCAGCGACTCGATGCGCTCCCCCTTGTCCAGGTCCGGTACGCGCACCTCGTCGGGCTGTTCCTTGCCGCTGCGCAGCCGCAGCAGCCGGGGGTTGTCGGGGTCGCGGTCGGCCACCCACAGATCGCCGAGCCCGTCCCAGCTGGGCGCCGTCAGCCGGTCGTTCTCGTGCTTGGCTTTGCTGGTGAGCACGGGGTCGCCGAGCGTCGTGGTAGCGCTGCTCCCCTCCAGGGAGGCGACGTAGAGCCCGCGGCGCCCGCGCGAGACGGCAGCGCCCTCGTTCTCGATCCGGTTGACCGCGACGGCGCCCATCTCCACCTGCCCGCTGCCCAGCGGGCCTTCGACCGGATGCGGCGGCTCGTTCTTGTGCTGGAAAGCGGCCACCCGGTGCTGCTCATCCACGAAGTACGCCTTCTTCGCACTGCCGTTGAGGCGTCCCGGCTGGTAAACGGCAACCTGTTCCCGCGTCTGTGCGCACAGCTCGCGGTTCTTCGGCCCCACCAGTTCCACCTTGCCGACCTTCGCCGACGCCTGGTCCTGCACCGTGTACAGCACCTGCGCCGCCATCCGCACACACTGCCTGCCCCCGGCGGTGGCCCCGCGGGCGTTCAGCCGTACCCGCAGGACTCCCGAGTCGTCCACCGAGAGGTGCTGCTTCGGCGCCAGCCGGGTGCCGCGGGGGAAGGAGGAGGTGACCACCGGGTCGATCCAGCCGGACGGCCCCTGCAACAGCGCGGAGACCGTCTTGGTGACCGGGTCTATCCGACGACGCAGATAGACCGGATCGGCGACCAGCACATTCTGACCATCCGTGATCGAGTCCGCGTCAGGGCCGAGTTGTGCATAGTAGTAGGTGTTGATGGGACGGTAGATGCGCTGGAAGTCGGACTCGCCGAGCACCAGCCCGTCCGGCATCTCGTCGATCCGCCACTCACCGTCCACCTTGGTCAGGTGGAAGACCTCGCTGTAGTCGCCCTTGGAGGGCGAGTAGGCGTGCTTGCTGTCCACCTCGGCCATCCGGGCGCCGGAGACCTCCACGGAGTAGCCGTCCTCGGTGGGCGGTGCGAGGCGCCGCGGTGCCTTCGCCGCACTCGGCCCTTCCGTGAGCACGGTCGTCGAGGCGAACGGGTCCCAGCGGCGCGCCAGGCTGCGGGTCAGATACTCGCGCGCGGTGGGAAAAGTGGCCTCGTCACTGGTGGTCGCCTCCAGGAAACCCCGCACGATCTGCGTCGGCGCCTCGCCCTTCTGCGGACTGACGCTGTAGACCCGCACCTGGGAGTCGCCGTCGGCGTGCTGCGAGGCGCTGACGTGTTTGACGTTGCCCCCGTCCGGCATCGACGCACATCCGGCCAGCAACACCCCGCACCCGGCGAGCACCACCAGCCCGCGGTAGCGCCCCAGCGCGCGGTAGCGCTCCCGCACGCGGTTCCGCCGCAACGCGCCTCCCCCGCGCTCCGTACGCCCCTCGGCGGCGCTCATCCCCGCTCCCCTCCGGACCGTCCCACTCGCTCCTCGCCCCGCGTCGGCGCTTCGCCCCGCACCGGCGCGTCACCCCGTACCGGCTCGGCGACCCGGCCCGCCGGCACCGCAGCGCCCGCCGGCGCGGCCGAGCGCTCCCGCTCACGCGCCTGCTCCCGCTTCCGGCGCGAGTCCTCGGGCTCCAGCCGCAGCGGCGACCCCCGCAGCGGTTCCCCGGCCGTACAGGGCAGTACGAGCAGGAACTGCGAACCGTCTCCCGGCGCGCCCCAGGCGCGCAGCCACCCGCCGTGCAACCGGGCGTCCTCCAGCGCGATCGAGAGCCCCAGCCCCGTACCGCCCGTGGTCCGGGCGCGCGCCGGGTCGGCGCGCCAGAAGCGGTTGAAGACGCGCTCCGCCTCGCCCTCCTTGAGGCCGACGCCGTAGTCCCGTACCGCCACCGCCACCGCACCGCCGCCGGTGGCCAGCCGCACCACCACGTCACGGCCCTCACCGTGCTCGACGGCGTTGTCGACCAGGTTGCGCAGCACCCGCTCGATCCGGCGGCCGTCCATCTCCGCGATCACGGGCTGCTCCGCACCGCGTACGAGAATCCTGCTGCCCTTGCACTCGGCAAGCGGCTCACAGCCCTCCACGACCCGGTGCACCACATCGCGCAGGTCCACGGCGCTCGCCTCCAGATTGGCGGCGCCCGCGTCGAACCGGCTGATCTCCAGCAGGTCGGCCAGCAGGGACTCGAAACGGTCGAGCTGGCCGAGCAGCAGTTCGGCCGAGCGCGCGGTCGCCGGATCGAAGTCCTCGCGCGCCTCATGGATGACGTCGGCCGCCATCCGCACCGTCGTCAGGGGCGTCCGCAGCTCGTGCGAGACGTCGGAGACGAAGCGGCGCTGCATCCGGGACAGCTCCTCCAGCTGCTGGATCTTGACCTGGAGGTTCTGCGCCATCTTGTTGAAGGATTCCCCCAAACGGGCGATGTCGTCCTCACCGGTGACCTTCATCCGCTCCTGGAGCCGGCCGGCCGCCAGCCGCTCGGAGATCCCGGCAGCCATCCGTACGGGCGTCACCACCTGCCGCACCACCAGCCAGGCGATCGCGCCCAGCAGCACCACGACGAACACTCCCGCGGTCGCCAGCGTGCCCTTGACCAGGCTCAGCGACTCCTCCTCCTGGGTGAAGGGGAAGACGTAGTAGAGCTGGAAGGGATTGCCGCGCGCGTCGTTGAGCCGCTTGCCGACGATCAGCGCCGGATCGCTGCTGTCGTCCTGCCGGTAGACGCGGGCGTAACGACGGTGCGGCCCGGGCTCGTCGTCCAGGGCTTTGCGCAGGTCAGCGGGGATGCTCTCCTCAGGGCGGATGTCACCGGAGGAGCGCGGGCCGCGCGTGGTGAGGTTGCTGTTGCCCAGGAACGGCGATTCGTTGTTGTCGGAGCCGAGCGCCACCACCGAGTAGACGCCCTGCCCGCCGCTGGCGAGCTGCTCGACCAGGTTGTTCAGCCAGGTGCCCGAGTTCTGGGCGCTCCTGCTGCCGCGGATGCCGTCCTCGCCGCTGGGGCCGCTGCCCGCGCTGTCGGCCATCCGTTCGGCTGCGGCGAAACCGCCCGACGCCTGGCTCTGCGCCGTCTGCTCCTTGGCTTCCAGTAGACCGTTACGGACCTGCCCTATGACGACGAGCCCCAGCAGCAGTACGACGCCGAGCGAGAGCAGCAGCGTGGCCACGACCACCCGGAGCTGGATGTTCCGCCGCCACAGCCGCATCACCGGCAGCAGCGGCCTGCGCACCCACCGCACAAAGAAGCGCACCATGGGGCGCGCGCCAGGACCGGTCGCGCCCTCCGGAAGAAGACCGTCGGAGAAGAGGACACCACTACGCCACAAACGCCCGAATTTGGATATATCGGACTCGCGGCCAGTGCCTCGCCCCCCACCGGTGCGGTGCGGTGCAGTGTTACGGGTCATCTCAGCTGGGCCCGGCCTTGTATCCCACGCCGCGTACGGTCACCACGATCTCCGGCCGCTCCGGGTCCTTCTCCACCTTGGAGCGCAGCCGCTGCACATGGACGTTGACCAGCCGGGTGTCCGCCGCGTGCCGGTACCCCCACACCTGTTCCAGCAGCACCTCACGCGTGAAGACCTGCCACGGCTTGCGCGCCAGCGCCACCAGAAGATCGAACTCCAGCGGGGTCAGCGCTATGGACTGCCCGTCCCGCTTCACCGAGTGACCCGCCACATCGATCACCAGATCACCGATGGCCAGCTGCTCCGGCGCTGGCTCCTCGGAACGGCGCAGCCGCGCCCTGATCCGCGCCACCAGCTCCTTGGGCTTGAACGGCTTGACGATGTAGTCGTCGGCCCCCGACTCCAGCCCGACCACCACATCAACGGTGTCACTCTTCGCGGTCAGCATGACCACCGGCACCCCGGACTCGGCCCGGATGAGCCGGCACACCTCTATGCCGTCCCTCCCCGGCAGCATCAGGTCGAGCAGCACCAGATCAGGCTTGGTCTCCCGGAAGGCGGCAAGCGCCTTGTCGCCGTCCGCGACGAACGACGGTTCGAAGCCTTCTCCGCGCAGCACAATGCCGAGCATCTCTGCCAGTGCGGTGTCGTCATCGACGACAAGGACGCGTCCCTTCATGACTTCATCATCCCATTAGCCGAACGCGACGCCCTCCCAGGTGATGTGGAACACAGCTCCGCGATACCGCCGGACGTCACAGGAGAGACCACCCCCTCGTCCGTCACCACCGCCGTGACCAGCGCGGATGGCGTCACATCGAACGCAGGATTGTAGGCGTGCGCCCCCACAGGAGTCACCGCAGAACCCCCTCCCGGGCCCACCCCGGCGCCTGGTCCAGTACCCATCGGTCCAGCCCACGGCCCCTCGGTGACCTCGTGCGCCGCCCGCTGCTCGACCTCGATCCCACTGCCCGACTCCGTGTCCGGGTCGATCGTCGTCACCGGCGCCACCACCACGAACGGCACCCCGTGGTGCCCCGCCAGCACGGCCAGCGCATACGTCCCCACCTTGTTCGCAACCGAACCGTCCGCCGCAATCCGGTCGGCCCCCACCAGCACCGCGTCCACTTCACCGGCCGCGAACAGCGACCCGGCCGCGCCGTCCGCCAGCACGCTGTACGCCATCCCCGCCTCCGCGGCCTCGTACGCCGTCAGCCGCGCCCCCTGCAACAGCGGCCTCGTCTCCCCCACCCACAGCCGCCGCAGCTCGCCCGCACGGTGCACCGCCTTGACGACGGCCAGCGCCGTCCCCTCCCCGCCCGAGACCAGCCTCCCGGTGTTGCAGTGCGTGAGAATCCGCAGCCCACCGCCGGGCACCAGCTCCGACAGCAGCGCACTCCCGTACTCCGCTATCCGGTCGCTCGCCTCGGCGTCCTCCTGGTGCAGCGCCCGCGCCTCGGCCAGCGCCCGAGCAGCAGCGTGCGCCTCCCCGACCCCGGACCTGACCGCCGCCCGGTACGCGGCCTCCACCCGTCGCGCCCCGTACGCGAGATTCACCGCCGTCGGCCGCGCATGTGCCAGCTGCTCCGCCGCGTCCGCCACATCGAACCCACGCGCCGCCGCCAACGCGACCCCGTATCCCCCCGCAATGCCCAGAACCGGCGCGCCCCGCACCGCCAGCGACCGGATCGCATCCACCAGCGCCGGCACATCGGTGCACACCAGTTCGACCTCCTCTGCGGGCAGCCGAGTCTGGTCCAGGAGTACGACGGCCGGCCCCTCGGGCAACTCCTTGTAACGGATCACCGGCACACACTCATCAGCCATCCGTCCAGTCTGCCCGCTCGGCGCAGACCCGTTGAAGAGCGTCACCGGCTCCCGCCCGGCCTCCCGAACACCGCCCCATGGCACGATGGTCAACTCAGCAGGCACGGACTATCCACACGAGGTGACCTCACGTGAACGACTCCCCGGGCGGGACCTCGCCCGGATCCGCTGCGCCCGACCACCGTCCCTCCCGCAATACCGGAAAGGATGACGGCAGCACCCCGGACGACAGCACGGAGCCCACCACAGCCGAGGCAGCACCCCGCCCCGCGCCGGACAACCGTCCAGGCCCCCGCAAATGGGCCGCCGACCAACCGCCCGCCGCCCCTCAGGGCTGGACCCTGGGCCACCAAAGCGAAGACCGCGGCCGCCGCAAGACCCGGGGTCCCGTCCCCGCCCAGCGCCCCGCCTACCCCGGAAACCAGGCCGGAGGATGGCGATACCCCCCACAGGCAGCCAAGCCGGGCGTCATCCCGCTCCGCCCGCTGAGCATCGGCGAGATGCTGGAAGGCTCCTTCAACGCCATGCGCGCCCACTGGCGCACCGCTCTGGGCATCTCACTCGTCGTCGCAGTCCTCACCGAAATCGTCTCGGCCCTCACCGCGCGCTTCTGGCTCGGCGACACCAGCGACCTCGAAGCCCTCACACGCAAAGACAACCCAAGCATCGAGGAGCTGAACAACGCCCTCGCCGACACCCTCCGCAGCGTCAGCATGACCGGCGTGGTCGGAATGCTCGGCACCGTCATCGCCACCGCCATGCTGACCGTGGTCGTCAGCCGCGCGGTCCTCGGCCGCCAGGTCACCCTGGGCGAAGCCTGGCGGGACGCGCGCCCTCAGCTTCTCCGCCTGCTCGGCCTGCTGCTGCTCGTCCCCCTCCTGGTGTCGCTCGCCCTCCTCGGCTGTCTCCTCCCCGGCCTCCTGACCGCGTTCGCGGGCCCAACCGAGCTGGCGGTCTCGCTGCTCGCACTCGGACTGCTCGGCGGCACAGCCGCTGCCGCCTGGGTCTGGGTCCGCTTCTGCCTCGCGCCCCCGGCCCTGATGCTGGAGAAGCAGGGCCTCATCGCCGCCATGCGCCGCTCCGCCAAGCTGGTACGCGGCAGCTGGTGGCGCATCTTGGGCATTCAGCTCCTCACCCTCCTCCTGGTCTTCGCCATCTCCTTCGTCGTCTCCATTCCGACCGCTGCCATCTCCGCAATCGCCAGCGGCGGCGACACCCTCGCCAACCCGGCCACCGCCACCGACTGGCCCTCTCTTATCACCAGCGGCATCGGCGCCGTCATCGCCTCGACCGTCTCCCTCCCCCTCACCGCCGGAATCACCGCTCTCGTCTACCTAGACCAGCGCATCCGCCGCGAAGCCCTCGACCTGGAACTGGCCCGCGCCGCCGGCGTCCCCGGCTTCGACCGCTGAGCCCGGCCCCACACCCCCCACCCGCCCCGGCAGATCTGACGCCACGCTGCCGGGGAGTACCCAACGCCCGCTCTCCATCCGGCCGCGAGCGGCTCCGCGCCTCGCAGATGCCGACTGGATTGGTGAACGGGGCCTCAACTACACCTGGGGCGAGACGGATTGATTGCTACGGGGCACGTCGTTCCTCAAGGTCTCAGAAGCCTTCAGTGCGGGCGGATCTGGAGAAGAGAAATTGGGCATGAAAAAGGGCCTTGTTGGCGTCTGCCAACAAGGCCCTCACATTTTAAAGTTTGTTCGGCGGTGTCCTACTCTCCCACACACTCCCGCATGCAGTACCATCGGCGCAGTGAAGCTTAGCTTCCGGGTTCGGAATGTAACCGGGCGTTTCCCTCACGCTATGACCACCGAAACACGGCGAA
>NZ_JADKMA010000185.1 GCF_017676365.1 Streptomyces oryzae
AATGAGGACATAGGTGCCGCCCTTCTGGTGGGCGCCGATCCCCGCACATTCGCCGACGCTCCCGAACGAGTCGCCCACGCTGTCCGCAACGCCACCGGAGGCGCGGTGGGAGACCCCGTCACCCCGTGAAACGGGCGGGTAGACAGACGGCGCCGAGCGCGGCTGCGAGCGCCGGGCCCAGCAGGGTCGAACTGTCGCGACTCGGCCTCCCACAACTTCCGGCGCGCCTCATGGCGTTGAGCGTGGGGTCCGGCAGACGGGCAATGTGTCTGCTGTGTCCGTACGCTGGAGAGAATCAGGTTCCGCGATGGCTGGGGAACGCCTGGTGACTTCGCCCCCCGGCGCCCAGCGGACTGCGAACCACCGTTGAGTCCGGGCATGGGGAATATCGGTACAGCGGTTATCGGTGAGAACGATCATGGTCCGGCCGTGGGGCCATCGGTACGGTCCAGCCGCTGGCCGTGGGGTGATGCAGGGGCGGCGTGACCGTAGGGGCATGGAACGTTCAACGCCGATGGCCCGCGAGGCAGCGGATCGGATCTCTGCGGCGGCGGAACGCGATCCGGAGTCCCCTACGGCGGTCTCCGGGTTCGACGAGCGCGCCGAGGACGCCCCCGAGCGCAACGAGTCGGACGGCGGCCCCGACGCCGTGGACAACTGCTGATCACCGCTGAAGGACACGGTTCTCAATACCCGCAGAGAGCCTCGCACCTGCGGCGTATGTGGCACGCCTGGGGCGGCGAGTGCCCGACGCAACGGTCCGGGTCCGGGGCGTGGTGAAAGCTGCGGGCGTGTCCGCACCGGCCGCAGGTGCGGCAGGAGATCACTGGTGGTCTTCTTCGGCGTGTTCGCCTTCGGGCTTTCGGTGAGAAACGATCGTAGTCGTGACGGTGTCACCGAGCGCGAGGTGTCGCGGTGACGAAACGGTCGGCCTCCTCGCGGCTCCAACTCCCTGGGCGAAGGAGCTGGGTTGAGTGAGGGAGTGGCGGAGGCATTCCGCAACGTCCTACCACGGCACCGCGAGGGGGTCCTCCAGGAACAGCCCGATGTACCTCACTGTGCACATCTGGAGCGCGAACCCGAGCTGGTGGTGCTGGGTCCTTCGCAGCGCAATCAGGTCGCGGTCGACGTCGTCCAGGAAGAAGAAGCGCTCCAGCTCCGGGCGTGTTGGCTCCTCGGCGAACTTCCAGTACGCCTCGGCCTGCTCATCAGCCGGAAACTCCACCGGCACGGCCGCGACCGCAACCAGTAACAGGGCCGGTCCAGCGGCGTTTCACCGAACCCCAGCGGCGGAGTGGATCAGCGTGCTAGCCATGATCGTTCTCACCGACAACCGGTATACCGATGTTCCCCGAGCCCGGAGTCGCTTGGCGCGCTGACTGGCGCGCCAAGCGAGTTCGCCTATTCGGCTTCCTGCACGGGTGAGCGCACCCGCCGCTCGATCGCGGGTCTCCACGCTCAGCCTGCGTGCTTGGCGGAACAGGTCGTGACCCGAGCTGGACAACTGGCTACAGGAGTAGTACCGCCCGGAATGCAACGTCTACGACGTGCGCTATGGGCATTCGCACCCTATCGAATGGACTGGCACTGCTGCCGAAACCGAGGAACTTCGAGTGCTCGTCGGGGCGCTTCTCGAAATCAAGAACCGGAGTCCACAGGCGCACGACCGGGGCTGGCCACCATCTCTCCTATAGGCGCGGTCCGTCAGGACGTACAACGAGCAACCCGCCTTCGTTCAGTCCCAGCGCAGAGTTGGTTCGGCCGCGTCGTCGAGGGCCTCAGGCCGGACAGCGGTGGAAGCGGGGCGCGGCACGCGATCGGGTCGTGCGAGGCGTCGTCGGGCTCAAGGCGGGCCAACGGGGGTGGGCCCCAGCAGGAGGAGGCTGCCCGCCCCAAGCCGATGGAGAGTCTTCGGGGGGACACGGGCCTGTCAAGGCATCCCTGGCGTGGTGACCCCCGCCGCGAAGCTGTACCGAGCACTGCGATGAAACGGCCAAAAGGGGCTTCACCGCAGACAAGTTGGGGTGCCGGTAAGAACGCTGTCACCAGCCGCAAACGGCGGTGATCACCCGATGAGGGGGGAGCCCCGAAAAGTCCGGGTTCATTGGACTCCCGTCGCGCCTGTCGCCAATCGTTCGTTTGACGACAGGGCGGCGCAGCTTGATCCATCCGCCCGCCGTCAACTCGGGTGGTGCCAATGCCGTGATCGTGCGGCTCGCCGCCGGACGGGACATCGCAGGGCTGGCGGGCAGCGAAGCCGTCAGTCGAGAGCGTGGGCGCGACAGGTCCGCAGAATCTCATCGGACAGATCGGGCTGGACGTGGCTCACGGCGCGGGCGAGGGCCATCGCCCCTACGAGTCGGCTGAGCAGCAGCACCGCGCGCTCCCGCGCCTCCTGTGAGGTGATCTCCCCTTCGTGCTCGCGGGTGAACTCCTCGGCGAAGCCGGTGAGGTACCCCTCCACGCCGGCTGCGTAGGCGCTCTGGACCGTGTCGCTGTGCCGTCCGGCGTCGGTGACCAGGGAGGCGGAGGGGCAGCCGCCGTCCGGGGCATCGCGGTGGGTGGCCGAGAGATAGTTGTCCACCACTCGCTTCAGCGGTGGGCCGGTGGGATCGGCGCCTTCCTCAAGGATGTGCTCCAGGGAGCCCAGAGAGGCTTGGAACGAGGTGCCGCACGCCTCGACGGCCAGATCGTCTTTGGACGCGAAGTGGTTGTAGAAGCCGCCGTGGGTCAGGCCGGCTTCCTTCATCAGTTCGGCGATCCCTACGGCATCGACGCCCTGTGAGCGGAACATGCGCCCGGCCGCCTCGACGATGTTCTGCCGGTTCCTGGCCTTGTCTTCCCTGGTGATCCGCGGCATGGCCGCCCTCCTGTGTCGGCGGTGTTTGACGTTTTCAATGTTACCCCTCATCATTCTTTTAATGATGGACATCATCAAAGAGGAAGGGAGGCGCCTATGCGCACCGTGGAGTACACGCGGCAAGGGGATGCCACACAGGTACTGACGCTGAGGGAGGAGACCCGCCGGCTGGCTCCCGGCAGCGGAGAGGTTCTGGTTCGGATGCTGGTCCGGCCCATCCATCCGGGGGACCTGATCGGTGTGGAGGGTCTGCCGGGGCAGCCCGAACAGCAGTCGGGGGCCCGGACTCCCGGAGTGGAGGGGATGGGCGTCGTCGAGAGCGTCGGAGCGGACGTCCGCACACTGCGCCCAGGTCAGCGGGTGGCGGTTTTCCCGGCGCCGGGAACATGGAGCGACTTCGTCGTGGTCCCAGCCGATCTGGCAGTGCCGGTGCCGGACGGCGTCAGCGACGAGACCGCGGCCCTGATGCTGGTCAACCCGCTGACGCTGCGCATGCTGTACCGCGGGATGGAGGAGGCCCTGAGTGGGCAGGCGGATCCCGTCCTCCAGACCGCCGCCGGCTCGTCCGTCGGCAGGCTGGTCAGCGCGGCTGCGGTCCGGCACGACCTGCAGTTGATCAACCTCGTGCGCAGCACCTCCGGTGCCGAGAAGGTGCGGACGTTGTACCCCTCCCAGCCCGTGATCGCGACGTGCGACCACGACTGGCGGGAACAAGTCCGCCTGCATGCCGGTGAGCGGGGTGTCCAGGTGGTCCTCGACTGTGTCGGTGGAGCCATGACCCAGGACCTCGCCGAACTGCTCGCCGACGGCGGCACTCTGATCTCCTACGGGCATCTGGGTTCCGGCACGACATCGTTGGAGGCGCTGCCTCTCATGGCGCGGGAGCTGACGGTGCGGGGAGTGTCGATACTGCACTGGATGAGCCGCACCCCCGGGGATCGGGCTGAGGATGTCGCCTTCGCCCAGGACCTGGCGCAGAACACGCCGGACCTGCTCGAAGTCGCAGCCAGCTACGATCTCGCCGACTTCAAGGCGGCCGTCGAGCACGCCCGCCGCCCGGCCAAGAGCGGAACCGTCCTGCTGACCACACCGCAGACGGCCGACTCCGGAAACGAGGCCGCCTGATGAAGATCGGAATGCTCGGAGCTGGAGAAGTCGCCCAGGCCATCGCCCGGCATGCGATCCGTCATGGCCACGAGGTCGTGCTCAGCAACAGCCGAGGACCTGCTTCCCTGGCCCCGCTGGTCAAGGACCTCGGCGCGCTCGCGACGGCCGCAACCCCTACGGAGGCCGCCATCGCGGACCTCGTCGTGCTCGCGGTCCCCTGGCCGCGGATTCCTGACACCGTCGCCGCGCTCCCCCGCCTGGACAAAACCATCGTCATCGACACCACCAACCAGTTCGCCTCCCTTCCCCCGAAACCGGAGATCGCCGATCTGGGCGACCTCACCGGGAGCGAATACGTGTCCTCCCTGCTTCCCGGCGCGCGCGTGGTCAAGGCGTTCAACTCCCTCTACGCGCAGTTCATCGCACCCGACCCCCGCCACGAGGCGGGGCGGCAGGTGCTGTTCCTCGCCGGCGACGACGCCGATGCCAAGAACACCGTGAGAGACCTGACCTCCGAGTTCGGCTTCGCTCCCGTCGACCTCGGAACGCTGCGCGAGGGAGGACGCCTCCTCCAGCTCGGCGGCCCTCTGTCCGCCCTCCACGCCCTCAAGCAGGACTGATCCCACCGACCCGCTCGTGCTCCTCAAGCCCACGAGGAGCGACTTCCGCCACGAAAGAGATCCTTCATGCCCCACCAGACCTCAGTACCCAGCGCCCAGCCCCTCCTGCAGCCCGTTCAACTGGGCGCGCTCAAGCTGCCCAACCGCGTCGTCATGGCTCCCATGACGCGCTCCCGGGCCGACAACGAGGAACTGGCCCCCACCGCCCTGCACGCCACCTACTACACGCAGCGCGCCGGCGCCGGCCTGATCATCAGCGAAGGGACCTGGGTCAGCACGGACGCGATCGGCTTCATCAACGTCCCAGGCATCTACACCGACGCCCAGACCGCCGGCTGGACCAAGGTCACCGAAGCCGTGCACTCTGCGGGAGGGATGATCGTCTCGCAACTCGGCCACGCCGGCGCCGCCTCCCACCCGGACCACCACGGCGGCAGGCTCCCTGCCGGCCCTTCAGCAATCAATCCCCACGAGATGTCCTTCACCCTCGACGGCCCGAAGGACTCCCTCACCCCACGCGCCCTGAGCGCCGCAGAGATCGCCACCACGATCGACTCCTACCGCCAGGCAGCCGCCAACGCCCTGCGCGCCGGATTCGACGGCCTGGAGATCCACGCCCAGATATCCCATCTCGTGGCCCAGTTCCTCAACCCGCGGCTCAACCAGCGCACCGACGCCTACGGCGGCAGCAGTGAGAAGCGGGCCCAGTTCCTCTTCGACGTCGTGGACGCCGTCAGCAGCGTGTGGGGCAGCGACCATATCGGAATCAAACTCTCCCCCTACTGGAATCACGGGCCTGCCTTCACCGCAGATTCCGAGACGCTGGACGAGTACGACCAGCTCCTCAAGCGCCTCAACGACAGCAACCTGGCCTACCTCCACCTCCTCGGCCCGGAACCCGACACAGGAACCGACACCCTCACCGCATTCACCCGCTACCGCGCCCACTACCACGGCACCATCATCGCCAACCTCGGCTTCACACAAGCGAGCGGCAACGAGATCCTCGAACGGCAACTGGCCGACGCGGTCTCCTTCGGCGCCCCCTTCATCGCCAATCCAGACCTCGTCGACCGATTCACCCACGGCCACCCCCTCGCCGCCGACAACCACGACACGCACTTCGCGGGTGGCGCGGAGGGATACACGGACTACCCCGCGATGACCGGCTCCTACTAGGTCTGTCGTTTGGATCACGCGGCAGGTCGCGGGGGGTGGCACGCGCATTTGCGGCGTTGTCGTCGGTTGCCGACGTCCCCGCCCACAAGGCGCCGCATGTCGGCGCCACTTGGTCCAAACGAAAGGCTCTGGTCTGGCCCACTCCCGTCGTCGTCCTCGTCCGGCTCGGGCCCGTCCGGGTCGCACAGTGGGCGCAGGGCGCCTGCGGCTGGGGTGCTGGCGGTGATCGGCACCGACGTCGCCGCGTTCTGCGACGACCTGGTCAGGGACTCCTACCTACGCGGATGTCCACCAGGCATCCATCAGCGCGGAACCCGGCTCGGACGAGAAGTGACGCCCGCCGCCCCACCGGCCCCAGGCCTGTAGCGCTTGGATGGCGATGGCGCGGGCGGCCTCCGCCGAGAGATAGCGGCGGCGGACGTAGCGCAGCTCGTCCTCGGTGTGGCCGTGGCCGCCGTAGGCGACGGCCTTGATCCCCGTGTTCGTGCCATAGGCGTAGATGACCAGGAGCAGGCGCTCGGCCAGGACCTCCGCCGGGAGAGAGCCGCCGCCGGAGACGGAGGTGACCGCGTCCAGCGGATTGCGCAGCTCGCGGTGGTTCTCCTCGCGCCGCTCGGCGAAGTCCTGGGGCAGGTCCTCATCGGGGCTGCGCCACTTGTCGGCGCCGACCACCCAGATCTCTTTGCACTTGAGCTGGTCGCGCAGGGCCTGGAAAGCGACCACGTCGTAGACCATGCGCACCACCCGGCGTCGGCCCCGCTTGTCGGTGCGGTGCACGACTTCCGCCCAGCCCCGCCCATCGCCTTGTGCACGGGCACGGTCTCGCCCAGCGGGTAGTACGTGGTGTTGCCCGCCGCCGCGTTGCGGGCCACCAGCGCCAACGCCTCGATCACCGGCTGATGGGTGTGGTTGGACGAGCGGAACTCCAGCACGGTCCAGCAGCTTGATCAGCCCGCGCCGGTAGTGGTTGGTGTACGACGCCTTCAAGGTGGTCTGCACCGTGCGCCGGTGGACCGGACCGCGGGTCTTGAACTCGTGCACCAGCCGTTCGTCGTCTACTCCCGCAGCGTCTGCTCGCCCCCGGAGACCGCCGGGTAGACGACCTCGCGGACCGTGCCCTCCAGCTCGCCGATCGACGCCTCGGCGAGCTTGAAGAGGGTGTTCTCCTTGCCCGACACCTTCTCGAACGCGTTGACCAGCTGCTCGGTGACCTTCTTCTCCGCCCGCACCCCGATCCGGTGCACCGTGGAAATCAGCAGCTCCACCAGCGTGTCCGTGATCTCCCGTTTCCGTTCGTGCAGCAGCGCGGCCAGCAGCGTCACCCGCAGCGGCAGCGGGTGCGGGCGCAGATGGGAAGGGGATTCCACCACGGCCCGTGCCCGCAACCCGGCCCCCACCTTCGGCGCGATGTCGGCGCCAACGATCCGGTCGCATCGCCCCGGAGCCGGCGGCTCGATGCTCTCGTGCAGCAGCGGATCAGCAGCTCACCCGTACCTGCTCCGGCCGCCGCTCCTTGCACGCGACGTGCTCGGCGAGCCAGCCGGCCAGCTTGTCCGCATCCGCGACACTGCACTCGCGAAGCCCAGGTGCCCGCGGATCTGCGCGCGGTGGTACTCGACCGTCCGGCCGCTCCACTCGTACGCGTCCAGCTCCCCGGCGGGCATCTGTACCTGCCGGGCGACGAAGTTGACCGCCTCGCCCGGCAATTCGAACCGGCCTCGGGGAAATCGGCCGTACTGCGTATAGAACCGTACTGCGTATAGAACTTCAGCAGCACGGCGAAGCCCAGTCGCGTTGCACCGCGCTTCCGGACACCAGCCCCTGCTCGTCCTTCAGCAGCGTCCAGTGCTCGACCAGGTCGTCCAGTCCAAAGAGGTACGGGCCACGGTCGTCGATCGTCATCTCGGGGGCCTCACCCCGCGCAGCTGTACGACCCCGGACTCACTCACACGGGTCACACCCGCGCAAGATCACCGCTGTTTGCGGCTGGTGACAGCGTTCTTACCGGCACCCCAAGTTCAGACGTGAGACATCCGACTCAATGGCGAGGAAGCCACCCTCGTTCTCCCGCAGCGGCTGGTGGTGAGCACGACCAGATACCGATACCGAGGAACACTCATCCCGACCCTGTGGCCCTCTACGGCATGAGGAACTGAACACGCCGAAACGGGATTTGTGGAGAGCCCGGTGCCCGGAGACGGGCTCTTGCCGGGTTCAGGAGCAGCTTCGGGCGCCTGCCGCCGCCTACGCGGCATCGCTGCTCACGGCGCGTGGCCTCGATGCCGCGGCCTCGCCCGCTACTCCGTGTCCGGTTGTCCGTGCAGGTGGCGGGCGAGGAAGCGGTCGGCGGCGCGGTATACGTCGATGTTGTTGTCCGGGTTCACGAAGCCGCGACCTTCGTCGTCCTTGACGAGGTATTCGACTTCGACGCCGCGGGTGCGGAGCGCGTCGATGATCTGGTCGGATTCTGCTTTGACGACGCGGACATCGTTGGCGCCCTGGACCACCATCAGCGGGGTGCGGATCTCATCCACCCGGCTGATCGGCGAGCGGGCCCGCAGCTCCACCTCCTGCTCCGGATCGTCCGGGTTCCCGGCGTAGAGGTACCAGTTGTTGACCAAGTGGGGCGGCGCGAACTCCGGCAGGGCCCTTAGGTAGGTGACGAGGTTGCCGATGCCGCAGACATCGATCGCCGCAGCGAAGACATCAGGCGTGAAGGCCGCGCCGATCAGGGCGGCGTAGCCGCCGTACGAGCCGCCGAAGATGGCGACGCGGTCCCGGTCCGCGTATCCCTCCTTGACGGCCCAGTCGACGGCGTCGATGAGATCGTCGTGCATCGCCCCCGCCAGCCGGCCGATACCGGCCTGGCCGAATGCCTTGCCAAAGCCGGTCGAGCCGCGGAAGTTGACCTGGAGCACCGCGTACCCGCGGTTGGCCAGCAGCTGCACGACGGGGTGGTAGCCCCAGCTGTCCCGGGCCCACGGACCCCCGTGAACCAGCAGCACCAACGGCAACCCGCTCGGCTCGACCCCCACAGGCAGCGTCAGATACGACGGCAGGCCCAGCCCGTCGCGGGCGGGGAACGTGACCGGCGCCATCGGGGCGAGAACCTCGGGGTCCAGGTGCGGAAAGGGCCGGAACAGCAGCCAGCTCTCCCCCGTTAAGTGGTCGTAGTAATAGGTGGCCTCCGGGTCACGGTCATGAGTGAAACTGACCACCCAGCGCTGACCGCTCACATCGGACGAGACAGCGGCCAAGTCGCCCTCGCACAGCGCCTCCAGATTCACCAGCACCGCGGCGAAATGCGGATCCAGCGCCTGGATCACCTGCCGCTCACCGCGATAGCGCACCCCGATCGGCTCTCCGGTACGCCGGTCACAGATGAGCGGCGACGGCAGTGCGGGGAAGGCTGCAGAACGCGTATCGAGATCGAACACCGGGTGGCTGTCGACGATGTCCTCACTGCCGGTGGCCAGATCGAGCCGGACCAGCCGGGTCAGATCACTGTCGCGGTTGGAGCCGAGCCACACACCAGTACCGTCCGAAGTGAGCTGGAACGGGCTGATACCCAACGGGTAGTCGGAGCCGTCGAACGTGGTGACCAGGCGCGACATCCCCGCTCCGGTACCCCACCGCACCAGCTCGATGTCGCCGTCGGCCGTCCAGGACTGGGCGTAGAGGTCTCCCGCAGGCGTGTACAGCCAGTCGGCGACCCGACCGGGGTTCTCGGCCAGCATCGTCAACTCGCCGGAGGAGACGTCAAGTTCGTACAGGTCGAACTCGGCCGGGTTCCTGCGGTTCAGATGCAGCAGCGCCCTGCCCGGCCGGGCGGCCGTCATCTCGAAACCCTGGACCGTGGCGCCGGGAAAAGGGGTGAGATCGACTGGCCCGGAATCCGGGTTGTCCAGGGCGACGCGGTAGATGTGCCGGTTCCCGTCACCGTCGCTGTCCTGCTCATAGAGCAACCAGCGCGGATCGTCCGACCAGTGATAGACGTGCACACCGTGCACACTCCGGTGGTCGTCCGCGGTGACACAGCGCGCCTCCCCCGCATCCGGCCGATCCGAATCGACGCTCTCCACCCAGACATTCAACTGCCCCCGCCACGGCGCCAGATAGGCAATCGTGGTGCCGTCCGGCGAGATGGACGCCCTGGTACGGACAGGCGGATTGAAGAAGTCCTCGACGGCGAGGCGCGGAACCTCGCACGGGATGGCGGACATACGTCAACTCCCCTCCTGTCCTCAAGCGACAGTACGTCACTAAATGACAGGGAGCAATGCGCCAGCCACCAGGCTTCGGTTCCTTGGATGCGTCGCCGACGAGTCGCCGGCGCGGCCGCCGTCGCGGGATGCGGCGGCGGCGCTCGCTGTTCGGGCGGTGCTCACTGCTTCATGAACCACGTGGCCGAGCGGGCTTTGCAGTCGCCGATGACGAGGCGGGCGTCCTTCTTGTCGGATCCGCCGTCGACCTGAAGGCACCGCCCCTTGCTCGCGTAGTTGTGCAGCCGTTTGCCGGTGCTGTTGGGCAAGCCCTCCAGCCACCACTGCTGGTTGTCGTCCACCTTGTTGCTGTTGCAGATACCCGTATAGAGGCGGGTGCCGTTGGGCTTGCCCCCGTAGCCGAGCAGGTCGAAGCAGCGTCCGTCCTTCACATTGGCGAGCATCACCAAGTTGCGGCCTTCGGGGCCTGCCTTCGGATGGGAGACAGTGATGTTCCACAGTTGGTTGTCGCCGTCGTTGGTGTTGCACCGGTACTGGGTGATGGGTGCACCGTCGGGGTGACCGCCGTAGTAGGGCAGGTCAGCACACATTTTGGTCGCCCCGTTGGCGAGTACGACGCGGGAGTAGCCCGACTTGGCCGTCTTCGACTGTGCAGTCAGCTTGACGTCCTTCTTCGGCTTCTCGACCGTCTCGGTGGGCGGCTCAAGGGTCGGCTTGGTCGACTCGGACGGCGTCGTCGGCAACTCCTGCATCTTCTTCTCCTCCTTCCGCTCCTCGCCGCCCTTCTTCTCGGACTCGGAGCGTGAGGCAGTGGGCTTCTTGGTCAGCTCCGCCTCCCGCTTCTTCCGGTCCTTCTCCGCCTTGGCCTCCTTCGCTGCGGTCTCCGCTCGGTACGAGTGCCAGGCACCGATGCCCAGCGTTCCTCCCGCGACGAGCGCCAGGACGGCCACCGACCCGGCGATCCGGGTGCCTATCCGGGCCCGTTCGCCGGGCTGCCGGGACGCCCCGGCCAGGGCGGCGACGCGGCGGGCGCGCTCCTTCCGCTCGGCGTCTTCGTTCTGTGACTCGCTCACTTCTCCAACCCCTCATCGACTGTTTCTGCTTCCCCTGCGGCTATGGCACCGGCCCGACCGCCCTGTCTCTTGTGTCGGACGCCGCCACGGTCCCGCAACCGGCTCCGGGTTGGGCGGCTCGTCTTCGCGGTTCGAGAGGGCGCGGAGCCGGTGTCTCCAGGAGACGCCCGTGACATGTGTTGATGCACGGGCGGGCGTAAGAGTTCACTGGCCAAGGGCGGAATCGCCCCCTCTTCCCGTAGGGCCGCTCACGCTCCCGTCTCCGGCGGGACTGTCAGCGGTCCACGAGCTGATGTCCCGGGTGTTCGTTGTGGGCCGCCGGGCGACCCCGGACCGGGAACCGGATGCGGAGGCGGAGGCCGAATCGGAATCGGAGACGGGATCGGGAGCGGAGGCGGGATCGGGGGCGGACGCGGGATCGGGATCGCCTGACGACTCCGCTTCCTCGGGAGCGGCTTCGGCCGCGTTCATGGCCTCTCCCAGGCCCTCCGTGTGCAGCACCATGCTGACCGGGGCCGAGCTGTTGAGGCACAGGCTGTACCCCTCGGGAATCCGGCCCACGAACTCCCGCGCCTTCACCTGCTCAAAGCCCAGCCGTCCGGCGAGGTGGAGGTACTGCGGCGAGGTGTAGACCGGAATCACCGGAGTGCCGTCCGGCGCCGACGCGCGCACCGGGTCACCCTCCGCCGTGACCAGAACCGCCACTTCAGCATGCGCCAGAGTCGCGGTGACGTCCTCGGCGGGTCCATAGCCGGTCGTGGCGAGCTGAATGGCGGCGTCCACCTCGTCCGTGGGCTCCGGCCAGCCCATCGCCCCCGGCGAGGGCCGGTAGTCCTCGTTGTCCTGCCACTCGACGATCTCCCCGTCGAAGTCGGAACGCCACTGGCCGACCACAGCCCACTCCGGCGGCGGACCCTCACCGGACCAGGCCGGATCGATCAGATACAGCCAGTGATTCGGCGCAAGGCGCGCCGCCTCCACGAACTCCTCCGGCGGAGCAGGGTCCACCGTCGCCGTGGCCGCGGTCCCGTCCGAGGTCGGGGTCGCGCCCGTACCCGTGGTCTCGCCGGCGGTACGGGCCTCGCCGCTGGGCTCACTCATCTTGTCCTCACTCACTGGTTCGTGCGGTCGTGCTGCTTGCTGTGGCGGCAACGTGAAGGGGGCTCCCCTCCGCCTACCGTTCGCTCCCGGTCAACGTTCCGCCCGTGCTGCCGCCCTCTGCGTCCTCGGGCGTGGCGCGGAGCGCGTCCTTGTCGATGAGCAGTGCCACGGGTGCCGAGGAGCTGAGGAAGAGCACCTCCTGGTCGTCGGCCAGTTGTTCCAACAGGCCAGGCATCGGCATCACTTCGTGCGGGGGGAGCTCGTCCGGCGGCAGGTCGGGTGAGGCGGAGAAGACGGCGACGGCAGAGACTCCCTCGGGTGTCTCGCTCACCGAGGGGCGCCCCTCGTCGTCCACGCACACGGCGACATCGGCATCCGCGAGGGCGCGGACGACGTCGTCCTGCGGCCCATAGCCGGTGGCAGCACGCTGGACGGCCCTGTCAGCGGGGCTGACCGGCTCGGGCCACCCCATCCGCTCGGGCGACGGACGGTAGTCGTCGTTGCGCTCCCATTCGACGATCTCCCCGTTCTCGTCGGTGCGCCAGCGGCCGAGCACCACCCAGGAAGGCGGCTCCTCGCCGTCCTTGCCGTTCCACTCCTGGTCGACGACGCTGAGCCAGTGGTCGGGGGCCAGCTTCGCCGCCTCGACGATGCCCTCGGGGGGTGGCGGGAAGCCCGGCTCGCCGGGGCGTACGAGCGTGGGCGGCTGCTCCTCGGCGTCCTGGCCCGTGGTGGGCTCTTCTGGCTGCGGGGCCGGGGCGTCCGGCGGCGTGGAAGCCTGGTCCACGTCCGCGTTCTCGGCGTTTTCCGTGTTGTCCAGGTTTTCCTGGTCTTTCTCGGGGGTTGACACTTACGCTCTCCAACGATCGATATGTGCTGTGCGCTGATGTTGCTCAGCCGTGCGGTTTCCGCACTGCCGGCTGGGGTTACGGCCTTGTGCTGTCTCTCAGGGCCGCTCAGGGGACGTTTGATCCTCCGGATCCAGTGCCGCCGGGCTGCTGGCCGCCGTGCTGTGGCGGTTGCCAGGTGAGCTTGGTCCACCTGCCTGGCTTCTGGGTGCCGTGTTCGGGAAGGAGCCAGATCTGCCGCGGCGCCTGCGGGTCGCCAGGGACCTCACGGAGCTCGATATCTCCGGAGTAACACCAGGTGTTCCGCGTCGTGCGGTTGGAATAGTCCTGTGCCAGTTGCCTGCCCCACTTTCCCAATCCAGAGATCAGGAACAGGAACTGTGACTTGCTGGCGTGCTCCGCCTCCAGCGGGGCGGCCAGCAGAAGTTCGAGGATCTCGGCCGGGTCCACCGGGACGGCGACGCCGGGCAGATGCATGATCATCTGGCTGCCGCCCCGTACCTCAAGATGGATGGGGTACAACGTGGTGGTCACCAGGTTGCCGTTCTTGTCCTTCGGGAACCACGGCGCGGCCCATTTCGCGACGGTCGGCCCACCGGGCCCCTGGATCTCCTGGAAGACCAGCGAAAAATCGATACCGGCGGGCAACTGTGTACCGCCCCAGTTGTATCCGTCGGCGCCCGGCGCCCTCAAACGCTGTTGGAACGCCGCGCGCAACTCCAGGTCGAAGGCGGCCAGCACAGCGGGCTTTGCGGCGTTCCATCGTGGGGCGGCGTTTGCTTGGGACATCAGTGCCCTCAGCTTCTCCCGCACCTCGTCCGCGGGCAGCTGCGGATCGGGATGGAGTGCGATACGGCCCAGAGTCTCCTGGTCGGCCGGCGACAACGTGGACAGCCTCTGCTCCGTCCGATACGCGGCCCAGAAGGCCCGCGCGACGTCGAACCTGCTCAGTGGAGTGTTTCCCTGCATCCTGAGCACCGAGCGGACAGAGCGCTCGGGATTGCTCTGCCAGCGACTGAAGACAGCCTCGACCGTCGGGTCGCCCGTCACCGGGTCGCCGAACGCCTCGGTCAGCCGTATGTCCGGTCGGGCGTTCAGGTGCTGCCGGGCTGCATCAAGGGCGGCCTGGTAGTGGGACCGGTCCAGGGCGGTCGCAGTCGGCCCGGCGAGGCGGTTGACTGCGTGTTGCCACACTTCCATCCGGAATGGCATATCGCGCATCCGGCGGTCGTTGGCGCGCAGCGTGTCCAACGCGGCGATGCTCCGCAGCTTCTCCTCGTACGCAGCCGGGTCGTCCTCGACGTCGTCCCCGAAGACACTGCGTAGCGCGATCACCATCGCCAGTATCTGGTCCCTCGTGTCGTTCGAGGCGGGCCGGGACCCGGTGTGCAGGCGCGCCTTCCGCGCCAAGTCGTCCAGTTCGGGGGGCGAGGGCGGCGGTTTGAACTCGACCGTGCGCCCCCGCTCACCGGTGCCGGTCGCGACGAGGGTACGGAACCGGGCCTCGTTGTAACCGACGGATCTGGTCGGTGCGATGACCTTGAGCCTGCTCACCATGGCGACCCATAGTCCGACCGGCCACTCCCGGAGTGGGTCGTCGACGGGGGGCGCCGGCAGGTGGGGGGACTGCGACTTGGCCGGATCGCCCCGCGTGGCGCTCCAGCAGTCGTTGAGATAGAGCCGGTAGTGCCGCGGCAGATCGGCCACCTCGGGCAGGGTGCCGATGACGAAACCGGAATCCCTGGCGTTCAGCCACACCAGGCGGCGCAAATGGGGAATGTAGAAGGAGCTTCCGCCCGGCAGCCCGTGGGTGTTGATGACGAAAATCTCGGCGGGAAGGCTGACCGATTCTATGCCGATAACGACGTCCTCTCCGTCCCCGCCGGGGTCACGGACGACGTGGTACAGCTCCGTGTAGGTCATCATCGACCGGCCGACCATCTCCCGCCTGCGCCCGTCGTCGCTGTCCGGCATGAACGAGGTGGCTGTCCACTCGGAGCGATCGTTCACCCAGGGCCTGCGGTGCACGTCCACGTCCCGGACGACGGAACCATCCAGTGCCTCGAACTGCCGTGGTGCGGGGGTCGGTTTCCTGTTGTTCGGCTTCGGAGGAATGGGCACCCATGCGCCGATGGGCGACGTTCCTCCGCGGTCGAGCAGTCCGAGAAAGTGCCCGGGACCGGACCCGTCGATTCGCAGGCCCCAGTTGCTGGTGGGAATCCACACCGTCCTGTTGAGAGCGTCGGCGGACACCTGCGCGAGTTGCATGTTCAGCACCCCCGCGTTCGGGAACGCCAGCACCACCGGCACGTCGTTCGGCAGGCTGCTCAGCTGGGGGTCGGCCTTCAGCACGTCGGCAAGCGTGTACGGGTCCAGGACCCGTGCCCCGGACGGGAGCTGCGGCAGATGCGCCAGAGCCGGGTGGTCTTCCAGCCGAGTCGGCAGCTGGTGCCCGTTCAGCGTCTGACCGCCGAGCAGCACCCCACGCCGGTTGGCCCTCAACGCCGCGATCACATACGCCGAATCCGGCCACGGCGCCGTGATGAGGTCGAACGTCGGCGTCCATGTGCCGTTCTGGAGCTCGTACCGTTCCAACTGCGTCGGCAGCACGTACTGGACCCCTGTGCTCAGGAAGCTGCGCCCCTGCGGGGTTGACGCCGGCCCCATCACGGAGGTCTGGGCCGACAGCAGCGGGTGTGTTGCCGGATCCACAGCGGGGCGCTGCGAGGGGCCGGCGGGTGTCGGGG
>NZ_JADKMA010000186.1 GCF_017676365.1 Streptomyces oryzae
GGGCGGGGCCGCGGGGACGGCCGTACGGCGGTGGTGGTGGCCGTCCCCGCGTGGCGCGTGGGGTCGGTTACTTCTCCGGAAGCTCGACCCCGGTGGCCTTGGCCACGTCGGCGAGCATGTGGTTGGCGGCCTGGACGCCGATGCCGGACATCCACGTCTCGTCGGGCACGTCGAAGACCTTGTCCTTCTTGACGGCGTCGAGGTCCTTCCAGACCGGGTTGTCCGTGACGTCCTCGCGCTTGGTCTTCTTCGGGTCGTCGCCGTTGGTGACGAAGATCAGGTCCGCCTCGGCCCTGTCGATCTGCTCGGGGCTGACGTCCGCCATGGGCTCGTCCGGGTCGGTGGAGCTCTGCGACTTCGGGCGCCGGAGGCCGATGTCGTCCAGCACCACACCGCTGAAGGAGGACTTCTGGTAGAGCCGGGTCGGGCCCGCGATGAAGCGGACGACCGAGGCGGAGGGCATGGTGCCGTGGTCCTTCTTCTTGATGGCCTCGCCCAGCGCCTTGGCCCGCGACTCGTACTTCTTCATCGCTGCGTCGGCCTGCTTCTCCATGCCGAGCGCCTTGGCGTGGACCTTGAGGTTGGACTTCCAGGGGCCGCCGGTGGTCTCGGTGAAGACGGTGGGGGCGACGGCCTTGAGCTTGTCGTAGATCTTCTCGTGCCGGACCTTCGAGGAGAGGATCAGATCGGGCTTGAGGGAGGCGATCAGCTCCAGGTTCGGCTCCTCCATGGGCCCGACGTCCTTGACGCCGCCGATCTTGTCCTTCAGGTAACTCGGAAAGCCGCCCTCGGTCTTCATGTGCGGGGAGACGGCGCCGACGGGCTTGAGGCCGAGCATGGTGACATCGTCCAGCTCGCCGGTGTCGAGCACGACGACACGCTGGGGCGCGGCCGGGATCTTCGTGCTGCCCATGGCGTGCTTGACGGTGCGGGGGAAGGCCCCGGACTTCGCACCCGCCTTCGACTTGTCGCCGTCGGCCGATGTGCCGCCCCCGCAGGCGGTGAGTGCGGTCGCGCCGACGAGGACCGCCAGCAGCGCGGCGAGCAGGCGCAGGGTTCCGCGCAGGGTGGGTCTGGTGGACATGGGTTCGTCTTCCTTGCTGTGAGGGTGAGTTGGCGTTGCCTTGCGTGGGGGGCGACGTCTGTGGGTGGCGGCGGCGCGGGTGGCGTGGTCCGGCCGTATGGGCGGAGCCGAGCTGGGCCGTGCGGGCGGTGCGGTACGGGCCGTGCCGTACGGAGCGCGCCCGCGCCGGTCAGGCGGGTGCGGCGGCGGTACGGCGTCCCGCACGGTCCCGGGGCACGACCAGCGGGGTGCCGGTCTCCGGGTCGGGGACGATCCGGCAGTCCACGTCGAACACGGAGGCGACGAGTTCGGCGTCGAGCACTTCGCCCGGCGGGCCCGCGGCCGCGGGCCGCCCGTCCTTCATGACGACCATGTGGTCGGCGTAACGGGCGGCCTGCCCCAGGTCGTGCAGCACCATCACGACGGTGCGGCCCGCGTCGGTGTGCAGGTCGGCGACCAGGTCGAGCACGTCCAGCTGGTGCCGCAGGTCGAGGAAGGTGGTGGGCTCGTCCAGCAGCAGCAACTCGGTGTCCTGTGCCAGGGCCAGCGCGATCCAGGCGCGCTGCCGCTGGCCGCCGGAGAGCCGGTCGACGTGCTGGTCGCGCAGCGGCAGGGTGCCGGTGCGCTCCAGCGCCGCCTCGACCGCGGCCTGGTCGGCCGCCGACCACGGGGCGAGGAGCCGCTGGTGCGGGAAGCGGCCCAGCCGCACCAGCGCCTCCACGGTGATCGCCTCGGGGGTGACGGGCTGCTGCGGCAGCAGGCCCATCCGGCGGGCGAGCGCGCGGGCCGGCATCCGGTGGATGTCGGCGCCGTCCAGCGCCACGGTTCCGGCCGCCGGGTCGAGCAGCCTGGCCAGGCCGCGCAGCAGGGTGGACTTGCCGCATGCGTTGGGACCGACGATGGCGGTCACGGCGTCTCCGGGCAGTTCCAGGTCGAGGTCCTGGACGACCGCCTTGGCGCCGTAGCGCAGTTCGAGTCCTCGGGTGGAGAGCTGGTTGGCGGTCATGCCTGGCTCCTGTGGACGGGTCGGCTCTGCCGGAGCATCAGCGCCAGCAGCCAGGGCGCGCCCAGCGTGGCGGTGACCACGCCGACGGGCAGCCCGTGGACCGGGAGCAGATGCTGCACCAGCAGATCTGAGGCGAGCAGCAGTACGGCACCGGCGAGCCCGGACAGCGCGAAGGTGCCCGCGGTCGGCGGACCGACGGCGAACCGCACGAGGTGCGGCACGGCCAGCGCGACGAACGCGACCGGGCCGGAGAGTGCGGCGGCGAGGGACGCCAGGACGATGGCGACGACGAGCAGTTGCAGCCGGGCAGCGGAGGTCTTCAGGCCGAGCGCTCCGGCGGAGTCGTCGCCCAGGTCGAGGACGGCGAGCCTGCGGTGCAGCAGGAAGGCGACGGCGCTGACCAGGACGAGCGCGCCGCCCGCTGTCCGTACCTCTTCCCACGTGCGCCCGTACACCGAGCCGGTTGTCCACTGGAGTGCCGAGTTGGCGAGTTCGGCGGGGAAGCGGACGACCATCAGATTGACGGCGGCGGCGAGTCCGGCCTGTACGGCGAGTCCGGTGAGCACCAGGCGGGTGACGGAAACCCCGGAGCGCCAGGCGAACACCCCCAGCAGGACCGCGGCCAGCAGGCCACCGGCGAGGGCGCCCACCGGAATCAGCGTCTGCGAGGCGCCGGTGGCCAGCAGGACGACAGCCCCGAACGAGGCGCCGCCGGTCACGCCCATCACGTCCGGCGAGGCGAGCGGGTTGCGGAAGAGCCGCTGGAGCAGGACGCCGGCCATGCCGAGCCCGGCCCCGGCGATGACGGCCGCGACGGCGCGGGGCGCCCGGAACTCCTGGACCACAAGGACGTCGGCCGGATCGCCGATCCCGAAGAGCGCGGGCAGCGCGACGGGCGCCGGCAGCCGGATCTCCCCCAGGGCGAGCGCGAAGGCGAGCAGGACGAGCAGCGCGGCGAGGGCGCAGCTTCCGGTCAGCAGGACGCGGCGCCGGTGCCGTACGCGGGCCGGGGTGCCCGCTCCGGGCTCCGTACGCGGTGTGGCCGACGCGGTGTCAACGGGGTGCGGCGCAGCGGTCATCGGGCCACCTTCCTGGCGAGGAAGGCGAGCAGGGGCGCGCCGAGGAAGGCGCTGACGATGCCGACCTCCAGCTCGGCCGGCCGTACCACGACGCGCCCCAGCACATCGGCGGCGAGCAGCAGCAGCGGTCCCGCGACGAGGCAGCCGGGGATCAGCACCCGGTGGTCGTTGCCCAGCAGCAGCCTGACCAGGTGCGGGGCCGCGAGCCCGATGAAGGCGATGGGCCCGGCCACCGCGACGGCGGCCCCGGCGAGCAGCACGACGGCGATTCCGCCGGCCAGCCGGATTCGGGCCACCGGCACCCCGAGCGACTGGGCCGCGTCGTCGCCCAGGGCGAGGGCGTTGAGCGCCGGGCCGATGGCGAGGGCCAGCACGACGCCGAGCACCATCGCGGGCAGCATCGGCCAGAGCACGTCCAGGCTGCGTCCGGCCAGCGAGCCCGCCAGCCAGAAGCGGGCCTCGTCCAGGGTGCGCTTGCTGGCCAGCATCACGGCCGAGGTCCAGGAGAGCAGCACGAGTTGGAGGACGGTGCCGCCGAGTGCGAGCCGTACCGGGTCGATGTCCCCGGCACGGCGGGCCAGCGCCTGGGCGAACAGCGCGGCCGCGGCGGCGCCGGCGAAGGCGAACCACACGTACTCGGCGGGCCGGGAGAGGTGCAGCCCGTAGATGGCCGTCACCACGGCGAAGCCGGCGCCCGCGTTGATGCCGAGCGTGGTCGGTGCGGCGAGCGCGTTCCGGGTGATCCCCTGGGCGACGGCTCCGGCGACGCCGAGCGCGGCTCCGACGGCGAGCCCCACCGCGGTCCGCGGCAGCCGCAGCCCTGTCACCACGAGGGCGTCGCGCCCGTGCCCGTCACCGAAGACGGCGGCGACGACGGTGGACAGCGGAACGGAACGGGCGCCCAGCGCAAGGCTCGAGGCGGCGCACAGCGCCAGGGCGGCGAGCCCGATCAGGAAGAGCGGGGCCCAGCGCCGTACGCGAGGGGAAGGCTGCGCGCCCGGAGGAGCGGCCTGTCTGACCATGAACACGCAAGGAGATTAGGTTAGGCAAACCTAAATAAGCAACCGCGTCCACCGTACGGCCAGCCGGACCTCCGGGACCCACCGCAGTTGATCAGGCCGAGGCCAACACCACTAAGGTGAGCCTTGCCTTTCTCTCCATCCTCCGCCGCCTCATGCACACCAAGAGGGAAAACTTCGATGAGCACGCCCCGGGCCGCCCGGCGCACACCGCACCTCCACCCCTCCGCCACGCCCCGTGCACCTGACCTCCTCACCGGGCTGTACGAGCGCACCATCGCCATCTGCGAAGCCCTCAACGCCAGGGTGATGGCGGAGGACGGCACCGAGGTGTCCCGGCCCCGCTCCCAACGGCACGTCAGCGGCGCGGCGTTGCGGCAGGATTCCGGGGCCCTGGACCGCTTCATCGGCGCGGAGGCCGCCCGTATCCAGCAGCGCGCAGCGCACCAGGCCCGCCGGGACGTGGCCGCCTCCCGCGCGCTGCACGGCTACGCGTGGTCCGTGGCTCTCCTGATGAGCGGTTCCTGGTATCTGGAACGCCGCGTGCCGCGTGTCAGGCCGGGCGACATCAGGGTCGATCTGGAAACCGGAGCGGTGGGGATCGCTCCGGGCCAGTCGTTCTCCTGCCTCGCGGACGACGAGGCGGCGCGGCACAGCCCCGGGGCGCGGGTACTGGTGGACGAGGAAGCGCTCCGCGCCGAACTGCGGTCCGCCGTGGCCGACCATATGCGCCCGCTGCTCACCGCGTTCGCGCCCGAAGTGCGGCGCGGCCCACGGGCGTTGTGGGGCATGGTGGAAGACGACCTGGTCTCCGGCATCTGGTATCTCGGCCGCATGCTCGGACAGGAGGAGGACGCCGTCCGGGCAGCCACCGAACTGCTGCCCGGACCCGTCCCGCCGTTCCCCGGCGGCGCCGCCTTCCGGTATCTCACCAGCGCCTCCGGCCGCTCCTTTCCGACCCGCACCCGAGTGGGCTGCTGCCTCTACTACACGATCGGCACCGCCCAGCCCTGCCTCACCTGCCCCCGCACCAGCGACGGGGAGCGACTGCGCAGGCTGGAGTCGTGAGGCGGGCCCGGGGCCTCAGGGCAGCTCCGGGCTGCCGAACTCGGTCATCGCGTCGATGAGCCAGCGCGCCAGATAGTCGGCGAACGAGGACCGCGGCAGGAGCCGGTACGTCGGCACGCCGTCGACCTGCCAGAGCAGCACCGGGACGGGCCCCACCGTGGTCGACACGGCCCGGCCGGGGGCGAAGGCCCGGGAGTGCAGGTCCAGCGGGCAGCCCTTCTCCAGCACCTGCCGGGCGGCCGGGCCGCTCAGCTCCAGCGTGGTGCGGTTGGCCGAGACGTCCACCACCGAGCCCGGGTCGGCGCCGAGCGCCTCCCGCAAGTCGGCGGCCACGGCGGGCGCGGCGTCCCGGGACAGCACGAGCCATTCGTCGGGGCCGAGCCAGACGACCGTGTGGGAGCCGGATGCGGTGGTGTGGCCGCACTCCTGCGGGAGCGGTGCCCCCAGCGCCCTCTCGATACGGCCGGCGGCTTCGGAGGCGGGACCGACGCGCAGGTTCACCATCGTGACGAAAGGCAGCTCGCTCAGCGCGACGCCGCGGGCACCGGTGACGGCCGCGGCCCGCATCCGCTCCTCCAGATGCGCCAGGGGACTTGTGCGCAGGGCCACTGGGCCCGTGCCCGCATCGGCACCCGCGTCGATCGTCGTCGGCTCAGCCATCTCGCTTGGTCCCTTCGGGGTCGTAGAGCACGGGTTCGGTGACCTGGACGGGTACGAGGTCGTCGCCGACGGGGGCGAGCAGCGTGTCACCAACGCGGTCCCGGCCGGCGGTGACCAGCGCGAGCGCGAAGGGGCGGCCGAGCGCGGGGCTGTGGTAGCTGGAGGTGACGTGGCCGAGCATCGGCACCGGCTCGGCCCCCGGGGTGAGGGACACCTCCGGCGCGACGAGCTGGGTGCCCTCGGGCAGCCGGGTACTGCGGTCGCCGGGCAGCAGGCCGACCAAGTGCTTGCGGTCGGTGCGGGAGGTGTCGGCGCGGGAGTAGGACCGCTTGCCGATGAAGTCCTTCCGCTGCGAGATCACCCAGGACATGCCCGCGTCCTGCGGCGTGACGGTGCCGTCGGTGTCCTGACCGACGATGATGTAGCCCTTCTCGGCCCGCAGCACGTGCATCGTCTCGGTGCCGTACGGAGTGATGTCGTACGGCCGGCCGACCGCGTACACCTCCTCCCAGACCGCCAGGCCGTACCACGCGGAAACGTTGATCTCGTAGGCGAGTTCGCCGGAGAAGGAGATCCGGCAGATGCGCGCGGGGATGCCCGAGGCCAGAGTGGTCTCGCGGAAGGCCATGAACGGGAAGGCGCCGTTCGACAGATCGAGCTCGGGAGCGAGGTGGGCGACGACCTCGCGCGACTGCGGGCCGACGACGGCGATCGTCGCCCACTGCTCGGTCACCGAGGTGCAGTGCACGTCGAGTTCGGGCCACTCGGTCTGCAGCCACTCCTCCAGCCAGTCCAGGACCGCGGCGGCGTTGCCGGTCGTGGTGGTCATGAAGTAGCGGTTCTCCTCCAGACGCAGCGTCACGCCGTCGTCGAAGATCATCCCGTCGGGCTTGCACATCACGCCGTAGCGGCCGAGCCCCGGCCGCAGCTTCTTGAAGGCGTTGGTGTAGATCCGGTTGAGGAACGTGCCCGCGTCCGCGCCCCAGATCTCGATCTTGCCGAGCGTGGACGCGTCCATGAACGCGACGCCCTCACGCGCTGCACGGCACTCGCGGGCCACGGCGGTGTCCATGTCCTCGCCCGGCCCCGGGTAGTACCGGGGGCGCTTCCACTGCCCGACGTCCTCGAAGACCGCGCCGTGCGCCAGATGCCACTCGTGGATCGCGGTACGGCGCTCAGGATCGAAGAGCTCGCCGCGCTCACGCCCGGCCAGCGCGGCGAAAGCCACCGGCGTGTAGGGCGCCCGGTAGGAGGTGGTGCCGATCTCCCCGGGTGACGCATCCGTGCCGAGCGCTTCGGCGATCACCCCGATCGCGTTGACACCGGAGGTCTTGCCCTGGTCGTTCGCCGTGCCGAGCGAGGTGTAGCGCTTGACGTGCTCGACGCCGCGCATGCCGGCGCCGGTTGAGCGCCATACGTCGGCCACGGTGACGTCGCGTTGCAGGTCAACGAAGTGCGTGCGCCAGCTGTCGGGTTCGCTGCCGGAGCCGTCGTCACCGGGCGCCGGCACCAGCCACAGGGCGCGCACCGGACCCGCGTCCCGGGCGGCACCGGACGGCGGTGCGGGCACGGGAAGCGGGAACCCCGCATCCGTCGCGGCCCGCGCACCGGCCCACGCCCCTTCGGCCAGGCAGCCGTCGAGGCCGTACGTCCCGCCGGCCGCACCGACGATGTGCTGGTCACGAACGGCACCGTCGGGGACGAAGGCGGCCAGCTCCTCGTCCCAGCGCAGTCGGCCCTGGCGCTGGCTGTGCAGATGCACCGCCGGGCTCCACCCACCGGAGACGGCGAGCAGGTCGCAGTCGAACGAGTCGGCGTCCCCGGCGAGTTGGCCGCGCTCATCGAGGGCCTGGACGGTGACGCCGGTGAGCCGGCCCTCACCCGCGGTGCCGACCACCGCGCTGCCCGCCAGCACCCGTACCCCGGTGGCCACGGCGACCTCGGCGGCCCGCTGGGACAGCTCGGGCCGGGCGTCAACGACGGCGGCGATCTCGACCCCGGCGGCGTGGAGATCGGCGACCGTGTCGTAGGCGCTGTCGTTGGTGGTGCTGACCACGGCCCGCGAGCCCGGGGCCACCGCGTACCTGTTGAGGTAGGTGCGCACGGCCGAGGCGAGCATCACCCCGGGGCGGTCGTTGCCGGCGAAGACCAGCGGACGCTCATGAGCTCCGGTCGCCAGCACCACCTGCCGGGCCCGTATGTGCCACAGCCGCTGCCGCGAGACGCCCGCGGCCGGTTCGGGCGCCTCGGCTCCGAGATGGTCGGTGCGCCGCTGCACGGCCAGCACATAGTTGGCGTCGTAGCTGCCGAACGCCGTGGTGCGCTGCAGGACGACGGCCTCGGGTGCCGCGTCGAGCGCCGCGCGGACTTCGCCGATCCACTCCTGGGCGCTCTGCGCGCCGACCGTCTCCGTGCGCCCGGAGAGCAGCGACCCGCCGGGCTCGGACTGTTCGTCCACCAGGATCACGCGGGCGCCGGAACCTGCGGCAGCGGCGGCTGCCGCGAGCCCGGCCGGACCTGCGCCGACGACCAGGACGTCGGTGTGCACGTACTTCTTGTCGTAGACGGCCGGGTCCCGGGCCGGGTCCAGCCGGCCCATCCCGGAGAGCGTGCCGGCGGACAGGCCGTCGTAGAGCTCCACCGTCGTCGCCGGCAGCATGCCCTCGGAGCACGGGCCGTCGGGCTGCAGCAGCGCGTTGGGCTCCTCGACCCCCGCGGCGACGATCCCGCGCGGGCGGCCGCGGTAGAGGGACGGGGCGACCTCGATCACGCCGTTCGCCAGCATCGCGGAGGCGACGGTGTCTCCGGGGTGCCCGGTCATCTCCCGCCCGTCGAGGGTGAACCGCAGCTCGGTGCCGCGGTCGATGCGGCCTCCGTGCCGGAGCCGGAATCGCTGGTCGGTCATGGGTTCCCTCCGGCCTGGGACAGTGCGGGGCATGGCTCATCGAGCCGGTAGACGGCGAGCACTTCATAGCTGACGGTGTCGCGCAGGACGTTGAACCAGCGGCGGCAGCCTGTGCTGTGCATCCACCGCTCGGCGAAGGGGCCCTTGTGGTTGTCGCGGTAGAAGACGTACTCGGCCCACTGCCGGTCGTCGAGTTCTGCGGGGTTCTCGGGGTAGGGGACGTGGGCCTGTCCCCCGTAGTGGTACTCGGTCTCGTCGCGGGGACCGCACCATGGGCAGGTGATCAGCAGCACGGTGTCCTTCTCTCAGCGGGCCCTGGGTGGGCGCTCAGTGGGCCACGGCCGCGGCGCCGTGTTCGTCGATCAGTGCGCCCGTCGTGAAGCGTTCGAGGGAGAACGGGGCGTTCAGCGGGTGCGGCTCCCCCGTGGCGATGGTGTGCGCGAAGGTCCAGCCCGCGGCCGGGGTGGCCTTGAATCCGCCGGTGCCCCAGCCGCAGTTGACGTAGAGGTTGTCGACGGGGGTGCTGCCGATCAGCGGGGAGGCGTCAGGTGTGACGTCCACGACGCCGCCCCAGGTCCGCAGCACATGCGCACGGGCGAAGACAGGGAACAGCTCCACAGCTGCGGCCATCTGATGCTCGATCACATGGAAGGAGCCGCGCTGTCCGTAGCCGTTGTAGGAGTCGACGCCCGCGCCCATCACCAGTTCGCCCTTGTGCGCCTGGGAGACGTAGACGTGCACATGGTTGGACATCACCACGGTGGGGTGCACCGGCTCATGCAGCTCGGAGACCAGCGCCTGCAGCGGGTGGGACTGCACCGGCAGCCGGAAGCCGGCGCGCTGCGCCAGCTCGCTGCTGTGCCCGGCGGCCGCGAGCCCGATCCGGCCGGCCCGGATGCGGCCGCGGCTGGTCTCGACGCCGACGACCCGGTTGCCGTCCTTGATGAAGCCGGTGACCTCGCATCCCTGGATCAGGTCCACGCCCATCTCGTCGGCCCTGCGGGCGAGCGCCCAGGCCACGTGGTCGTGCTTGGCGATGCCGGCCCGCGGCTGGAAGGTGGCGCCGAGGACGGGATAACGGGTGTCGGACGAGACGTTGAGGATGGGACAGACCTTGGCGACCTCGTCCGGTTCGAGCCACTGCGCATCGACGCCGTTGAGCCGGTTGGCGCCCACGCGGCGCACGCCCTCGCGGACATCCTGGAGGGTGTGCGCGAGGTTGAGCACGCCGCGCTGGCTGAACAGGAAGTCGTAGTCCAGCTCCTCCGGCAGCCCCTCCCACAGTTTGAGCGCGTGTTCGTAGATCGCCGCGCTCTCGTCCCACAGATAGTTGGAGCGGATGATCGTGGTGTTGCGTGCCATGTTGCCGCCGGCCAGCCAGCCCTTCTCCAGGACGGCGACATTGGTGATGCCGTGGTTCTTGGCGAGGTAGTAGGCGGTGGCCAGACCGTGGCCTCCGGCGCCCACGATGACGACATCGTAGGAGGAACGCGGCTCGGGGTTCCGCCAGAGGAAGTCCGGGTGCTCCGGCAGCGGCTGGGTCGTCATGCCGCGCCTCCGTTCAGCTACTGAGAGCCAACTAAGGGACAACTGATATATCAGCTTGTCCTGTAAGGTATGGGAGCTCGCTGGACAGGTCAAGGGGGTTTCATGCAGCACGTGGCGACCGAGCCCGGTGGCGAGGAACTGTCCCTCGCCGAGCGCGCCTACCGCGCCATCCGCGACCAGCTGGTCATGCTCGAGATCCGCCCGGGCGCCCCGATCAACGAGGACCAGCTGGCACAGTCCCTCGGTGTCGGGCGGACGCCGGTGCGCGAGGCGCTCAAGCGGCTCCAGTACGAGCGGCTGATCACCACCTACCCCCGGCGCGGCACCTTCGCCACCGAGGTCAACATCACCGACCTCGCCCACATCTCAGAGGTACGCCAGGAGCTGGAGCCGCTGGCCGCAGCACAGGCCGCGCGGCGCGCCACGGCCGCTGACCGTTCGTCCCTGTCGGCCCTGCAGCGGGAGCTGGAGGGCGCGCACTCCCGCCAGCGCGACGCCGCCGAGCTCATGCACCTGGACCTCCAGGTCCACCGCGCCATCTACGCCGCCACCCACAACCCGTACCTCGAGGACGCCCTCGTCCGCCACGACAACCTGGCCACCCGCATCTGGTGCCTGTTCATCGACCAGCTGTCCGACGTGGCCGGTCATGTCTCCGAGCACGGTCCGTTGATCGAGGCGATCGTCACCGGCGACCCCGACAAGGCGGCCCAACTCGCCCGCGGCCACGTCGAGAACTTCGAACGGGCCATCCGCGGGGCCATTTGAAGCCGGGCACCTGAGACGGCGCTCCTGAGACGGGCATCTGTAACCCGCGTCTGAAGCGCGGCCCCCTCAGTGGCGCCTCGCGAACTGGGTCCGGATCCCGGAAAGAGCGCGAGCGCTCCTCGTCGCCGGCACGGCAACCGCGAGCCCGGCCACGTCGAGAGCGCAGGTTGCGGGTGTCCTGTGCCGCCTGGGCGGCCACGGAGGTCGCCGGGAAGTCCGGGCGGTCGACACCGCGATGAACAGCAGCACCCTCGCGCCCACTCCTGCCCCGGTTGCCGCGCACGCCAGGGCCGTAGCGGCCACCCTGCCGGGAGAGGTCCGCGTTTCGGAGAGGAACAGGCGGCGGCGCAACGTACACCGTTCGGAAGCAGGGGCCCGGTCGGACAAGGCCAACTGTCTTCGCGCCGCCCCCATGCCGCTCAGCGCGCTGCTGCCGGGCCGACTGCACGCCTGATCAGCCGGTGGTCCTCGCGACTTCGGCCGGGCGGAGCAGCGCGGCGAGCCGGTCGGCGGGGAGCAGGCCCCTCTCCAGGACAAGTTCGGCGACTCCGCGGCCGGTGGCGAGTGCTTCCTTGGCGATGTCGGTGGCAGCCGCGTAGCCGATGTGCGGGTTGAGTGCGGTGACCAGGCCGATGGAGTTCTCCACACTGGCGCCCAGCGTCTCGGTGTTGGCGGTGATGCCGGAAACGCAGCGCTCGGCCAGGGTGCGACAGGCGGCGCCCAGGTGGGTGATGCTCTCCGAGAGGGAGTGCAGGATGACCGGTTCGAAGGCGTTGAGCTGGAGCTGGCCCGCCTCCGCTGCCATGGTGATGGTGACGTCGTTGCCGATGATCTCGAAGGCGACCTGGTTGACGACCTCGGGGATCACGGGATTGACCTTGCCGGGCATGATGCTGGAACCCGCCTGGACCGGCGGCAGGTTGATCTCGGCGAGTCCGGCGCGCGGGCCGGAGGAGAGCAGACGCAGGTCGTTGCAGCTCTTGGAGAGCTTGACGGCGATGCGCTTGAGGACACCCGAGAGGTGGACGAAAGCTCCGCAGTCCTGGGTGGCCTCGACGAGGTTGACGGCCGTCACCAGCGGCAGACCTGTGATGGCGGCGAGGTGGCGGCGGGCCGCCTCGGCGTAGCCGGCCGGGGCGTTGAGGCCGGTGCCGATCGCGGTGGCCCCGAGGTTGATCTCGTGCATCAGCAGGGCGGCCTCGGCGAGCCTGCTGCGGTCCTCCTCCAGCATCACCGCGTATGTGGAGAATTCCTGTCCGAGCGTCATGGGCACGGCGTCCTGGAGCTGGGTACGGCCCATTTTCAGGACGTCACGGAACTCCTCGGCCTTGGCGGCGAACGCCTCGGCCAGCACGGTCATCGCGCCGCGCAGTCCCTGCACGGAGGTGATGGTCGCGACCTTGAGAGCCGTCGGGTAGACGTCGTTGGTGGACTGGCTGAGGTTGACGTGTTCATTGGGGTGGAGATGCGCGTAGTCACCCTTGGCGTGCCCCATGATCTCCAGGGCACGGTTGGCGATCACCTCGTTCGCGTTCATGTTCGTCGAGGTGCCGGCCCCGCCCTGAATGACGTCCACGACGAACTCGTCGTGCAGCCGGCCGCCCCTGACCTCCTGGCAGGCGGTCGCGATGGCGTCGGCCTGCTCAGCGGGGAGCAGCCCGAGGTCCTGGTTGGCGCGGGCCGCGGCTTCCTTGACCGCCGCGAGGGCATTGATCAGGTGGGGGTACGCGGATATCGCCGTACCGGTGATCGGGAAGTTCTCGGTGGCGCGCAGCGTATGGATGCCCCAGTACGCGGCGGAGGGCACGTCCCTGTCACCGAGCAGGTCGTGCTCGCGACGGTGGTCGGCAGTCATGGCGCAGATGTTCCCTTGGTTCAGATGGTGCGGGTGAGGTTCGAGAGGGATATGAGGTTGGTCTTCGGGGGGGCGGAACAGGAGGCAGCCCCCCTCATCGGCGAGTCAGTCGGCGAGCGCCCCCGCGGCCCGCAAGCTGCCGACGACCGCGCCGCCGCCCGTGACGGGCGTGGCGGCGAATCCGGCCAGGACCGCCGGGTCGGCCCCGCACCGGGCGAGGGCCGCCGCGGTCACCGGCATCCGGGCACGGTCGGCGCCGTCGGCGATCTTCACCCCGACGGCGCGTCCGTCCGGGAGCGCCGCGACCTGCACGCCTTCGAAGCCGTCCTTCGCGAGGAGACCGGGCACCCCGCGCATCAGCCGGGCGACGTCCCGCCCGGTGCCCGAGGCCGCCTCCGGGTACTCCCGCACGGCCTGGGCGACCCGGCCCTCATGGGTGTCCGGCGCGGCGGCGGCCAGCCGCGCGACGGCCCGGGTGAGCCCGTGCAGGGAGACCGCGAACAGTGGTGCTCCGCAGCCGTCGACGCTCACCCCGGCGAGCTCCTGCCCGGTCAGTTCGGCCACCGTCGCGGCGACGGCCCGCTGCAGCGGGTGCCCGGGGTCGAGGTAGTCCGGCAGCGGCCAGCCGTGCAGCCTGGCCGTCATCAGCATGGCGGCGTGCTTGCCCGAGCAGTTCTGGGCGAGCCGGGTCGGGCCGAGCCCGCGGCGCAGCCACTCGGCGCGCTGCTCGGCGCCGTAGGGCAGGTCGGGGGTGTTGCGCAGGTCGTCCTCGGCCAGCCCGGCCAGGCGCAGGATGTGCCGGGCCCCGGCCAGATGCCGCGCCTCGCCCGAGTGGCTGGCAGCGGTGAGAGCCAGCAGCTCGCCGTCCAGCTTCAGCCCCGCGCGCCGCAGGGCGACGGCTTGCAGGGGCTTGAGTGCCGAGCGCGGATAGCAGGCGGCCTCGATGTCGCCGGCCCGGAACTGCACACTGCCGTCAGCGGCCAGCACCACGACCGAGCCGTGGTGGACGCCTTCGACGATGCCCCCGCGTACCAGGTGGGCGAGCGGGACATGGGCGGGTGCGCGGCGGACGGGTGCTTCCGCCAACGGCCGCTCCGCAGCAGCTTGCCCCGCCGCAGGTTGCCCGGCCGGAGCCGCCGCCACCGCGGGCGCGCTCCCGTCTGCCGTACGGATCACGCTCATGCCCCGTCCCCGGTCCGCTCGGCAGCCGCCCGCCGGGCCTGTGCCTCGGCCCGGAGGTGCCCCACCCGGCCGCGTACGACGAACCAGCCGGCCACCAGCGCCACCGCGATCCCGGGGAGGGACATCACGGTGATCCGCCCCGCGCCGCCGTCGGCCCACATCAGGCCCAGCACGGAGACGAGGAAGGCGAGCGTGACGAGCTCGGTCCACGGCGAGCCCGGCAGCCGGTAGCCGGGGCGGACGACCGCACCGGCCCTGGCCTTCTGCCAGAAGAGCAGATGGCTGACCATGATCAGCGCCCAGGTGGCCAGAATGCCGATCGCCGCGAAGTTCAGCACGATCTCGAACGCGTCACTCGGCACGACGTAGTTGAGCCCCACGCCCAGGACGCAGACCGCCGAGGTGAGCAGAATGCCGCCGTACGGCACGTGGCTGCGGCTCATCACACCGGTGAACCGGGGCGCGGAGCCCGACAGCGCCATCGAGCGCAGGATGCGTCCGGTCGAGTAGAGCCCGGAGTTGAGACTGGACATCGCCGCGGTGAGCACGACGAGGTTCATGACGCCGCCCGCCGCCGGCACACCGATGTTGGAGAGCACGGTCACGAAGGGGCTCTCGTCGGCCGAGTACGCGTTCCAGGGCAGCAGCATCGTCAGCAGCACGACAGAGCCGACGTAGAACAGGGCCACCCGCCACATGATGGAGTTGATCGCCCTGGGCATGATCTTCTCCGGCTCGCTGGTCTCCCCCGCCGTCACGCCGACCAGTTCGACCGAGGCGTAGGCGAAGACGACGCCCTGGATGACCAGCAGCATCGGCAGCATGCCGTTCGGGAAGGCACCACCGTTGTCGGTGATCAGCGAGGGGCCGGGAGAGTGGCCGTCCACCGGCTGCTGGGTGACCAGCAGGAAGATGCCGATCGCCATGAAACAGACCAGCGCGCTGACCTTGACGATCGCGAACCAGAACTCCATCTCGCCGAAGATCTTCACGGATATCAGGTTCACGGTCAGCACGACGGCGAGCGCGATCAGCGCGATGATCCACTGCGGGATGTCGCTGAACATGCCCCAGTAGTGCGCGTAGGTCGCCACCGCCGTGATGTCGGCAATGCCGGTGGTGGCCCAGTTCAGGAAGTACATCCAGCCCGCGACGAACGCCCCCTTCTCGCCCAGGAATTCACGGGCATAGGAGACGAAAGCGCCGGAGGACGGGCGGTGCAGGACGAGTTCGCCCAGCGCCCGTACGACGAGGAAGGCGAAGACCCCGCAGACCGCGTAGGCCAGCGCGAGGGACGGCCCGGCACCCGCGAGCCGGCCGCCGGCGCCGAGGAACAGCCCGGTGCCGATCGCGCCGCCGATGGCGATCATGTTGACGTGCCGTGACTTCAGGGACTTGCTGTATCCGACGTCGCCGGCGTCCACGGCATCGAGGGGTGGGGCGGCGGGGTGCTGCCGTTCCGTCTGCTGCAGGGTTCTTTCGGTCACGCCTGTTCTCCGCCTTCTTCCGTGAGGGGGTCGGTGGGGGCGG
>NZ_JADKMA010000187.1 GCF_017676365.1 Streptomyces oryzae
GGGGCTCAACCGCGAAGCTTGAGCCCCCAGCCCCCCTACGCCGTCAGCTCCGACCGAAGCGCCTCGCGAAGCCTTGCAGCGCGTTCGGCCACCTCGACCGGCCCCAGCTCCACCGCACGCGCGCACCAGAACTGCCCCTCGTCCAGCTCGCCCCGGCGCGCGCTGATCAGCGCCAGCCGGAGCGCCGCTCTGCCGTGCCCGGCCTCGGCGGCCCGGGTCCACCACAGCGCCGCCTCGGGCTCACTGCCCTCGCGGGCCAGCAGCAGCCCCAGGTTGAACGCGCCGTTCGGGCTGCCCGCCTCGGCCGCCGCGCGGTACCAGCGTGCGGCGTCCACGACCTCGCCCCGTGCGGCGGCACACATGCCCAGCCGCACCTGGGCCCGGCGGTGGCCGTGCTCGGCGGCGCGCTCGTACCACTCCTCGTACTCGGGCCTGGCGCCGTCCGGGCGGCCGAGCTCGTGCTCGGAGCCCAGCTCGCCGGTGCCGCGCCGGGTGACCCGCTCCAGGAGCGCGCCCAGCCGGAAAGCGCCCTCGACGCTCCCGCCCCCGGCGGCGCACCGCAGGTGCCGCTCCGCCGTGTGCAGCTCGCCCTCGCGCAGCAGCGCGATGCCGACCTGGAGCGCGGCCTCGGCGTGGCCGGACGCCGCCGCGCGCTCGTACCACGCGCGCGCTGTGCGCTCGTTGCCGCGCCCGGCGTGCAGGATGCCGAGGTTGAACGCGGCGTCCACGCTGCCGGCTTCGGCGGCTTTGGAGAACCAGGGTTCGGCGCCCTCGGTGTCGCCGCGCTGCAGCAGCAGTACGGCGAGTGCGTTGGCGGCCTCCCGGTGCCCGGCGTAGGCGGCACGGCGGTACCACTGCTCGGCCTGCGCCGTGCGCCCCTGTGCCGCGCACAGCAGCCCGAGGTTGAAGGCGCCGTTGTCGGAGCCCGCCTCCAGGGCCACGCGGTACCACCGCTCGGCGGCCTGCCGTTCGCCTCGGTCGGCGTGCAGCGCGCCCAGCGCGTTGGCCGCGTTGCCGTCGCCGTCCTCGGCCGCGCGGCGCCACCAGACGGCGGCACTCTCCTCGTCGCCGGCGTCCCGCAGCAGGAAGCCCAGCGCGCAAGCTGCCCGCGCCTCACCGTCCTTGGCGGAGGTCAGATACCACCGTCCCGCTTCCTTCAGCTCCCCGCGGCGCTCCAGGACGGCGCCCAGGCGCAGCGCCGCCCTGCGGTGCCCGCGGGCAGCGGCCTGCCGGAACCAGCGCTCGGCCTCCTCCTCGGCCTCGCGGACGGCAGCAGCGCCGGACTCGCCCTTGGCGGCCAGCTCTTCGGCCCGGGCGCTCACCAACTGCGCGACGCGGTACGCCGCTTCTCTGTGCCCGCGTTCGGCGGCGGCCCGGAACCACTCCTCGGCTCCGTCCTCACCGTGGTGCTCCAGCAGGTCCGCGAGCGCGTAAGCGCCCAGCGCGTGGCCGGACTCGGCGGACTGCCGCAGCCAGTAGTGCGCCGCGGGCTCGTCACCGCGCTCCCGGTGGTAGCGCCCCAGCGCGTGCGCCGCTGCGGCGGAGCCCGCAACGGCGGCGGTACGCCACCATCCTGCGGCCTCCTCCGGGTATCCCCTCTGGTGCAGCAGGACTCCCAGGTTGTTGGCAGCGGCACGGTCTCCAGCGGCCGTGGCAGCACGCAGATGCGGCTCGGCGCCGTCCAGGTCCCCCCGGCGCAGCAGTTGGGCGCCCAGCACACTGTCGGCCGCGGCTCTGTCCGTCGGCGCAGTCGCTGTCGCGATCCCGTTTGCTGTCACGGTCCCGTCCGGTGTCGCGATCCCGTCCGCTGTCGTCCTCCCGGCTGCCGCCGTCCTTTCGACTGCCGCGGTCTGCATGGCTGCTGCGGTCTGCTCGGCTGCGGTCTGCTCGGTGTACTCCTCCACACTCAGGCCCGGACCGGGACGCACCGGGTCCGTCAGCCTTGCTCTCTCCCCCATAAGCTCCATCGTCGCACCACCTGCAACCCGCGTACACCTGGTATACCGCAGCCAGTGAGGTCACTTCAGAGGTTTGTCGACTTCCCGACGTAGAGATATCCCAAACCACTTCGCCCGGCTGTCCCCCGCACAAGCGAAGAGGCCCGGAGTCTGTTGACTCCGGGCCTCTTCGCTGTGGTAGCGGGGACAGGATTTGAACCTGCGACCTCTGGGTTATGAGCCCAGCGAGCTACCGAGCTGCTCCACCCCGCGCCGTTGTGTAAACAACTCTACACCACGCCACAGGGTGATCTCACCCGCTACCCGTCGCCGGACCCGCTCTTGTCAGCCGACCCGCTGTTCCCGCCGGACCCGCCCTTGCTGTCGGATCCGTTCTTGCCCCCGCCCTTCTGCTCGGCCTTGGAGGCGTCGCGCAGCGCTTCCTCCAGCGCCTTCTGCTGCTTGCCGTACTCTTCCCAGTCGCCCTTCTCCCGGGCCTTCTCGCTCTTGTCCCACGCGGTCTGGGCGTCCTTGAGAGCGTCTTCGACCGAAGTGCTGGGCGGGTTCTGCTCCCCGCCCTCGTCGCCGGGACCGGTTCTCTCTCCGCTCTCGCCGCCCTTGCTCTTGAAGACCTTGTTCAACGCTTCGTCGAGACTGTCCTCGAAGGCGATGCGCTCGTTGTAGGCGACGAGCACCTTGCGCATTCTTGGGTAGTTGGTGCCGGCACCCCGGACGTACACCGGCTCCACATAGAGCAGACCGCCCTCCAGTGGCACGGTCAGCAAGTTGCCGTACTCGACCTCCGAGTCGCCCCGCTTCAGGATGTTGATCTTGTCCGCGATCACGGGGTCGGAGTTGAACTTGCTCTGCACCTGCGAGGGGCCGGCCACGGTGGTGTTGGGTGGCAGCCTCAGCAGTCTGAGCTTGCCGTAGTCGCCGCTGCGCGCATCCGCGTCGACGGCCATGAACGCGCCCAGCGTCTCACGCTTGTTCGGGTTGAACGTCGTGGTGAGCTGGAACTGCTGCGCCTTCTGTCCCGGCATCTTCATGCTCAGGTAGTACGGCGGGACCGCGTTGCCCTTGTGCGTCGGGTCGTCCGGGACCTGCCAGCGCTCACTGCCGCTGTAAAACTGCGACGGCGAGGTCACGTGGTAGGTCTGGAGCAGGTCCCGCTGCACCTTGAAGAGGTCCTGCGGATAGCGCAGATGGTCCATCAGGTCGTTGCTGATGGCGCTCTTGGGCTTCACCGTGTCGGGGAACGCCTTCATCCACGTCTTCAGTACCGGGTCCTTCTTGTCCCACTGGTACATGTCGACCTTGCCGGTGTAGGCGTCCACCGTCGCCTTGACCGAGTTGCGGATGTAGTTGACGCGGTTCTGCTGGGCGACCACCGCGCGCTGTCCGTCCGTCAGCGAGTCCGCCGTGGTGTCACCCAGCGTCGTACGCGACGAGTACGGATAGCCGTTGGAGGTGGTATAGGCGTCGACGATCCACTTGATGCGGCCGTCGACAACCGCCGGGTACGGGTCACCGTCGATGGTCAGCCAGGGTGCGACCGCCTCGACGCGCTCCTTGGGGGTGCGGTTGTACAGGATCCGCGAACCCTCGCCGATCGCCCCCGAGTAGAGGATCTGCGGCTCATTGAAGTTGACCGCGTAGGCGGCGCGGTTGATCGGGTTGGAGAGATTGACGCCGCTGTCGCCGGTGTAGGTGTAGGTCTTCTCCCCGTTGTCGTCGGCGTAGTCGAGCTCCTTCTGCGGCCCGCCGACGATGGAGTACTGCGTCGTCTTCTCGCCGTAGTAGATCCGGCCCTGGTACTTGCCCAGGTTGCCCCGGGGCGGCAGGTCCTTCTCGGTGAAGTCGGGGGACCCGTCCTTGTCGACGGACGTGCCCTTGGCCGAGACCATGCCGTAGCCGTGGGTGTACTTGAAGTGCTCGTTGATCCAGTTCTTCTCCGGGATGCCGCTGGTGTTGATCTCCCGGAGACCGACGACGGTGTCCTGTTCCTTGCCGTCCTTCTTGTAGCGGTCCACATCCAGCGTCGCCGGGAACTGGTAGTACCCGCGCACCTGCTGCTTCTGCTGGAAGGTCGGGGAGACGACGTTGGGGTCCAGCAGGCGCATGCTCGCCGTGGTGTCGGCCGCGTTCCTGAGCTTCTCGTTGCCGGCCTTGCTGGTGCCCTTGTAGTCGCGCACCTCGGAGTCGTCGATGTCGTACGCCTTGCGCGTCGCCTCGATGTTCTTCTTGATGTACGGCGTCTCCTTGGCCTGCTCGTTCGGCGCGACCTGGAACTTCTGCACCAGTGCCGGGTAGAGGCCGCCGATGAGGATGGCCGAGAGCACCATCAGCCCGAAGCCGATCACCGGCAGCTGCCAGGTGCGGCGCCAGATGGTCGCGAAGAACAGCAGTGCGCAGATGATGGCGATGATGAACAGGATTGTCTTCGCCGGCAGATAGGCGTTGGCGTCGACGTACTTGAGACCCGTCCAGCTGTCGGTCGACTTGAAGTCGCCGGACTTGACCGCCAGTCCGTACCTGTCCAGCCAGTAGGCCACCGCCTTCAGCCCGACGAAGATGCCCAGGAGCACCGAGAGGTGGCCGGTCGCCTGCGCCGTCGCGCGCGCGCCGGGGGTGGTCACCCGGAGCCCGCCGTAGAGGTAGTGCACCAGCGCCGCCGCCACCAGCGAGAGGATCGCGGCGGCGAACCCGAAGCTCAGCAGAAAGCGGTAGAAGGGCAGATCGAACGCGTAGAAGGAGATGTCCTTGTGGAACTGCGGGTCCTTCGAGCCGAACGAGACACCGTTCACCCACATCAGCCAGGTGCGCCACTGGCCTGCTGCGGAGGCTCCGGAAACCAGTCCCACCAGTGCCGTGATGCCCAGCAGCACCCACTTCTTGTACGGCGCCAGCGCCATGCGGTAGCGGTCGAGGCTCTGCTGCTCCAGCGACATCGCGCTCAGCGGCGGACGCAGCCGGTGCGCCAGCCAGATGTTGAAGCCCACCGCGACAGCCATCAGCAGCCCGAAGACCGCGAACAGGCCGATCTTGGTCCACAGGGTCTTGGTGAAGACCGAGCTGTAGTCGACCGAGCGATACCACAGCCAGTCCGTCCAGAACCCGGAGAACATGACGAAGAGCATCGCCAGAACGACCAGCACGCCCGCTGTCATCAACAGCGTCCGGGCACGCCGGGATGGCCGGCCCACTCTGATCCGTGGTCCGGAGGGGCCTCCTGAGCCCCGGTCCGGCATCTGGAAAGCCAAGGTGCGCACCTCAAAGATTCGCAGTTTATGAAGCGATGACGCTGGGCCCGCATCGTAAGGCCCACCTAGGCAACTTAACTAAGCTTTACCCAGTTCCCGTTTCCGGGGTCCGAGTCAGGTTTTTCGGAGCGGAGGCGGCACGATATGGGGCATGGACAACCTCTCTCCCGAGGGCACACCCCTCGCCTCCGGCCCGCTGACCCGCGCGGTACTGGAGATCGACGAGTACGCATCCGGGCTCGGCTGGGACCAGCCCGCGCGGCTCTTCGCCCTGGTGGACACCGAGCGGCTGCGGACCGAGGAGCCCGGCCTCGCGAGTCAGCTGGGACTGGACCGGCAGGCGGACGACGCCCGGGGAACCAGCTTCACGCCCGTCGAGCAGGACGAGATCCCGGCGGACGCGCCATTGGACGAGTTTCTGGGCACCATCGCCTGGCCCGAGACGGTCGACGGCTGCGCGGTCACCGTCGAGCGGCTGATGCTGCCGCCATCGGCCGAGGCGGCCGTGCCGGAGGACCTGGACGAGAAACAGCTCGCCCAGTGGGTCGCCGAACACCCGGAGCGCAGCGAGGTGCGGATGACGGTGGCGGTCCTGCGCGACGGCGAGCGCGAGTCGGCGCTGCGGCTGCGGGAGAAGGACTCCCCCACGGAGGTGCTCACCGGCGCCGACCTGGTGCCCGGCCTCGCGGAGGCACTGGCCGCGACGTTCGAGGACTAGCGCGGGTACCAGCGGGGCGGCGGGTACCCACGGGGCCGCGGGTTCCCGCCGCCCCGGTGCGGCAGCGCTGAAGAGGCGGGGGCGGAGACGGGAGGGCGGCGGCTCAGTGCGCCTTGCACCGGGTCAGCTCGTCCGTCCTGCCGCTGCGGATCTTCTTGAGCGCGCTGAGCGCGTCGTCTATGGAGGAGGTCTTCACCAGAGTGAGGCCGTCGGGCTTGTCCTGGGCTGCGGCGGCGCAGTTGCCCGCCGGGGTGAGGAAGTACCGGGCGCCCTTCTTGCGCGCTCCGACGGTCTTCATCTGAATGCCGCCGATCTCGCCCACCTTGCCGGCGTCGTCGATCGTGCCGGTTCCGGCGACGAACTTCCCGCCGGTCAGGTCGGTGGGGGTGAGCTTGTCGACGATGCCGAGCGCGAACATCAGCCCGGCGCTGGGGCCGCCGATGTCGGCGAGCTTGATGTCGATCTGGAACGGGAAGGTGTGCCCGACCGCGGGCTGGATACCGACGACGGCGCGGCCGTCGTCCGGGGCTTTCTTGGTGCCCACGATGACCTTCCTGGCGTCCTTGGAGGACGGCTTCCTGCCCTGCTTCTGGGCGGCCTTCGCCTTGGCCGCAGGGATCACCGTGAAGGTGACCTTCTCCCCGGGCTTGTGCTGGGTGACCAGCTTGGCGACGCTCTCCGCCTTGCCGACCGGCGTGCCGTCCACCGCCGTGATGACGTCTCCCGCGTGCAGCCGCTTGTGGGCCGGTGCGCCCTTCTCGACGGAGCCGACGAGTACGTGGGTGCTGACGGGGATGTGGAGTTCCTTGAGGGCTGCGGCCTTGGCGCTCTCCTGGGAGGCGGTGAACTCCTCGGCGTTCTCCTGGTCGACCTCCTTGGCCGACTTGTCGTCCGGGTAGAGCGTCTCGTACGGGACGACGAGGCTGTCGTGCCGCAGCCAGCCGGACAGCGCTCCGAAGAGGGTCATTTTGTACTCGGAGCCGGTGACGCGGACCGTCGTCATGTTCAGGTGGCCCGAGGTGTCGTACTTCTTCGGCCCGCTCGCCGGGCCTGGCCGGTCCTTGACGTTGAGCACCGGATCGCCGTCATGCGCGCCCAAGGTGTTCACTGTGGGGCCCGGCGACATCTCGGCGTAGGGCACGTTGAGGAGTGCTCCGACGCAGAACATCGTTATGAGCAGCAGCGCAGAGGTAAGCATGGTCGCGGTGCGGCGAGGCATGGCACGACAGTACGGGAAGGGTCTGTCAGCCTGCTTCCCGGGCCGGTCCGTCCGGGGATGCGTGAGCCATCGCCCCCGCAGAGGCCAGCTCCCTCTCCCCCTTCCGCCTCCGCCGCCGGGCACTCCGCTTCGCCTCCACGGCGTCCACGCGGTCCACCCTGTCAGCGGTCACGGCGTCGGCGGCGCTCGCGGCTTCAAGGCTCGCCGCAGAAACGACGGAGCTCTCCGCCCCGGAGTGGGCAGTGGTGGCGGTGCCACTGGCGCCGGAGCGCTCCATGGCGGCACGGAAACGCTCGTACCCGGCGACGCCCACTGCGTCCGGTGTCCTGACCCTGCGCCGCCCGACCCAGCTTCCCCACAGGCTCGCGGCTACAGCGGCGACCAACGGAATCAGCAACCAGGCGAGAGCCGCCATCTGGAACCTCCCGACCCCTCGTAGGTGCCTCCCGGGCACACGGCCCGGCGACCGGCAGACCGGCCGATGAGCAGATTAACCGTCGGTTTCTCAACGGTCGGTTCCAGGACCCGGTTACGCAACCGGAAGGAGCTGCACCCCGTGCGCAGCCGGAGTCAGGCGAACGGTCTCTGACGGGGCTCCCTCAAGGCAGCGCCATGACAGGCCGGCACCTCGGACAGGCGGCGCCTCGGCCAGGAAGCGCCTCAGGGGGAAGGCGGCGTTTCAGAGGGAAGGCGCTTCAGACGCCCACCCACTCCTCGGTGCCGTCGGAGAACGTCTGGTGCTTCCAGATCGGGACCTCGTGCTTCAGGTCGTCGATCAGCTTGCGGCAGGCGTCGAACGCCTCGGCACGGTGCGGGCAGGAGACGGCCACCACGACGGCCAGGTCGCCCACCTCCAGGTCGCCGACGCGGTGCACTGCCGCCAGAGCACGTACCGGATGGTCGGCGACGACCTTCTCGGCGACGCGGCGCAGCTCGGCCTGTGCGCTGGGGTGCGAGGAGTAGCCCAGACGGGCGACATCGGTACCGCCGTCGTGATTGCGGACGGTGCCGACGAACAGCGCCGTCCCGCCTGCGGCGTCGTCACCGACCGCGGTGAAGACCTCGTCCACGGACAGCGGTGCCTCGCGGATCTCCAGCAGGCGGATGGGGTCGGCGGCCCCCTGCTCGCCCGGGTGGTCGGAGGTCGTGCCCCGAGCGGTGGGCCCGTCGGCGTCGTCGTACGTCTGTGCCATGCCGGTCATGCTGCCCTACCCATTGCGAATCCGGAACACCTCACTGCTGCGCTGCGCGGGGCCCCGCTCACAGTCCGCGCCGTTTGCGCGCTCTGCGCACCAGTGCGGCAGTGCCCAGCAGTGCGACAGTCGCGCCCGCGGCTCCGGCCGCTGTCGCCGCTTCCGTACGGCCCAGCCGCCGCCCGGCGACCGTATGCCTGCCGGCGACCTCCTCCAGGAGCGCGGCGAGGACTTCGTCATTCGTCCAGTGGGGCCGCCAGCCCGCGTCGTGCAGCCTGCTGCCGCTGACGACCCAGGGGTACATGGTGTACGCGAGGTCCGCCGCAGGCGACGGAGTCAGCCCGAGACGGTGCAGCCGGGAGGCGGCGCCCAGTGCGACGCTGGAGGGCAGCTCCATGCGCCGCATTCCGGTCAGCTGTTCGACCTCCTCCTGCTCCAGCCAGCCGTCGCAGCCGACCACCATCTCGCCCTCGACCTTCTCCAGCGCGGCGTACTCCAGAGCCGTGACCAGGTCCTCGACGTGGCAGAACTGCCAGCAGGGGCGCGACCCTGCGACCACCAGGAGCCGCGGTGACTCGAAATGACGGGTCAGTGTGGTGTCCGTACCCGCACCGACCAGCACGGTGGGTCGCAGGACAGTCACATTGAGCCCGGGGTGTGCGCGGGGCGCGCGGCGGGCCAGGCGTTCGATCTCCAGCAGGTCGCTCACGCCTGTCGCGTCCGCCGTGGCCCGCAGTTCCGCGTCCTCCGACAGCGGTACGTCGTTGTCCTGGAGCGCTCCGTAGACCATCGCCGAGGTGCACAGCACGACCCGGTGGACGCCCGCAGCGGCGGCCGCGGTCAGCACGGTCTGGGTGCCGCGTACGTTGTAGGCGGTGCGGGCCGCCGCGTCGGTCTCCAGGTCCAGGTCGAGTGCCAGGTGGACGACGACATCCACCGGGTCGCCGTCGCCGCGCAGCCGGTCGGCGATCGCCGGATCGCGTACGTCCAGGGTGTGCCACTGGGCCTCGGTCACCTCACCCCGGCGCTCGTCCAGGGCGATGACCTGCTTGATCTCCTCGGAGGCCGCAAGCCGCTCGGTGAGCAGCGCGCCGACCCCTGAGGCGGCGCCGGTGACGGCGACGGTCGGGGTTCGCGCTGCGCGAACGTGGGACTCGGAGGAACTCACCGGGCATCTCCAGTGGTTGTTTCTGGTACGAGGTGCGCAGGCTCCATCCTGCCTGACTGGTGTCTAGGCTGGGGGCAGAGCTCACAGATCGCACCCAGGACATACCGACGCAGACCCGGACCGCACCCAGGACACGCAGACCGTCCGGAAACCACCAGACCGTCCTACGAGACAGAGCCGAGGAAACCCGTGAGTGACACCCCATTCGGATTCGGCGTACCTCCTGAGGAGCCCGAGGACGGGGACGACGGCAAGAAGAAGCCGGGCGGCGGCCAGCCGAACCCGTTCGGTTTCGGCGGCGGCCCGGGCTCCGGTGGCGCCGACAACCCATTGGCCGCGATGTTCGGCTCGCTGGGCGGCGGGCAGGGCCAGATCGACCCGAGCGACCTTGGCGCCGCGTTCCAGAAGCTCGGCCAGATGCTGTCCTACGAGGGCGGCCCGGTGAACTGGGACATGGCCAAGGACATCGCACGGCAGACGGTGGCCTCAGGAGCCCAGGACGGCTCCAAGGACGCCTCTGTCGGACCGCACGACCGCGCAGCCGTGGAGGAGGCCGTACGCCTGGCCGACCTGTGGCTGGACGGCGTGACGTCGCTGCCGTCCGGGTCCGGCTCGGCGGTGGCCTGGAGCCGCGCGGAGTGGGTCGAGGCCACTCTGCCGGTGTGGAAGGCCCTGGTCGACCCGGTCGCCGAACGCGTCGGCGCGGCCATGGGCGATGTGCTGCCCGAAGAGATGCAGGCGATGGCCGGCCCGCTGCTCGGCATGATGCGTTCCATGGGGGGCGCCATGTTCGGCACGCAGATCGGGCAGGCACTGGGAGTCCTGGCCGGTGAGGTCGTCGGCTCCACGGACATCGGGCTCCCATTGGGGCCCGCGAACAAGGCGGCGCTGCTGCCCGTGAACATCGAGGCGCTGGGCAACGGACTGGGCATCCCTCAGGAGGAGGTCCGCCTCTATCTGGCGCTGCGGGAGGCCGCGCACCAGCGGCTGTTCGCGCACGTCCCGTGGCTGCGCTCGCACCTCTTCGGCGCCGTCGAGGGGTATGCGCGCGGCATCAAGGTGGACACCGCCAAGCTCGAGGACGTGGTCGGCCAGATCGATCCGCAGCGCCCCGAGGAGCTGCAGGAAGCGCTCCAGCAGGGCATGTTCCAGCCGGAGGACACTCCGGAGCAGAAGGCGGCGCTCGCCCGGCTGGAGACGGCCCTGGCACTGGTCGAGGGCTGGGTGGACGCGGTGGTGCACGCAGCGGCCGAACCGCATCTGCCGTCCGCCTCTGCGCTGCGCGAGACGCTGCGCAGGCGGCGCGCCTCCGGCGGCCCCGCCGAGCAGACCTTCGCCACGCTGATCGGCCTGGAGCTGCGCCCCCGCAGGCTGCGCGACGCCTCCCGGCTGTGGGCCTCGCTGGCGGACGCCCGGGGCGCCGAGGGCCGTGACGCCCTGTGGGAGCACCCGGACATGCTGCCCACGGCAGCCGACCTCGACGACCCGGACGCCTTCGTCCACCACGAGCAGCCGGACTTCTCCGAGCTCGACCGGATGCTGGGCGACGCGGCCGCCGGCTCGACGGGCGAACGCACGGAGGGCAGCCGCTCCCAGGAGGGCGACACCGGGAACGAGCGTCCCGGCGAGGGTCCTTCCGGCGAGGGCCGCTCCGAGGGACGGTCCGACGGCGGAAAGGGCGATGCCGACGCCGATGGCGGCGAGGGCGAAGGCAAGCGGTGAGCGCGCCGCTGGACGGACTCCGCGCCGACGCGGAGCGCGTACTGCGGCAGTGGCAGAGCCGGGACCCGGACCCTGCGCAGGAGCAGCTGCGGCAGGAGTATCTGCGCCACATCGCCGACCAGCCGGACGGCATGTGGAAGGCGTGTGCCACCGGGCACATCACCGCCAGTGCGCTGGTCGTCGACCCGAAGGGCGACCGCGTGCTGCTGACGCTGCACCGCAAGCTGCGCCAGTGGCTCCAGATGGGCGGCCACTGCGAACCGGGGGATACCACGCTCGCCGAGGCCGCGCTGCGGGAGGCCACGGAGGAGTCGGGGATCGCCGGACTGACGCTGCTGCCCGGTGGCCCGCTCCGGCTCGACAAGCACCGCACGCCCTGCGCCTGGCATCTGGACGTGCAGTACGCGGCTCTCGCCCCGGAGGGCGCCGTCGAGGCGATCAGCGAGGAATCACTGGACCTGCGCTGGTTCGGCTTCGATGAGGTCGCCGGGGTGGCGGACGAGTCCGTGGTGCGGCTGGCCAGGCTCTCGGCCGCGGCCGTCGCGGTCAGCCCTCGTCCGGACCCGCTCCCCTGACGGGCTGGTGCGGCAGCCGCTCGGCTGCCGCAACGCCTTCCAGATACCCCCGCGCCCGTTCGGTGCGGGGGTAGGCCTGCAGCAGCCGCCAGAACCGCGGACCGTGACCGGGCACCAGCAGGTGCGAGAGCTCGTGCAGCAGCACGTAGTCGATGACGTACTCGGGCATCCCCTGCAGCCGGTGGGAGAGGCGGATGCTGCCCTCAGCGGGGGTGCAGGAGCCCCAACGGGTGTTCTGGTTGGTCACCCAGCGGACCGAGGCGGGCCGCGCGTGCCCGTCGAGATACTGCTCGGACAGCTGCGCCGCGCGCCGGGCGAGGTCGCTGTCGTCGAGCATGCGCCTGCTCTCCTGGGCGGCGAGCTTGTCGAGCATCACTCCGACCCAGCGCGCCTCCTCGTCCGCCGTCATGCGTGCCGGAAGGAGCACGACGGTGCGGTCGCCTTCCCGGTAGGCGGAGACCGTACGGCGTCGGCGCGTGCTGCGGCGCACCTCCACCGCGCTCTGGCTGGTGCTGTTCGACGGGTCGGCGGACACGCCACGACGTTACCCGCTGCCATCGGCGGAAGTCCCGCCTCCAGCCTGGATCGGGGGCGAAAGGCGACAGGAGTCGTGGCACGGCCGCTGCGAGCAGCCCCCGGTTGTACGACTAATGCCGGTGCCTGTGGATAACTCACTCCGCCGATCCGCCCGATCACGGCATGCTGTCATCAGTGATCAACCACCAGTGATCGACAGCCGAGCCGGGCCGAGCCCGGCATGTCAGGGGGGAACGTGCATCCGATGATCAAGCCTGCGCTGCGCCGGGGCTGGCGGGACAGGCAGACGGTGCAGTGCGGCATGGCACCCGCCCACGCGGTGCTGCTGGGGCCGGTGAGCGACGCGACAGCGGCGTTCCTGGAGCTGCTGGACGGCACGCGCAGCATGGAGCGGCTGCAGCAGGAAGCCCACCGGCTCGGGCTGGCGCCCCAGACCCCGGCGAAGCTCACCGAGCGGCTTGCCGCAGCCGGCGTGCTGGACGACGCGACGGCCGACCGCGAGGCCGCAGCGAGCGTCACCGACCGGCTGCGGCCCGACCTGGCATCGCTGTCCGTGGTGCACCGCGAGCCGGGCGGCGCAGTCCGCAGGCTTGCCGCACGGCGAGCCGCCAGGGTCCAGGTGCGCGGGCTCGGACGGGTGGGCGCCGCCGTGGCCGCGACGCTGTCGGCGGCAGGCGTCGGCCAGGTGGACGTGGTGGACGGCGGCGTGGTCGAGGAGTGGGACACCACACCGGGCGGGCTGCCGCCCGAGCAGGTGGGCACCCGCCGCGATGTGGCGGCGCGCGGTGTGGCGCGCGCCGCCCGGCCCTGGCGCAGCCGATCGCGGTCCGAGGTCGGCCTGGTCCTCGTGACACCGCGCGACGGACTCGACGCCTACGCACCGGATCCGGAGACGACCGAGCAGTTCATGCGCGCGGGCACCCCGCATCTGTACGGCGGAGTGGTCGAGGCCACCGGCGTGGTGGGGCCGCTGGTACTGCCCGGCACCTCACCGTGCGCCGAGTGTCTGGCCCGCACCCGGGCGGAGCGCGAACCGAGCTGGCCGATGCTGGTGGCGCAGTGGCGTACGGCGAGCAGGCGGCGCACGGGGGTCCCCGCCTGCGACACCGCCCTGGCCACGATGGTGGCCGGCGCCATGGCCTCCTACGCACTGAGCTACCTGGACGGGGACGGCGGCTGCGCGGTGGGCTACCGACTGCGGTTCGCGCTGCCCCATCTGCTGCCCGACACCGAACAGTTCAGCACACACCCGGAGTGTCCATGCGGTGCCGCTTCGGTGACCTCCCCACCCGCAGACCCACGAACGGCCCAAGGCACGCGACAATGACCAAGTGGCCGACATCCTCGGTGCTGTCTCGGTTGAGCTGTCAGGGAGTTGGAGGGACGCATGTCTGATCTTCCCCGCAAGGCGGTGACGCGCACGGCCAAACTGGCCGCCCTGCCGCTGGGCTTCGCGGGCCGCTCCGCCTGGGGGCTCGGCAAGCGCCTCGGGGGCATCTCCGCGGACCTCGTCGGCCAGGAGCTGCAACAGCGGACCGCCGAGCAGCTCTTCAAAGTGCTGGGCGAGCTGAAGGGGGGCGCCATGAAGTTCGGGCAGGCCCTCTCGGTTTTCGAATCCGCTCTCCCCGACGAGTTGGCAGGCCCGTACCGCGCCGCCCTGACCCGCCTTCAAGAAGCCGCTCCCCCGATGCCCGCCGGCACCGTGCACAGCGTGCTGACGGAGCAGTTGGGTGAGGAATGGCAGGAGTGCTTCACCGAATTCGACGACAGACCGTCCGCAGCGGCCTCCATAGGCCAGGTTCACCGCGCTGTCTGGCATGACGGGCGGGATGTCGCGGTGAAGGTGCAGTATCCGGGCGCGGGCGAGGCGCTCGTCTCCGACCTCACCCAACTCGGCAGGTTCGCCCGTCTGCTGGGACCGCTGGTCCCGGGGATGGACCTCAAGCCCCTGATCGCCGAGTTGCACGACCGCATCACCGAGGAGCTGGACTACAGCCTGGAGGCGGAAGCCCAACACGCCTTCGCGGAGGAGTACGAGGCCGACGAGGATGTCGTCGTTCCCCGCGTGGTGCGCCAGACGGATCAGATCTTGGTGTCGGAGTGGCTGGAGGGCATACCGCTCTCGGAAGTGATAGCCGAAGGCAGCCAGGAGGAGCGGGACCGGGCCGGACAGTTGCTGAGCCGGTTTCTGTTCTCCGGCACCGTCCGCACCGGGCTGCTGCACGCCGACCCGCACCCGGGCAACTTCCGGCTGGTGACCGAGGGCAGCGCGGAACCCGGCAACTGGCGCCTGGGTGTACTTGATTTCGGCACCGTGGACCGGCTGCCCGACGGACTGCCACCGACCATCGGCGAAGTGCTGCGCATGACGCTGGACGGCGACGCGGAGACCGCTTACGAACTGCTTCGGGAGGAAGGCTTCGTCAAGGAACGGATAGAGCTGGACCCAGAGGCGGTACGTGAGTACCTGCTGCCGATCGTCGAGCCCGCCTGTGTGGAGGAGTTCACCTTCAGCCGGGAGTGGCTGCGCGGACAGGCCGCCCGGGTTGCCGATCCCCGCTCCCCGGCACACCAACTGGGCCGGCAGCTCAACCTCCCCCCGTCGTATCTGCTGATACACCGGGTGACACTGAGCACGATCGGCGTCCTGTGCCAGCTCGGAGCGACGGTGCGCATGCGGGACGAAATGGAGACCTGGGTCCCCGGCTTCGCGCCCACAGTGCCGGAAGAGGAGTCCACCGACGCGGAGGAGCTGCCGGAGCTCGGACCGGAGAGCGATGCCGGGGAGCCGTCCGAGGCGGTGAGCTGACGCAGCTGCGACAGCGACCGGACGCGCGAACGCCGGGGCACACGGGGCCAAGTGGAGGGGCGGCTCACTGAAGAACGCGATGCCCGCACTGGCCGCGACATTGACGAAGGGCGCCCGTCGGCCTATGCGTGACTTCGAACCTGGACGCCCTTCTGCCCGGCACTGTACGTGCCCACCGACGGCCATGTGGCCCCGCGTCACCGGATCGGGCGACCCCTGAAGTGCTCGGACTCGGCAGCGCCTCGCCGCTGTGGCGGCCGAGTTGTGGCCGCGACGGGATCACCGGGCAGCGGGCAGCGGGCAGCGGGCAGCGGGCAGCGGGCAGCGGGCAGCGGGCAGCGGGCAGCGGCGAACGCTGCCTGATCGGGTACGACACTGAGCAGCTCGGACTCATTCATCCGGGGGGCGGGGA
>NZ_JADKMA010000188.1 GCF_017676365.1 Streptomyces oryzae
GGGTCCGGGGGCGGGGCGGTTGCGCGAGCGCGGTCAGCCGAGCGCGGTCAGCGTCGCGTACTGCTCGTCGGTGAGCGTGAGTTCAGCGGCGCCCGCGTTCTCCTCCAGATGCGTCAGCGACGAGGTGCCCGGAATGGGGATCACCACCGGCGAGCGGTGCAGCAGCCACGTCAGGGAGATCTGCGCCGCGGTCGCGCCCAGTTCGGCGGCGACGGTGGCGAGCGCGCCGCCGGCCTGCGAGAGCTGCCCGCTGGCGATCGGCAGCCACGGGATGAAGGCGATGTCCTCCCGGGTGCAGTACTCCAGCACGTCGTCGTGCTTGCGCTCGGTGAGGTTGTAGAGGTTCTGCACGGACGCCACCTCGATGCTGCGCCGGGCACGCTCCAGCTGCTCCACGGTGACCTCGGAGAGGCCGATGTGCCGGATCTTGCCCTCCTGCTGAAGCTGCGCGAGAGCGCCGAACTGCTCCTCCTCGGGCACCTGCGGGTCGATCCGGTGCAGCTGGAAGAGGTCGATCCGCTCCAGCCGCAGCCGGCGCAGGCTCAGCTCGCACTGCTGGCGCAGATATTCCGGCCGCCCCAGCGGCTTCCACTCGCGCGCCGAGGGCCTGCTCTGGCCGGCCTTGGTGCCGATCACCAGCCCCTCCGGGTACGGGTGCAGCGCCTCGGCCAGCTGCTCCTCGTTGGTGCCGGGGCCGTAGGCGTCGGCCGTGTCGATGAAGGTGACGCCCAGCTCGACCGCGCGCTGCGCCACCTTCAGCGCGCCGGCCGGGTCGGCGGGCAGCCCCCAGTCGCCCGGTCCCGTCAGCCGCATGGCGCCGAACCCGAGCCGGCCGACGGTCAGCTCGCCGCCGATGGCGAAGGTGCGGGGGTTGCTGGAGGTGGTCATGGTGTCTCTCCGTTCCTGTGCGTCTGTGACATGCGTGGCGTAGGTGCCCCTGGGGCACGCTCGGTCGTCAGCAGCAGCTTTCCGGTGGTGGTCCGGCTCTCCAGGGCGCGGTGTGCCTCGGCGGCGCGCTCCAGCGGATAGCTGCCGACGGGATGGACGGGGCAGCGCCCTTCGACGGCGTGCCGGAAGACTGCCTCGGCCCGGGCGGTCAGCTGTTTCGTCGTACGGATGTGGTGGTCGAGGTTGGGACGGGTGAGGAAGACGGACCCCGCGGCATTGAGGCGCTGCGGGTCCACGGGCGCCACCGCGCCTCCGGCCTGGCCGAACAGGGCGAGCGTGCCGCAGGGCCGCAGCACGGAAAGGCTGGTGTCGAACGTGGGCGCGCCTACTCCGTCGTAGACCGCTGCCACCCCCTCCCCGTCGGTCAATTCCCGGATGGCGGCGGCGAGTTCCCCGTCCACGCCGCCACTGCCCTCGCCCCGCCCGCCGTACCGCAGCACCTGCCAGGCGCCCGCGGCCCTGGCCGTCCGCTCCTTGGCGGCGGACGACACCGTACCGATGACGCGTCCGCCGCACAGCTGGACAAACCGGGTCAGAAGCAGCCCCATGCCGCCGGCCGCCGCATGGACCAGCACCGTGTCACCCGGCCGCACCGGGTAGGTGTCGTGCGTCAGATAGTGCGCCGTCATCCCCTGGAGCAGCACGGCCGCCGCGTCCTGCGAGGTGAGGCCGTCGGGCACGCGCACCACGCGGTGTGCGGGCACCACCGCCTGTTCCGCGTAGCCGCCGGGCTGGTTCGCCCAGGCCACCCGCTCCCCGGCCCGGGGCCCCTCCCCGGTGCCCTCGCCGACGGCCAGCACCGTGCCCGCCGTCTCGACCCCCGGCACCAGGGGCAGTCCGCCGGGGTAGACGCCCGAACGCCGGTAGACGTCGATGAAGTTGACGCCCGCGGCCTCCACGGCGACCAGCAGCTCACCGGGGCCCGGACGCGGATCCGGCACCTCGGTCACCCTCAGCACCTCAGGTCCGCCGTGCTCCCGGACCAGCACTGCCCTCATCCCGGTTTCACCTCCGTCAGCCACGGCGAGTCGCCCTCAACCCCGCGCACCAGCCGCCGGTACGCCTCCAGCAGCCGCCGCGCCACGGGACCGGCGGCCCCTGCCCCGGTTTCTGCCGCTGCTGCTTCTTCTGCCGCCGGGTGTGCGCCGGGTACGCCGACCGGCAACCCGTCGATCGCGGTCACTGGGAGGATTTCCCAGGCGGTCCCCATGAAGAAGATCTCGTCGGCCAGATACAGCTCGCTGCGGTCCACCTCCCGCTCCTCCACCGGGATGCCGAGCCCCCTGGCGAGAGCGAGCACCGTGTCCCGGGTGATGCCGGGCAGCACCCCGCTGCTGAGCGCCGGAGTCACCAGCCTGCCGTCCCGTACGAGCGAGACGCAGGCGCCGGCGCTCTCGGCGACCTGGCCCCGCTCGTTGAGCATGACCGGCCAGTCGTGCCCGTTCTGGCGGGCCTCCATCAGCGCCAGCCTGCCGTTGTGGTAGTTGGAGAACGCCTTCGCCCGCGGCGGCATCGCCGCCTCACCGATCCGCCGCCACGAGCTGACCGCAGCCCGGCAGCCGGGCACCGTCTCCAGCGAGCTGTCGAACGTCCAGGAGTCCACCACCACCTCGCACCGGGCGCCCGCCGGAAGCATCAGCTCGCGCACGATGCCCTCCGGATACGCCCAGGGGCGCAGATACGCGTCCTGCCGGAAGCCGTTGGCCACCAGCAGCTCCAGCGCCGCCTCCCGCAGGCGGCCGGTGTCGTAGGGGAGGGTGAGCCGGCACAGCCGCGCCGACTCGGCGAACCTGCGCAGATGGTCCTCGAGCCGGAAGACCAGCAGCCGCTCCCCGTCGGCGGCGAGATACGCCTTGATGCCCTCGAAGACGGCGGCCACCGAGGCGTGGCCGACCGCGTTGACGTGCACCCGCGCCTCCTCCCAGCGCACCAGCGCACCCGAGTGCCACAGCCACTCGGGGTGCGCGGCCTCGGGGCTGGCCAGCGCGCCCATGCCCCTGGTCGTGCTGCTTGCGCTGCTCGTGCTTCTTGCGCGGCTCGTGCTGCTCATACGGCGAACCCTTCGCTGGTCTCGGGCCGGACGCGATCGTGCCTGCCGCCGCCGTACGGAGCCGTCAGCCGGAAGTCGGCGAGGGTGTCCAGCACGGCGTCGGCCTCCGAGAGGTCAGCGGGGCCGCCTGCCGCGTTGTCCACCGCCACGCACCACACGCCGGCCGCCCGCGCAGCCCGCACCCCCACCGGCGAGTCCTCGAACGCCACGGCCTCGCCCGCTCCCCGCCCCAGCCGGCGCAGCGCCAGCAGATACGGCTCGGGGTGCGGCTTGGGGCGTCGCACCTGGTCGCCGGTCACCAGCAGCGCGAACAGCTCGCGCACCCCGAGCCGTTCCAGGTGCCCGGCGACCCAGGAGGCCGGGCCGCTGGAGACCACGGCGGCCGGTACGCCCGCCCGCGCGGCCTCCTGCAGCAGCTCGAAGGCGCCGGGCCGCAGCGGCTCACGGGAGCACAACTGGCGCTTGCGCCACCGCCTGCGCGCCAGCAGCTCCTCGGCGTGTGCGGCGTCGCCCTCGCCGCCGTCCCCGCCCACCAGGCGGCGGACGGCCAGCAGCTCGCCGTCCTCCCGGCCGACCATCTCCCGCCAGGTGCTCGCCGGGAACGCGCGCCCGTGCTCCGCGTACAGCTCGCACCACGCCCGGTGGCCGGCGGCCTCCGTGTCGCAGAGCAGCCCGTCGAAGTCGAACAGCAGCGCCCCCGGCAGCCGTTCGCCACCCGGCGACCGCTCCCGTGCCCCGTCCGGTGCCTGGACCGGCGCCCCGTCCTGCGTCCCGCCCACGGCGCTCACCTCCCCGCCACGGCCGGCTCGGGGGCCGGCACCGGGCCCAGCACCGTGTCCGTGTACGGGCCGGTGAACATCCCGCCCGGGTCGAGCCGGGAGCGCACCCGCTGGAACTCCTCCCAGCGCGGGTAGCGCGGCGCCAGCACCTCGGCGGTCGCGGTGTGGGCCTTGCCCCAGTGCGGCCGGGCCCCGAAGGCGCGCAGCACCGGCTCGGCGGCCCGCAGTATCTCCACCTGCCCGGCGGCGCGCGGCACCGTGAGATTGACGTACCCGGTCTGCCGCCCGTACGCCGGGGAGAGCGCGACGTCGTCGGCGGCGCCGACCCGCACCAGCACCGAGTACGGCGAGTAGACCCCCAGCTGGCGCAGCACGGTCCGCAGTTCGCGCAGCGCCTCCGGGGTGCGCTCCAGCGGCAGCGCGTGCTCCATCGCCAGGAACCGCACCGGCTGCACGAAGGTGAAGACGCGGTGGCCGGCGTCCACGTACGGGCCGTCCGGCCACAGGCCGCCCAGCCGCGCGGTGAGCCGGGGCACGGCCTCCGCACCGGCCAGCCGCGCCACCTGGCCGGTCAGCCCGCACCGCACCTCGTCCAGCGTCGCCGTCAGCCGGCGCAGTCCGGCTCCGGGCGTGGCGGCCTCGCAGGTCCGGTCGACGGAGCGGACGGTGACCTGGTCCGACCAGGGCAGCCAGTTGAGGCTGGGGTGCTCACTGCCGGCCGCCCAGTCCCCGAACCGCTCCAGCAGCGCGTCCAGCCGCTCGGACGCCAGCTGCATCCGCAGCCGGAACTGCGGTACGCAGCGCAGCGTGACCGTGCTCAGGATGCCCAGCGTGCCCAGGCCGCAGCGCACGGCGCCCCACAGCCCCGGCTCCGCCTCGTCCTGCGGCCCCACGGTGCGCACGCTGCCGTCGGCCGTCACCAGCCGCACCCGCGTCACACCGCCGGAGAGTGCCGTGTGCCGCAGCCCGGTGCCGTGGTTGCCGGTCGACAGCGCGCCGGCGACGGTCTGTTCGGCCAGGGTGCCGATGTTGGGCAGCGCCATGCCGCGCCGGTGCAGTGCCGCGCACAGCTCCGTGAACCGGGTGCCGGCGCGGACCGTCACCTCGCCAGCGGCGGTGTCCAGCGCGACGATGCCGGTGTACCCGGTCAGGTCGACCAGCACCCCGGAGGTGGGCACCAGCCTGTTGAACGAGTGCCCGGTGCCTGCGGCCCGTACGGACAGCCCGTCACGTGCCGCTTTCCGTACCGCCCTGACGATCTCCTCCTCGCCGGTGGGCCGCACCGTGCGCGCGGGTGCGCAGCCCACCGTGCCGGCCCAGGTGCGCCATCTGGATTCCCGCACCGTCGTCACCTCCGCTCCGCCGTCACGGTCGTCTTCCCTGCCGCCCGCGCGCGCCCGTGGCTTCGGCCGCGTCGAGCGTGCGGCAGTACCGCTGCAGCGCGTCCCGCCAGTGCGGCAGCCGCACTCCCAGTCCGGCGAGCCGTCCCGTCGCCAGCGTGGAGTCGCGCGGGCGCTCCCCGGCGAAGCCCGCCTCGGCCGTGCTCAGCGGCTTGGGCTCGGGCATGTCCGGATACAGCTCGCGCAGCGCCAGCGCGACCTCGTACCAGCTGGCCGTGCCCTCGTTGGCGATGTGCAGGGTGCCGCTGACCGGCTCCGGCGCCGCCAGCAGCCGCACCAGCGCTTCGGCCAGATCGGCCGTGCAGGTGGGCCGGCTGTACTGGTCGGCGATGTGTGCGGCCGGCTCCCCGCGCCGCGCCTTGACCAGCGCAGCCAGTACGTTGTCGACGCCCGGGTTGTCGCCGCCGAACAGCCAGGAGGTGCGTACGCTCAGCCCGGCGGCGCCGAGCAGGGCGCACTGCCGCTCGCCGGCCAGCTTCGTCAGCCCGTAGACGTTCAGCGGGCAGGGCACGTCCTCCTCGCGGTAGCCCCCGGACGGCACGTGGGCGCCGTCGAAGACGTAGTCGCTGGAGAGATGGACGAGCCGCGCCCCGGTGCGGCGGCACGCCGCCACGACGTTCCGCACCCCGGCGACATTGACGCGCAGCGCCAGCGCGGGCTCCCGCTCGCAGTCGTCGACGATGGCGTGCGCGGCCGTGTGCACGACCACGTGGGGGCGGAAGGCGGCCACGGAACGGTCCACGGCATCCGCGTCCGCGATGTCGAAGTCCGCCTTCGACACCCCGTGCACCAGCCACCGGTCGCCGCCCTGGGCGAGGGCCTCGCGCAGCGCGGTACCCAGCAGTCCGTCCGCGCCGGTCACATACACCCGCGTCGGCCCCGTTGCCGTCGCCGCCGTCTCAGTCCCCATCACAGGTGGCCGAACTCTTCGAGCAGCGCGGTCACCGTGGCACCGGAGGCGATCTTCTCGCGGATGGTGCGCTCCTTGCCGATGCCCAGCCGGGTGCTTTCGAGGACGTCGTCGGCCTCGTCCTGCGGTACGACGGCGATGCCGTTCTCGTCCGCGACGAGCAGATCGCCCGGGTTGACGACCTGGCCCTGCACCACGACCGGCACGTTCACCTGCACCGGCTCGGTACGGTCGTGCACCGCCGTCGGAGAGGGGCGGGGGACGGTCGAGCGGTACCACAGCGGGAAGTCCAGGTCGCGGATCTCGTCCACGTCGCGCACCGCGCCGTCGACCACCCCGGCCGTGATGCCCGCCTTGAGGGACAGCGTCGACATCAGCCCGCCCCACATCGCGGTCAGCGGCGTGCCGTGGCAGGCGACGACGACGATGTCACCGGGCTCCGCACGGGCCAGCACCGGCATGCAGTCGACGAGGTCGTCGATGGACAGATCGACGGTCAGCGCGGGCCCGACGACCTTGTGCTCGGGCCGCACGGTGTGGAAGCCGCCGATGGCGCCGACGCGCTTGCGGGCGTCGGTGACCAGACAGCTGGGGCTGTACTCCTTCAGCACCTCGCGGAACGCCTCGACGGTCTCGCGGGGCGGGCGGACGAGGTCGTTGTAGACGGTCTGCACAGCAGCCTGCCTCTCCTCGGTTCGAGTACAAGTGGCGAGTAGCGAATAGGAAGCACGTGACCGGGTCGTGCCGGCCGGCTCACGGGCGCAGCGCCGCCGCCAGTGAGGCCGCGTCCATCCCGTGCGCCGCGAGGGTCTCCGCCTCGGTGCCGCAGCCGGGCAGCCGCGTCAGGCCGAGACCGCGGAAGGCCGGCGGCGCGGCCGGGCCCAGCTCCAGCAGGGCGCGGGCGACGGTGTCCGCCTGGCCGCCATGGGTGTAGTGGTGCTCGACGACGGTCAGCGCCTGTGCGCCGCGGGCCAGCCCCGCCAGCCAGTTGCGGTCCACCCGGTTGAGCCAGGGCAGGTTCACCACCGTCAGCTCGACGCCGTCCGCGGCCAGCAGCTCCGCCGCGCCCATCAGCTGCTCCAGGACCACCGGGCCCGCGCCGATCGCGATCAGCGGCCCGCCCTGCCGTACCGTCGTGCCCCGGCCGGTCGCCGGGTCCTCCCCTGCGGGCAGGGCGTCGGCCACGGCACGTACGGGGGCGCTGGACAGCCGGAGGTAGACCGACTCCTCGGCCGTCCCGGCGTACCGCACCAGGGCCCGGGTCTGTGCCGCGTTCGCCGGCTCGGCCACCACCAGCCCGGGGATCGCGCCGAGCGCGCTGATATCGCGTACGGCCTGGTGCGAGTGGCCGGGTGCCGCCGGTACGAGCCCGGCCAGCGAGCCCGCGTAGACGATCCGGCGGCCCTCGGTCGCATTGTTGTAGATCTGCTCGTTGGGACGGGCGTGCAGAAAGCAGGAGAACGAGTGCACGAACGGCAGCCGCCCGCCCGCCGCCAGTCCGCCGGCGGCCGAGACCATGTCCTGCTCGGCGATGCCGAACTCGAAGAACCGGTCGGGGAACTCCTCCCAGAAGGGGATCAGCCCGGTGTCCAGCACCAGATCGGCGTCGAGAGCGACCACCCGCGCGTCCTGGCGGGCCAGCTCGACCAGCGCGGCGCCGTAGACCGGGGGCAGTTTGTACGGCTCGTACGGCCCGTCCTGCTCATCCGGCGCGCCCTGCTCATCCGGCTCGTCCAGCGCGTCCAGCGCGTCCGGCGCGGGCCGCGACCGCACCGGGGCCACGCCGTGCCGCTCCAGCAATTCGCCTGCCGAGGCCCACAGTTCGGCGTACGCGGCCGCACAGTCGTCCGGCGAGGGCGCCCCGCTGTGGTAGCGGTAGCGCCATTCCCCTTCGCGCATCGAGGTGGTCGCGGCGAACGTGCCGCACCCGGCGCCCTTGACCGTGTCGGCGACGAGCACGGCCGGCCCGTCGGGGAACGCGGCGGCGCGCTTGGCGAAGGCGGCTTCCAGCGCCTGCGGATCGTTGCCGTCGCAGCGGACGACACCCCACCCGAAGGAGCGGAACTTCGCCTCCAGATCGCCCAGATCGCTGACGTCGGCCACCCAGGTGTCGGACTGGATCTTGTTGTGGTCCACGACGACGGTCAGCTCCCGCATCCCGTGCCGTACGGCACCCGCGAGCGCCTCCCAGTTCTGGCCCTCCTGGAGCTCACCGTCGCCGGTCAGCACATGGACCCTGCGGGCGCGCCCCGCCAGCCGGTCGGCCAGGATCAGGCCCTTGGCCTTGGAGATGCCCATGCCGAGCGAGCCGGTGTTGAACGGCATGTTCGGGGTGCGCACGTCCGGGTGGCCGGGCAGCCCGTCGAGCCGCCGCAGCCGGTGGATCAGCGCTTCGTCCAGCAGAGCGAGCCCGGCCAGCAGGGCGTAGAGGCCGGGCACGTCGTGCCCCTTGGACGAGAAGTAGACGTCCCCGTCGGCCGTGCCCGGGTCCCGCATCTCGGACAGATACAGATGGGTGACGATGTCGGCGGCGCTGAAGCTGGACCCCAGATGGCCGGAGCCGGCCCGCTCGATCATGTAGAGCGTGTTGATCCGGGCGAGGGTACTGACCGCGGCGGCACGGTCGTAGGGGTCGGCGATCTCCTCCCGTACCCGGGCGAACTCGGAAGCGGGCACCCAGCTCGGGGCACGGCTCGGGGCACGGCTCGGGGCATGACTCATGGCGGACTCCATGCATGTGGGTCGGGGACTCGTCGGGGGCGGCTCACCAGGCGGTGAAGCCGCCGTCCACGTGCAGTTCGCTCCCGGTGATGTAGCGGCTCATGTCGGAGGCGAGGAACAGCAGCGGGCCGACCAGGTCCTCCTCGACGGCCATCCGGTTCATCGGCACCCGCGCGGTGAACTTCTGCTGGAACAGCGGGTCCTGGCCGCCCAGCACACCGCCCGGCGAGAGCGTGTTGACCCGTACGCCGTCCGGGCCCCACAGCGTCGCCAGATAGCGGGTGAGCGAGACGACCCCCGCCTTCGACATGCCGTACGCGGGCGGCTTGAGGAACGGCGGGTCGACGCCGAGGTGCTCGTACAGCGCGGGCTGCGGCGCCACAGAGCCGTACAGCGAGCCGATGTTGACGATCGAGCCGCGGCCCTGCGCCGCCATCTGGGAGCCGAAGACCTGGCAGGCGCGCAGCGTTCCGGCCGCGTTCACATCCAGGACGGCGGCCGACAGCTCGTCGGGGATGTCCTCGAAGTAGTGGCCCCCGGCGCCGGCCGACGGCGGCTGGTCGATGCCGGCGTTGTTGACCAGGACACGGGGCGTGCCCAGCCGCTCGACACAGAAGACGAGCGCTTCGCGCAGCGAGGCCCGGTCGGTGACGTCTCCGTGGTGGAAGAGGAAGGTGCGGGACTCCTGTTCGGCGATGCCGGCGAGTTCCTTGGCCACCTCGTCCGCGGGCTCCAGCCGGTCGAGGCCGAGCACATCGGCCCCCGAGCGCAGCAGCGCGGCCGTCCACACCCGGCCGAGCCGGCCACTGACCCCGGTGACCACCGCGGGCGCTGCACGCAGGCTGCCCAGTAACGGGTCCAGCGGGTCCATCCGCACGCCCGTCACCCGACCGGGTCGGCACTGGGCGGAGCGGCTGCGGCGGGACCACCACCGGCCTCGGCGGCCTCGGTGCGCGGCCGCAGCAGCTCGGGTGCGAACGCCCCGTCGGCGGGCAGCGGCCGGACGAGCACCCGGCCCAGCACCTCGCCGGCCCGGTAGGGCTTCATCCCGTCCCCGGGCGACCGGTAGGCGATATCGGCTGCCGTGACGGTGTGCCCTGCGGCCAGGTCCGAGGCGGCGACCAGCTTCTTGCCCATCTTGCGCACCGCCGGCGCCTCCCGCTCGCTGCACACCTTCACCGGCGAGCCGAGCGTGACCCGGGTGCGCTCCAGCGACGCGGTCAGTTCGGCCAGCAGTGGCGGGTCGAGCGAGAAGTGGTGGTCGCTGCCCGGCCGGGACTGGTCGAGGGTGAAGTGCTTCTCGATGACGCGGGCGCCGACGGTGTAGGCCAGCGAGCTGGCCTCGTTGCCCAGGTCGTGCCCGGAGAAGCCGACGACGACCTCGGGGAACTCCCGGCGGTAGGTCTCGATCACCGACAGGTTCAGATCCTCGGGCGCCGCCGGGTAGACCGCCGTGCACTGCAGCAGCGCCAGCCGGCTGTTGACCGGCAGAATCGTCTCGACCGCGCGCCGCACCTCGTCCATGGTCGCGCCGCCGGTGCTGACGATCAGCGGCTTTCCGGTACCGGCCGCGTAGCGGAGCAGCGGCGTGTTCGTCACATCCGCAGACGCGATCTTGATGGCCGGCATGTCCAGTTCGACGAGGAAATCCACCGACGGAATGTCGAAGGCGGTCGCGAAGAAGTCGATACCCAACTCCTGGGCCACCTTGACCAGATACGCGTACTCGTCGTGGCCGAATTCCAGGAATTCCCGGTGCTCGCCGTAGGTGGCGCCGAAGCTGTTCTTGCCGGTGTACGGCTGGTTGAACATCTCGCGGGTGAACAGGGTCCCGTTGTTCCGCTTCTGCAGCTTCGCGGCCGAGGCCCCCGCCTCGGCCGCCTTCCGGAACAGCTCCTCCGCCTTCCCCAGACTGCCCTCGTGGTTGTGACCGATCTCCGCGATCACATAGGCGGGCGAGTCGTCCGCGATCCGGTGGCCTGCTATGTCGATTTCACGCATGCGCCGTCTTCCTTTCGGAATCCCCACTTACGGCTTATGACTTACGACTTACGAGTTACGGCCTATGACTTACGACTTATGACTTGCGGCTTCCTTACGCCGACGTACGGGACATGACGTCCGCCCCGGACGACGGCATTGCTCGGCGAAATGGAAAACACCACGAGGTGCGAGCAGGACGAGCCTGGCACCGCGAAGTCCGCGCATCCAACAGCGGCGCGCTGTCCTAAAATGACCAGGCAGGTAATGGAGCCTGACACTTGGGGGGATTCGGACATGACATCGCCAAACCCCTGGCATCCACCCGAACTGGACGGACCCTGCTCGGCCGCCTACCGGCACGCGCTGCGTCAGGGCTGGTTCGACGAGAAGGAGATAGCCGCCCTTCTCGACTGCGACCTCGCCGAAGTGCGGCGGATCCGCTCCGCGCTGACCGAGCTGTGCCTGCTGGCCGGCGCGGGGGTGGGGCAGCGGCCCGAGCCCGTCGATCCGGGCATCGCCGAGGCCGTGCTCGCCAACCGCCTCGAGGTCGACATCATCGAGCGGCGCAGCCAGGTCGTCAGGGTCTCCCGCCAGATGCGCGAGCTGTCGGGCATCTGGGCCGAACACCACAAGCGCTCCGGCTCCGATGCGTCGCCCGCCGTACGCCTGGTGGAGGACGCCGAGGCGGTACGCCGCGAACTCGCCCTGGCCGCACGGGAGTGCGAGGAAGAGGTGTTATCGGTCCAGCCGGGCGGCGGACGCAGCACAGCCGCACTCAGCGAGGCGTCCAGCCGGGACGCCCTCATGCTCGAGCGCGGCGTGCAGATGCGAGTGCTCTACCAGCACACCGCCCGCGCCGACCTGGCAACGCGGGCCTACGTACGGCACATCACCGAGCTCGGCGGACAAGTGCGTACCACCGCCGAGATACACGAGCGAATGATCATATTCGACGCCCGGGTGGCCTTCGTCCCGCAGAGCAGAACGGGCCGTAAGGCCCCCGGCGCCGCCATCGTGACCGACCCCACCGTCGTCGACTATCTGTGGCGCACCCACCACAAGTCCTGGCTGTCGGCGCACCCCTTCGACACCGCCGAGGAGAGCGACGACCACGGGACCACGGAAGAGCTGAAACAGACGATCCTGCGCCTGATGGCCACCGGCCTCAAGGACGACGTCATCGCCAGGAGACTCGGCGTCGCCACCCGCACCTGCCGCCGCTACATGGCGGCCATCATGGAGGAACTGGGCGCCACCAGCCGCTTCATGGCCGGTGTCAAGGCCGTGGAGCTCGGTCTTGTCCAGTCGGTTCCCCCGCTCTCCGAACGGCAGCAGGGGCAGGGGCCGCCGCCACAGCACGACGGGCCACGGGGCTCGTGAGCCGGCCGTGACCCGTCAAATGCGGAGCGCTATAGGCGCTCCCGTACTTACGTACCTACGTACTCACTTACTCTCTTGCTACGACGTAGCCGGAGGGCTCAGTCCCAGCCGGTGTCGTCACCCCCCGAGGCGCTGCCCAGTGCTGCCCCACCAAGCCCCGCGGCGGCGCCATGGGTGAGAGAACGATCAATCATGCTACTTCCCCCGAATGAGTATGAAAGACGCTCGTGCACGATTTCATGCACCTGTCGGCGCTATTCCCGACAAGCGCCGATCCTGCCACCAATCCCCCCACCGCCGCCCCCCGATCCCCTGACCGGAACCGGCCGGGCCAAAAGTGGTCGCTTCGCTGGCGGATTCCGGCCGTGCCGGGCAACTGCTGGGTGGCGGTGGTGCGCTGGTCCGGCTGTGGCTGAACGTGGCCCGGCCGACGGCGATGTGCCCGGTCCCACCTCTCATGCGTGTACGCCCGTGATCTGCGCGCGGTGCGGTTCATCGGTCCGTCTCGTAGACCGTGACCGGTATGCCACGCCGGACCAGGCGCTCCTCCACCAGCGGCCGGATGCGCTCCCAACGGCCTCCGGCCAGCCCACAGCCGATCCGGGGCATGTGCACGGTGGCGCCAAGCTCCCGGGCTCTGGTGCCCACTGCGCCGAGCGCGGTGTCGATGGCCTCGTAGCGCACCGGCGAGCCCTTGCTGCCGGTGCGGATGCCGCGCTGGCCGACCATGTTGGCCACCCACACGTAGCGCTCGACCTGGACGAACTGGACGGCGCCGAGCCCGAAGTCGTTGTGCGCCCGCTCCCGGTGCCAGCGCCGGTAGGCGGCCTCGGGTTCCCGCCAGCGGCGGGAGAGCGCGAGGACGAAACCCTTCCCCCAGCCGCCCAGGTCATTGCATACGTGCGCGATGACCTTCACGCCCTTGCCCTGCGGTGACGTCGCGTCCCCTCGCACGATCTCCAGCTGCGCCATGCACCGGACAGTAGTGCGCTGCACTGACAACGGCCGGTCGGTCCGTCGTGGGCTTTCGTGCTCCTCACGTGGTCTCGATCTTGTCGACCTGGGCCTTGATGAGGTTCGGGGGGATGGTGTTGTCTCCGGGACGGTAGGACCCGTAACGGGAGAAGGTGACGACGAGGTTCCCTACCCGGACGTGCACGAAGAGTTCGGGGGACTCGTGACGGTCTTTGGCGTAGGAGATCACGCGCAGGTAGTAGGAGAGGGCCTCGTCACCCTCCTTTGGGGCGGCCTTCCTTTTCACACCCTGGTATGGATCGCTGTCCTTGGACGTCTCTCCCGCGCGAAACGGCGAGGTGCATGCTGCCGGGGAAGATCTCAGCTTGCTCATCACGGCGGACGCGTCCTTCACCGAGGGGTAGGACACCAGCACCACACTGACGAAGTCCTCAGGCGTCTTCACGAAACGCCGGCTCGCCCGGGCACCGGCCCGGTCCGCACTCCAGGGGCGGATAGCGTCCGCAAGCGGCTGACACTCCGGCTTCGATGCCTTCAGGCTCTTGCCGCTGGTGGTCGTGGGCCAGACCTGGCGGTACTCCTCTTTGAGGTCCCCGGAAAGATCGATCCGGGACAACAGCAACTTCTTCAACTGCGCCCGCGGCAGCGGTGCTGTGTGCCGCACGCGCTTCTCGCCCTTGGCCGACGCTGCCGGGCCATCTCCCGACGTGCAGGCCCCCAGCAGGATCATCAGCGCTCCCGCCCCCGCGAAAGCCGCTGTGCTGCGCGCCGAACCTCTCACCAGCCCCCCTCTGACAAGAACCTGACCAGGCAGCGTAGATCACAGAGGAAGGAGCCGTTGTCGCGGGTGGTCAGTGGTCCTGGACCAGCTACTGAAGCGACTCACCCCCCACCAGGCCCGCACCCCAGCCTGTGCCGGATGTGATCCGGCTGGGCCGCACCGGTCTCGATGCGGTTCTCATCGAGGCCGTTGGCGATCCGCAGACGGTCCCCAGCGAAGACGAACTCCAGCGCCACCGTTCCGGCGGCCAGGTCACGGCCCGCCGGCCGCCATTCGAGGAGGGTGACCTCGCGCAGCTCCTGGTCGATGAACGGCTCGAGGCGCTCATCGCTGTGAGACCACTGCGGCGTGAGCTCGAACCACTCCCACCCGGTGACAGTCGCCGTGGTGTCGATCGTGCCCCAGCCGATCGAGAGTTCGTCGAACTTCGAGTGGCAAACCTCCATCTGGATGCCGTCGAAGTCCAGCACCACCGGGCAGTCAGCGAACCAGTCTCCGTCCTCGGCAAAGCGCACCAGGGCGAACCGGGTCAGCCGCCTGCCCGTGAGCTTCGCCAGGCGTGATCCGTGTGCCCGCCGAATCGCCTCAACCCCGGTCAGGAAGAACGGCTTGAAACCCGAGATCCCCATGTCCACAGCACCTGAGTCTCCCGGCCTTCACCCCCACAGGCCACCGCCTGTTGTGGAAGCCGACGGCCACGGGATTGCCGGACCGCCATACCGGGCGGGGGAGACGCGTCCCAACAGGCAGCAGAGCGATGTTGCCGTCAAGGTGACCCGGCCTGATTCCGCGGGGGATGTGAAGGGCCGCATCCGTGGCTGGTGACGGCCGATGTGCCCGGGCCGTCACTTGTTGAGGCGGTGACGGCGCACGGGCGGCTGCCGGTGTCCACGGTGCTGTTCCTGGTCGCCGGGATCGCGGAGGCCCTCCAGGTCATTCACAAGGCGGGCATCGTCCACCGGGATCTGAAGCCTTCCAATGTGCTGCTGGCGGAGGACGGGCCGCGTGTCATCGACTTCGGTATCGCCCGTGCCGCTGATGCCACCTCGCTCACCAGCAGCGGGGTGACCATCGGTACGCCGTCGTTCATGGCGCCCGGGCAGGCCGAGGGGCAGTGGGTGAGCGGGGCCACGGACATCTTCGCGCTGGGTCAGATCGCGGCGTACGCGGCGCTGGGCACGCCGGCGTTCGGTGAGGGCACCTCGCACGGGGTGCTGTACCGCATCGTCCACGCCGAGCCCGCGCTGGCACTCTGGCCAAGAAGCCGGAGGACCGGCCGGAGCTCGATGAGATTCTGCGGATGTGCCAGACGGCCTCCGGCGACACCCAGCTGCGGCGGCCCGGCGACTGGCTGCCGTCCGCCGTCGCCACGGACACCACCCACCGTACGGC
>NZ_JADKMA010000189.1 GCF_017676365.1 Streptomyces oryzae
CCCGCCGCACAGCGACCGAGACCTCGGACCGCGCATGCCGCTGGGCGTTGTCCAGCAGATTCGCCAGCACGCGCGACAACTGCCCCGCCGAGCCCCGCACTTCCCCGGCGTCCAGCACCTCCACCCGCACCGGGTGCGGGTCGGAAACCCGCTGCGCCAGATGTTCCCGTACCAGCGCGTCCAGAGCCACCCGCCCCGTGGCGGGCCGCTCGCCCGCGTCGAGCCGGGCCAGCAGCAACAGATCGGCGGCCAGCGTCTGGAGCCGTACGGTGTCCTCCACCGCCTCGTCGAGATCCAGCAGTTCGGGATGGGCAGCGGCCACCTCGAGCTGGGTGCGCAGCGAGGCGATGGGGCTGCGCAACTCGTGCGAGGCGTCGGCGACGAACCGCCGCTGCCGCTCCACGGACGCCTCCAGCGCCGCCAGCGTCTCGTTCGTCGTACGGGCCAGCCGTGCCACCTCGTCCCGCGCGTCCGGCTGGGGGACCCGGCGGGCGAGGTCGGTGCTGGCGGTGATCGCGCTCATCTCCCGCCGGATGCCTTCGACGGGCCGCAGGGCACGCCGGGTGACCAGCCAGGTCACCCCCGCCACGACCAGCAGCAGCACCGGGAGCCCGAACAGCATGGAGCGGGTCACCGTGGAGACGGCCTCCTGCTGGGCGCCGAGCGAGGCACCGGAGTAGACGGTGACGGGTGTGCCGTCCCGGGTGCGGCCCTGGACGGCGGCGACATCGAAGTCCTGCTTGCCGGTGATGTCTTCCTTGTCGTAGGTGACCTCGCCGTCGTCGTCCACGGGGAAGGTGAGCGTCCTGTTCTCGCTGTCCCCGTCGATCGCGGCCCGGCCACCGCCGCTGTCGCTCTCACCGGCGTCGTCGGCATCGGCGTCGGCCTCGTCCGAGCCGGAGCCGGAGCCGGAATCGGAATCGGAATCAGCGTCGGCGTCGGCGTCCCCGTCGCCGTGCGGGCGGTCGGGCCGTGCGAAGTCGGCCATCGGGCCGCGCCCCTGCAGCGGGTCGCTCGCGCCCAGCACCTTGCCGTCCGCGTCCACGACCTGTGCGGGGTCGTCCCCGTCGAGCCCGTCCAGCCGCCCGACCTCGCTGTCGGGTACGTCGGCCAGCTGGGCCGCCGTGCCCCGCGCCGCGTTCTCCGCGCTGAGCCGGGCCGTGTCAGCGAGGCCGTCACGGAGCGTGGCGACCACGAAGAACCCCGCGACGACGAGCGCGACCGCCACCACGAGGGTGGCGCCGAGCGCGGCGCGTACCCGTACCGAAGCCCTACGCACGGCGCGCTCCTCCGGCAGCGTCGCCGAGCCGGTACCCCGCGCCGCGCACCGTGCCGATCCATCTGGGCCCCAGCTTCCGCCGCAGCGCGCTCACATACACCTCGACGATGTTCACGTCGCCCTCGTAGGCGAAGTCCCAGACATGTTCCAGGATCTCCGTCTTGGCGACGACCTCTCCGGCGCGGGTGGCCAGATACTCCAGGACGGCGAACTCCTTGGCCGTCAGCTCCACTTCCCGCTCACCCACGGTGACGCGCTGCGCCGCGGGGTCGACGGTCAGCTCGCCGACCCGGAGGACCGCCTTGGCGCCCCGCGTACGGCGGCGCAGCAGCGCGCGGACGCGGGCGAGGAGCACCACGTAGGAGAACGGCTTGGTCAGGTAGTCGTCGGCGCCGGTGTCCAGGCCCTCGGCCTCGTCGTACTCGCCGTCCTTGGCAGTCAGCATCAGCACGGGCGTCTCGTCGCCCGCGGCGCGCAGCGCACCGCAGACGCGGTATCCGTTCATCCCCGGAAGCATGATGTCGAGAACGATCAGGTCGTAGTCGTTCTCGACCGCCATATGCAGCCCTTCCGCGCCGTCGTGCACGACGTCCACGGCGAAGCCCTCGGCCATCAGACCCCTGGCGAGCGACCGGGCCAGTCGCCGCTCGTCCTCCACGATCAGCAGACGCACACGGACACCCTGCCAAATCGCGGCTGAAGAGGGCTTCAGGTAGCTTCAGCTTACGTTCAGCAACGGTCGGTCACCGTGGAGTCATCGAAAGCGAGAGCAGCGAACGACCCGAGGAGTCGAACGTCATGAAGCGCAAGGTCATCATCGCCACCGTCGCAGCGGCCGCCCTGGTCGGAGGGGGGACGGCGACCGCACTCGGGGTCGCAGGGCACGACAGCGACACGGACGGCAAGGCGGCCGCCTCCCAGTCGAACGCTCGCACGACCGCCGACCACGGCGACGACCGGGACGACGACAACGGGGACCACGACGACAGGGGCGACGACCGGGAGGGTGGCCGCGCCGACAAGGCCGAGGAGACCGGCAACGCGGACGTCTCCTTCAGCCGCGCGGCCCACTCCGTGCTCAAGGAGGTGCCCGGCAAGATGACCGAGCTGGAGCTGGACACCGACGGCAACCGGCTGGTGTGGGAGGCCGACGTCCTCGGCAAGGACAACAAGTGGCACGAGGTGAGCATCGACGCCACCAAGGGCAACGTCCTCAAGAACCGGGCGGACACCCACAAGGACGACGACGGCTCCGTCGTGCGCGCCGCCGGGCTGGACGCGGAGGCGGCCGGCAAGAAGGCCGCCGCCGAGACGAAGGGCAACGTCACCTCCGTCAGCCTGGAGGACGACGGGCAGGACAAGGGCAACTGGGAGGCCGACGCCGTCGACAAGCAGGGCAAGGAGCACGAGCTCGTCCTCGACGGGACGTCCGGCAAGGTCCTGCACCACGAGACCGAGCGGGGCGACGGGCAGGGCGACGACTGAGGGAGTTTCCCGGTCCGGCCCGGTCCGGCCCGCCCGTCAGGCCCCAACACAGCCCCGGTCAGGGCGTCACCCCTCGGTGACGCCCTCGACCAGTTCGTCGGCCGCTGTGTACGGATCCAGCGAGCCGCCCACCACGCGCGCGGCCAGCGCGTCGAGCCGTTTGCCGCCCCGCAGCTCGCCGATGCGCCGGCGCAGCGCGGTCACCGCGATGGTCTCGATCTCCTTCGCGGCGCGCGCAGCACGGCGCTCGGCGAGCACTCCGCGCTCCTCCATCCAGCCGCGGTGCTTGTCCAGCGCCGCGACCATCTCCTCCACGCCCTCCGACCGCGCGGCCACCGTCTTGACCACCGGCGGGCGCCAGTCCCCCGGCTGACGGGCCTCGCCGAGGCCGAGCATGTGGTTGAGCTCGCGGACGGTCGCATCGGCCCCGTCCCGGTCGGCCTTGTTGACGACGTAGACGTCGCCGATCTCCAGGATCCCGGCCTTCGCCGCCTGGATGCCGTCGCCCATACCGGGCGCGAGCAGCACCACGCTGGTGTCGGCCTGCGCCGCGATCTCGACCTCGGACTGCCCCACGCCGACGGTCTCCACCAGCACCACGTCGCAGCCGGCCGCGTCCAGCACCCGGATCGCCTGCGGAGCGGCCCAGGCCAGGCCACCCAGATGGCCGCGGGTGGCCATCGAACGGATGTAGACCCCCGGATCGGAGGCGTGTTCTCCCATCCGCACCCGGTCCCCGAGCAGCGCCCCGCCGGAGAACGGCGAGGACGGGTCCACCGCCAGCACCCCGACCCGCCTGCCCTGCGCGCGGAACGCGCTGACCAGCGCGGAGGTGGTGGTGGACTTGCCGACGCCGGGCGAGCCGGTGAGGCCGACCACATAGGCGTTGCCGCAGTACGGGGCTATGGCCGCCATGGCCTCGCGAAGCTGCGGAGAGGCGCCCTCGACGAGGGAGATCAGCCGCGCCACCGCCCGCGGCGCTCCCTCACGGGCTCCCGCCACCAGCGCTGCGACATCCACCATTCGAACCGCTCCGTTCCGGGCTGGGCTGGGCTGCTGTGCTGGGCTGTGGCCGTCCTACGGGGCGGCCTTCTTACGGGACGCGGAGGATCAGGGCATCGCCCTGGCCGCCGCCCCCGCACAGCGCCGCGGCGCCGAGACCGCCCCCGCGCCGCTTCAGCTCCAGCGCGAGGTGGAGCACGATGCGCGCTCCGGACATTCCGATGGGGTGGCCCAGGGCAATGGCGCCACCGTTCACATTCACCTTTTCGGGGCCGACTTCGAGGTCCTTCATTGACTGGTGGGCGACGGCGGCGAAAGCCTCGTTGATCTCGATCAGATCAAGATCCTCAACTGCCCGGCCCTCCTTCTTCAGCGCGTGCTGAATGGCGTTCGAGGGCTGCGACTGGAGGGAGTTGTCGGGACCGGCGACATTCCCGTGTGCGCCGATCTCGGCGATCCACTCCACCCCCAGCTCCTCGGCCTTCGCCTTGCTCATCACGACGACAGCGGCGGCGCCGTCGGAGATCTGCGAGGACGAACCGGCTGTGATCGTCCCGTCCTTGGCGAACGCGGGCTTCAGCTTGCCCAGCGACTCGGCGGTCGAGTCGCCCCTGATGCCCTCGTCCTCGGTGAAGAGCACCGGGTCGCCCTTGCGCTGCGGGATCTCGACCGGGGTGATCTCCGCCTGGAAGAGCCCGTCGCGCTGGGCTGCGGCGGCGCGCTGGTGCGAGCGGGCAGCGATCTCGTCCTGCACCTGGCGCGGGATGCCGAGACGGGTGTTGTGCTTCTCGGTGGAGGCGCCCATGGCGATGCCCTCGAAGGAGTCGGTGAGCCCGTCGTGCGCCATGGAGTCGAGCACCTCGAGCGCGCCGTACTTGTAGCCCTCGCGGGACTTGGGCAGCAGGTGCGGGGCGTTGGTCATGGACTCCTGGCCGCCGGCGACCACGATGTCGAACTCGCCGGCGCGCACCAGCTGGTCGGCGAGCGCGATGGCGTCGAGCCCGGAGAGGCACACCTTGTTCACGGTCAGTGCCGGGACGTTCATCGGGATGCCGGCCTTGACCGCGGCCTGGCGCGCCGGGATCTGGCCGGCGCCGGCCTGGAGGACCTGGCCCATGATCACGTACTCGACCATGTTTGCGGCGTCTCCGCCGATACCGGCCCGCTCCAGTGCGGCCTTGATGGCGAAGGAGCCCAAGTCCGCCCCGGAGAAGGACTTCAGCGAGCCGAGCAGCCGCCCCATGGGCGTACGGGCACCTGCGACGATCACGGATGTGGTGCTGCTGGAGGTGGGAGTCATGAGGGGTTCCCTTCCGGGGGGAAGTTAACGAGGGTTACCGCTCAAGATACTGAGCGGTACCAGCCCGGGTCACCCGTCGGTGAGTGTGACCGTGCGCACGTTGCGTAACCGCGCGGAGAGCGCTGCACTGTTCCCCATGCTGACGCGTATCGACCACATCGGAATCGCCTGCCGGGACCTCGAGGCCACCGTCGATTTCTACTCTCGCACCTACGGCTTCCAGGTGTTCCACACCGAGGTCAACCAGGAGCAGGGCGTCCGCGAGGCCATGCTGCGGATCAACGGCACGGACGACGGCGGTGCGTCCTACCTCCAGCTGCTGGAGCCCATCCGGGAGGACTCGGCGGTCGCCAAATGGCTGGCCAAGAACGGCGAGGGCGTCCACCACATCGCGTTCGGCACCGAGGACGTGGACGGCGACTCGGAGGCCATCCGCGACAAGGGCGTCCGCGTCCTCTACGACGAGCCCCGCCGCGGCTCCATGGACTCGCGGATCACCTTCCTGCACCCGAAGGACTGTCACGGGGTGCTGACGGAGCTGGTGACCTCCGCAACCCCCGGCGACGACGAAGCGCACTGAGCCCGCGCCCCTTCGGTCACTGCGGCACCAACGGACCACTGGCGTCGGCTTCCAGGCCCGGTAGAGTGGGCATCCGGCCGGGGCGGGCCCTCCCCACCCGTACAGAGACCTCCGGGCTGGGGGCTCGGTCCACGTTCCGCCGATGATCTGACACCATTTCCGGGAGACGTGTCCAACCAAGTCCGGGACAAGGCTCGGATCATCTCCACGACTACCAGGGGACGGATGGGACCGCGCAGTGCGGGGCTACGACCGCTACGAGGCTGACGATCACCTCTCGCAGTTCGAGGCCGAGATGGAGCGGCTGAAGAAGGAGCGGGAGAAGGCCGTCGAGCATGCCGACGACCTCGGCTATCAGGTCGAAGTGCTGCGCGCCAAGCTGCACGAGGCGCGCCGCGCCCTGGCCACGCGCCCGGCGGGGTACGACAACCTCTCCCAGCAGGCCGAGCAGTTGCTCCGCAACGCCCAGCTCCAGGCCGACCAGATGCGCGCGGACGCCGAGCGGGAGCTGCGCGAGGCACGCGCCCAGACGCAGCGGCTGCTCCAGGAGCAGGCCGAACAGCAGTCGCGGCTGGAGGCCGAGCTGCACGCCGAGGCGGTACGCCGCCGCCAGCAGCTCGACCAGGAGCTTGCCGAGCGCCGCGCCACGGTGGAGAACCACGTCAACGAGAACGTGGCCTGGGCCGAGCAGCTGCGCACCCGCACCGAGCAGCAGGCCCGCCGGCTCATGGAGGAGACCAGGGCCGAGGCCGAGCAGTCCCTCTCCCAGGCCAGGGCCGAGGCGCAGCGGCTGACGGAGGAGTCGCGGCAGCGGCTGAGCGCGGAGGCCGAGCAGGCCCGCAGCGAGGCCGAGTCGATTCTGCGGCGGGCCCGCGCGGACGCCGAGCGGCTGCTGAACGCCGCCTCCACCCAGGCGCAGGAGGCCACCGACCACGCCGAGCAGCTGCGTACGTCCACCGCGAGCGAGGTGGAGACCAGCAGGCGCGAGTCCGCTGATCTGGTGCGCCGCGCCGAGGAGCGGATGCGCGAGGCCGAGACGGCGCTGCGCGAGGCCCGCGAGAAGGCCACCCAGAAGCTCCAGGAGGCCGAGGAGGAGGCCGGCAAACGGCTCGCGGACACCGAGTCGGAGAACGAGCAGCGCACCCGTACGGCCAAGGCCGAGGTGGCGCGGCTGGTGGGCCAGGCCACCAAGGACGCCGAGGCGATCAAGGCCGAGGCCGAGCAGCTGCGTGAGGACGCCAGGGCCGAGGGCGAGCGGATGATCGCCGAGGCCCGGGAGAAGGCCCGCACCACGACGGCCGAGGAGTCCGCGAACCAGCTCGCTGAGGCGGCCCGCACGGCGGAGGACGTCCTCAACCGCGCCTCCGAGGAGGCGAAGGCCACCACGAAGTCGGCCGCCGAGGAGGCGGAGCGGCTGCGCAGAGAGGCCGAGGAAGAGGCCGACCGGCTGCGCGCCGAGGCGCACGATGTGGCCGAGCAGCTCAAGGGCGCCGCCAAGGACGACACCAAGGAGTACCGCGCCAAGACGGTCGAGCTCCAGGAGGAGGCCCGCAGGCTGCGCGGCGAGGCCGAGCAGCTGCGGGCCGAGGCGGTCGAGGAGGGCGAGAAGATCCGCGGCGAGGCTCGCCGCGACGCCGTCCAGCAGATCGAGGAGGCCGCCAACCGCGCCGAGGAGCTGCTGGGCAAGGCGAAGGCCGACGCCGAGGAGACCCGCACCGAGGCGACGACGGAGAGCGAGCGCGTCCGTACGGAGGCGATCGAGCGGGCCACCACGCTGCGCAAGCAGGCCGAGGAGGCGCTGGAGCGGGCTCGTACGGAGGCCGAGGAGCTGCGCTCGCAGGCCGAGGAGCAGGCCGAGCAGACGCGTACGGAGGCGGACGAGGCCGCGCGGCGCACCCGCGAGGAGGCCGAGCAGGCGGCGCGCGAGCGGGAGGAGGAGACCGAGGCCGAGCTGACCCGGCTGCGCGAGGAGACCGAGGCCAAGCTGGCCGAGGCCGAGTCCGGTCTTGCCGAGGCCCGTACGGAGGCCGAGCGGCTGCGGGACGAGGCGCGGGCCGAGGCCGAGCGGCTGCGCACGGAGACCGCCGAGCGGGTGCGCACGCTGCGCGAGCAGGCCGAGGAGGAGGCCGAGCGGCTGCGCACGGAGGCCGCCTCGGACGCTTCACAGGCCCGCGCCGAGGGCGAGTCGGTCGCCGTCCAGCTGCGCAGCGAGGCGGCGGCGGAGGCCGAGCGGCTGCGCGAGGAGGCCAAGGCGACGGCCGACCGGGTACGCGCCGAGGCGGACGCGGCGGCCGAGCGGACCAACGCGGAGGCCGCCGAAGCGCTCAGCGCGGCCCAGGAGGAGGCGGCCCGCCGCCGGCGCGAGGCCGAGGAGCTGCTGACCGCGGCCCGCGAGGAGGCACACCAGGAGCGCACGGAGGCCCGCGAGCAGAGCGAGGAGCTGCTGGCGGCGGCCCGCAAGCGGGTGGCCGAGGCCCACGAGGAGGCCGAGCGGCTGACCGAGGAGGCCGAGCGGCGCGCGGCCGAACTGGTCGCGTCCGCCGAGGAGACGGCCCAGCAGGTACGGGACTCCGTCGCCGGGCTGCGCGCCGAGGCCGAGGAGGAGATCGCCGGGCTGCGCTCGGCCGCCGAGCTCGCGGCACAGACGCTGCGCCGGGAGGCACAGGAGGAGGCCGAGGCGGCCAAGTCGCTCGCCGAGCGGACCGTTTCGGACGCGATGGCCGAGGCGGAGCGCACCCGCGCCGACGCCCAGCGGGTCGGCGAGGAGGCACGCGCCGAGGCCGACCGGCTGCTGGACGAGGCACGCGAACAGGCCGCCAAGAAGCGCTCCGAGGCCGCCGAACAGGCCGACCAGCTCCTCGGCAGGGCCCAGGAGGAGGCCGACCGCACCCGCACCGAGGCCGAGCGGTTCGACCGGGACACCCGCGCGGCAGCCGAACAGTTCAGCCTGGAGACGCGCACCGAGGCCGAACGGATCGGCAACGACCTGCGGACGAAGGCCGAGCGCTTCAGCGAGCAGACCCGCACCGAGGCGGAGCGGGTCGGCGAGGAGGCACGCGCCGAGGCCCAGCGGCTGCTGGACGAAGCACGCGAACAGGCCGCCAAGAAGCGCTCCGAGGCCGCCGAACAGGCCGACCAGCTCCTCACCAAGGCCCAGGAGGAGGCGCTGCGCACCCAGGCCGCCGCCGAGGAGCAGGCGGACTCCATGGTCGGCGCCGCGCGCGCCGAGTCGGAGCGGCTGGTCACCGAGGGGCAGGCCGAGGGCCGGGAGCTGGTCGAGAAGGCCCGCGCCGACGCCGACACCATGCTGGAGGAGGCCCGCAGCGACTCCAACGCGATCCGCGAGCGCGCCGAGGAGCTGCGTACGCGCGTCGAGGCGGAGGTCGAGGAACTGCACGAGCGGGCCCGCCGGGAGGCCGCCGAGGCGATGCAGTCGGCGGGCGAGCGGTGCGACAAGCTCGTACAGGCCGCCGAGGAGCAGCTGGCGGAGGCGCGCGCGAAGGCGGAGGAGATGCGCGCGGACGCCGACGCCGAGGCGGGCAAGGTGCGGATCGCCGCCGTCAAGAAGGCCGAGGGCCTGCTCAAGGAGGCCGAGCAGAAGAAGGCCGCCATGCTGCGGGAGGCGCAGCAGGAGCGCGAGGAGGCCACCGAGGAGGCCCGGCGCACGGTCGAGGCCGGCCAGCGCGAGCTGGAAGTGCTGATGCGGCGCCAGGAGGACATCAACGCGGAGATCTCCCGCGTACAGGACGTGTTGGAAGCGCTGGAGTCGTTCGAGACGCCGGGTGCCGCCTCAGCGGCCGGGCCGGATTCCGGTTCTGATTCCGCTTCGGGCTCCGGCAACGGTGCGGGGTCCGGCAGCGGGTCGGGACGCGGTGCCGGGTCCGGGGCTGGAGGTTCCGGCAAAAGGGGCGGACGTGACACCGGCGCAAAGGGTGGTGTGACAGCGGGCGTTGGCGCTGGTACAACTCGTTCGAGTGGCAAGGGTTCGGAGAGTTAGCCACCCGAATGAGGGCACATTCTCCAGATCAAACACGCATAAGCTCGATGACACGCCGCTTCGGCCCCTAGGATTCCCTCTATCACTCCCCCGTCTGATAACCCGTCTGACTCGACAGGAACCCCATGAGCGACACTTCCTCCCCCTTCGGCTTCGAGCTCGTGCGGCGCGGCTACGACCGCGGGCAGGTGGACGACCGCATCACCAAGCTCGTCGCCGACCGTGACAGCGCCCTGGCCCGTATCACCTCTCTGGAAAAGCGCATCGAGGAGCTCCACCTCGAAACGCAGAACGCCCAGGCTCAGGTCAACGACGCGGAGCCGTCGTACGCCGGTCTCGGTGCCCGGGTCGAGAAGATCCTCCGCCTCGCGGAGGAAGAGGCCAAGGACCTGCGCGAGGAGGCCCGTCGCGCCGCCGAGCAGCACCGGGAGCTCGCCGAGGGCGCGGCGCAGCAGGTGCGCAACGACGCCGAGGCCTTCGCCGCCGACCGCAAGGCCAAGGCAGAGGAAGAGGGCGCCCGCATCGTCGACAAGGCGAAGAGCGAGGCCGCCGCACTGCGCAGCGAGGCGGAGAAGGACGCCCAGTCCAAGCGCGAGGAGGCCGACACCCTCTTCGAGGACACCCGCGCCAAGGCGGCCCAGGCCGCGGCCGACTTCGAGACCAACCTCGCCAAGCGCCGCGAGCAGTCCGAGCGCGACCTGGCCTCCCGTCAGGCCAAGGCCGAGAAGCGGCTCGCCGAGATCGAGCACCGCGCCGAGCAGCTGCGCCTGGAGGCCGAGAAGCTGCGCACGGACGCGGAGCGCCGTGCCCGGCAGACCGTCGAGACCGCCCAGCGCCAGGCCGAGGACATCGTCGCGGACGCCAACGCCAAGGCGGACCGGGTGCGCAGCGAGTCCGAGCGCGAGCTCGCCGCGCTCACCAACCGCCGCGACAGCATCAACGCGCAGCTCACCAACGTGCGCGAGATGCTGGCCACGCTCACCGGCGCGGCCGTGGCAGCCGCCGGCCAGCCCGGCGAGGAGGTCGGCGACGAGGAGGCCGCCGGCCGCTCGGTCCCGGCCCAGCAGACCCGCTGACGGTCTGGCCGCGCCCCGAAGGGGCGCGGGGAACTGCTCCCCCAAGCTCTTCGAGCAGGGGGTGCCCCCACCAGCCACAGACAACCCGCAGACTGCGACGCACCAGAAGGGGCAGCCCCCTTCACAGCCAAACGGCGCCGCAACGAACAATTAGCGGCGAACAAATCGCAGCGAACAACTGACGGGCCGCACCGAACGGTGCGGCCCGTTTCGCATGTGCGGGTGATGTGCGGATAATGCGCACGAGTGGCGAGGGCCGAAGCAGACCCTTAGCGTCGAAGAATGATCGAGCTGGAGGACCTCACCAAGCGGTACGGCGACAAGCTCGCCGTCGACGGTCTCAGCTTCACCGTACGGCCCGGTACGGTCACCGGCTTTCTGGGGCCGAACGGTGCGGGAAAGTCGACAACGATGCGGATGGTGCTCGGCCTGGACGCCCCTACCAGGGGCGACGTTCGTATCGAGGGCAAGCACTACGGCGAACTGCAGGAACCGCTGCACAGCATCGGTGCGCTCCTGGAGGCCAAGGGCGTGCACGGCGGCCGCAGGGCCTACGACCATCTGCTGTGCATGGCGCAGTCGAACGGCATCCCCGAGCGCCGGGTCGGCGAGGTGCTGGAAATGGTGGGCCTCCACGACGTGGCCCGCAAGCGTCCCAAGGGCTTCTCCCTCGGCATGGGACAGCGGCTGGGTATCGCTGCCGCGCTGCTGGGCGACCCGCGCATCCTGATGTTCGACGAGCCGGTCAACGGGCTCGACCCGGAGGGCATCCACTGGATCCGCACCCTGATGCAGCAGCTGGCCAGGGAGGGCCGGACGGTCTTCGTCTCCAGCCATCTGATGAGCGAGATGGCGCAGACCGCCGAACACCTGGTCGTCATCGGCCAGGGCAGGCTGCTGGCGGACACCTCGATGTCGCAGTTCATCGCGGAGAACTCCCGTACCCACGTACGGGTCCGCACCCCCGAGCCGGAGCGGATGCTGGACGTCCTCGTCGAGGCGGGGCTGCGGCCGGCGACCGCCGCGGACGGCGCCCTGGAGGTGGACGGCTCAGAGGCGCCGCGGATCGGGGAACTCGCCGCCGCGAACCAGGTGGTGCTGCACGAGCTGAGCACCCAGCGGGCCTCGCTGGAGGAGGCGTTCATGCGGCTGACGGCCCAGAGCGTCGAGTACCACGCCTACGCGCCGGGCGACGTCCAGGCGGCGGTGCCGGGCGGTCCGCCCGGGCCACCAGCTGGTACGGCCGCTCCGCCGCAAGGTGGGCAGGCGCCGCCAGGCGGGCAGGCGCCGCCTGCGTGGGGTGAGAACTGGAGGAAGGGGCGCCGGGGATGAGCCACACCACGCGGGTACTCAAGTCGGAGTGGACCAAGGTCCGCTCGGTCCGCTCCACCGTCTGGACCCTCGCCACGGCGCTGGTCGTCTCCGTCGGCCTCGGCGCGCTGATCTGCGGGGTGACCGCGTCCACCTTCGGCGACATGTCCACCCAGGACCGGCTGACGTTCGACGCCACCTACACCAGCTTCGCCGGTATGGGACTCGGCCAGCTCGCGATGATCGCGTTCGGGGTGCTCATCGTCTCCGCCGAGTACAGCACCGGCATGATCCGCAACTCGCTGGCCGCCGTGCCGCAGCGGGGCACGTTCCTGTGGTGCAAGGTGCTGATCGCGGGGACGCTGGTCCTGGTCGTCGGCATGGTCACCAGCTTCTGCGCGTTCTTCCTCGGCCAGGCGCTGCTGGGCTCGCACGGGGTGGGCATCGGCGACCCCGGGGTGCTGCGCGCCGTGGTCGGCGGCGGCCTCTACATGGCGCTGATCGCGATGTTCGCCGTCGGCATCACCTTCGTACTGCGCAGTCCGCTGCTGGCGTTCGCGATCCTGATGCCGTTCTTCTTCCTCATCTCCAACATCCTCGGCAACGTCGAGGCGACGAAGAAGGTCGGCCAGTACCTCCCCGACCAGGCGGGCACCACGGTGATGGCCGTGGTGCCGGAAACGCTGGACCGGCCGTACGGGCCGTGGGAAGGGCTGCTGATCATGGTGGCGTGGACGGTGGCGGCGCTGGTGGCGGGGTTCGTCGTGCTCAAGAAGCGCGACGCCTGAGCCGTCGTCCCGGGCCCCCGGGTGCCGCGCCTCACGGGCTCCAGGGGGCCGCTTCATGGAACCAATTGCGGGCCCCGTAACCTCCTAGGCCGTGTCCGGGGGCGAGCCAGCCCCGAACTGCGTCCAGGGGCAAAGGATGATCGAGGCGTACGGCCTGACGAAGCGCTACGGCGCCAAGACGGCCGTGTACAACCTGTCCTTCCAGGTGCGGCCGGGGGCCGTGACCGGGTTCCTGGGGCCCAACGGCTCCGGGAAATCCACCACGATGCGCATGATCCTGGGGCTGGACACACCGACGTCCGGCCGGGTCACCGTGGGCGGCCACGCCTTCCGCGGGCTGCCCAACGCACCTCGGCAGGTCGGTGCGCTCCTCGACGCGAAGGCCGTGCACGGCGGCCGGAGCGCGCGCAACCATCTGCTCTCCCTCGCCCAGCTGTCCGGCATTCCGGCCCGCAGGGTGGATGAGGTGCTCGGCGTCGTGGGGCTCCAGGACGTCGGCAAGAAGCGCTCCAAGGGCTTCTCGCTCGGTATGGGCCAGCGCCTCGGCATCGCCGCCGCGCTGCTCGGCGACCCGCAGGTGCTGCTCTTCGACGAGCCGGTCAACGGACTGGACCCGGAGGGCATCCTGTGGGTCCGCAACCTGATGCGGCGGCTGGCGAGCGAGGGCCGGACGGTCTTCGTCTCCAGCCATCTGATGAGTGAGATGGCGCAGACCGCCGACCATCTCATCGTCATCGGGCGCGGCCAGTTGATGGCCGACATGTCCGTGCAGGAGTTCATCGAGCGCAACTCCATAGGGTTCGCCCGGGTACGCACCCCCGACAGCGAGCCGGAGCAGCGCGAGAAGCTGGTCACGGCCCTGCACGAGGCGGGCGGCCAGACCCAACCCGAGGAGGACGGCGCGCTGCGCGTCACCGGGCTGCCGCTGCCGCGCATCAGCGACCTGGCGCACGGCGCCGACGTCCGGCTGTGGGAACTCTCGCCGCACCAGGCATCGCTGGAGGAGGCGTACATGCGGCTCACCCAGGGCTCGGTGGACTACCGCTCGACGGCGGACATGCGCGCGGGGCTGCAACAGCCGATGCCGGCGCCGGGTATGGCCCCGGGGATGGGCGCACCCGGCATGGCCCCGGGGGCGGCACCGCAGCAGGCACCCGGGATGGCTCCGGGAATGGCACCGCCGCAGCAGGCACCCGGCATGGCCCCGGGAATGGCACCCGGGATGGCACCGGCCCAGACCGCACCGGCCGCACCCCAGGCGCCGCCCGCTCCCGCCCCGCAGGACGCGCCGCAGCAATGGGCCCCGCCAACGGCCCCGCCCCAGGGAGCGGTGCCGCAGCAGGGCGCCCCCGAGGGCGGCACGCTCCAGATGCGCGCGCAGCAGGCCCCCACGGGCGGAGCGGGCGCCCCCAACCCGTACGCCGCCGGCACCCCGGCGCCCCCCGCCGCCGGCACCGCCAAGAACGAAGGCGAGGACGCCTGATGAGCACCCAGCAGCACGAGGCACAGGCGGCACAGACAGCCCAGGCGGCACAGTCGGCCCCGCAGGCCGAGTGGCCGAACGGAATCGCCCCGTACAGCTCGCCCATCCCGATGGCGCGGACCCACCTCGGTCACGCGCTCGTCTCCGAGTGGACGAAGATCCGCACCGTCCGCTCCACCGTGTGGACGCTCAGCGTGATGTTCGCGCTCGTCGTCGGCATCGGTCTGCTGACGGCTCTGGGGATGAGCGGCCAGGACTACACCGGGATGCCGCTGCTCTCCGGCGGTCTGTTCGGGCTGATGCTTGGGCAGATCTGTGTGATCACGCTCGGCGTGCTGGTCATCAGCTCCGAGTACGGCACCGGCATGATCCGCACCACCCTCACCGCCTGCCCGCAGCGCGGCCGGGTGCTGCTGGCCAAGGCGCTGGTGTTCTTCTCGCTGGCCTTTGTGATGACCACGCTGGCCTGCACCCTCACCGCGCTGATCAACTCCGCGATGCTGAGCGACCAGCAGGTTCCCTCGTACGTGGAGCACAGCTCCTTCGGGGGGACAGTCGAAGGAGGGAAACTGGTCGCCTCCGGCGGCGAGTGGCTGGGAGCCACCGTCGGCGCCGGACTGTACGTGGCACTGCTCGGACTGCTGTCCCTGGCCGTGGGTGCGCTGCTGCGGCACTCCGCGGGCGCGATCACCACCATGATGGGCGTCGTCCTCCTGCCGCTGGTGATGGCGCTGTTCATGGTGGGTGAGGCCCTCAAGGACGTCCGCGAGAAGCTGATGGAGTACTCCCCGCTGAACGGCCTCGCCTCCCTCTACCGCATCCCCATGAGCGACGACCAGGAAGCCACGGGCTGGCCCCTCCTCGGCGGCCTGGCAGTCGTCACCCTGCTCGTCTTCGCACTGGCCTACGCGCTGCTGAACAAGCGGGACGTCTAAGAACGGGCCGGGGGCGGGGCCCCTCCCCGTCCC
>NZ_JADKMA010000018.1 GCF_017676365.1 Streptomyces oryzae
GGTGCTCGACGACGCGGCGCCCACCCTGATCGCCGTAGCGCAGGACGCGGACACCGCGGAGCTGGAGGCCGCAGCCAGTGCGAGCCCGGCGGAGGTGCTGCGGCTGCCCCGCGCCGCGGACGGCGGGCAGGGGCTCGACCTGGACGCGCTGCTGACCGCTCTGCAGACCCGCGACGTGCGCGCCGTACTGCTGGAGGGCGGCGCCACGCTGGCCGGTTCCTTCGTCGCCGCCGGACTGGTGGACCGGGTGGTCGGCTACATCGCGCCCGTGCTGCTGGGCGCGGGGCCGCCCGCGCTGGGCGAGGCCGGAATCAGCACCATCGCGCAGGCGTTGCGGCTCACGGTGAGCGACACCGTGCGGCTCGGCCCCGATCTGCGGATCACCGCCGTCGGCAGCACGGCGCCGCAGACGGCCCGCACGGCCGCCGCCGTCACCACCGGCACAACCTCCAACACCACAGCCACAACCTCCATCAGAGCCACCACCGCCACCACCGAGCAGTCCGAGCAGCCCGAGGAGTCCTGAGTGTTCACCGGAATCGTGGAAGAGCTGGGCGAGGTCGTCGCCGTCGAGGACCAGGGCGCTTCGGCCCGGCTGCGGCTGCGCGGGCCGCGCGTCACGGCCGACGCACGGCACGGCGACTCGATCGCGGTCAACGGCGTGTGCCTGACCGTAGTCGAGACGAGCGGTGGCGAGTTCACCGCCGACGTAATGGCCGAGACCCTGCACCGCTCCAGCCTCGGTGCGCTCACCGTGGGCTCACCCGTCAACCTGGAGCGCCCCATGGCGCTCGGCGGCCGGCTGGACGGCCACCTCGTACAGGGCCACGTCGACGGCACCGGCACCATCACGGCACGGCACGACGCGGACAGCGGTACGGACATCACGGTCGGCCTGCCCGAGGGGCTGGGCCGGTATCTGGTGGAGAAGGGCTCCATCACCGTGGACGGCATCAGCCTCACGGTCGTGGAGGCGGCCGACGACCACTTCACCGTCTCCCTCATCCCCACCACCCTCGCCCTCACCACCCTCGGCACCAAGCAGCCCGGCGACCCGGTCAACCTCGAGGTCGACGTGCTGGCCAAGTACGTCGAGCGGCTGCTGGGCGCCTCGGCACCGGGTCTCGCCCAGGAGCTGCGCAGGAGCGAGGCGGCCCGATGACCGGTCTCCACTGGCTGAACCAGGAGGCGTTCGCCGCCTTCGGACAGCACGTCATCTGGTCCGACATGCTCGGCAACCTCATGGGGCTGCTCGGACTGGCGCTGGGCTGGCGGCGCTCCATAGCCACCTGGCCCGTGCAGCTGCTGTCCGGGCTGATACTCGTCGGCGCCTTCGCCTCCGCCCAGCTCGCGGGCGGCGTCGGCAAGCAGCTGCTGGTCATCGGGGTGGCCCTGTGGGGCTGGCGGCAGTGGCGGCGCGGCAACCAGCGGGCGCAGGACGGCTCCATCGCCGTACGGTTCGCCACCTGGCGCGAACGCGGGCTGCTCGCGCTCGGCACCGCGCTGGGCACCGCCGCCGTCGGCACCCTCTTCACTCTCGTCCCGGCCCTGTCCTGGAGCCCCTGGGCGGACGCCTACATCTTCGTCGGCACGCTGGCGGCGATGGTGGCGCAGGCCCGCGGGCTGGTCGAGTTCTGGTTCGCCTGGCTGCTGGTGGACGTGGTCGGGGTGCCGCTCGCCTTCAGCAGCGGACTGGCCTTCTCCGGCCTCGTCTACGTCGTCTACCTCGGCCTCGTCCTGTGGGGCCTGCGTGCCTGGTGGCTGCGCTCCCGCGTGGACGCCCGCGCACTGGCCGCCGCCCGCGCGGAGCCCGCGCTCAACTCCGCCGGGGCCGCCCTGTGAACGCCGGCCGGAGCCGCCCAGCGGACGCGGAGCACGCCACCCGAGCGCACCACCAAGGAAGGAGTACGCCCATGACCGCGCTGCCGAACTTGTACGACGCACCGCCGGCCCCGCGCCTCCCCGTCCCGGGGGAACCGGCGGCGGCCGACGAGTCGTTCGGGCTCGCGCTCGACCCCGTCGAGGAGGCGATCCGCGACATCGGCGAGGGCCGCCCGGTCGTGGTCGTCGACGACGAGAGCCGGGAGAACGAGGGCGACCTGGTGATGGCCGCCGAGCTGGTCACCCCGGAGCTCGTCGCCTTCATGATGAGCGAGTGCCGCGGTCTGATCTGCACCCCCATGGAGGGCGCCGACCTGGACCGGCTGGCGCTGCCGCAGATGGTCGCGGAGAACACCGAGTCGATGGGCACCGCGTTCACCGTCTCCGTCGACGCGACGCGCGCGCACGGCGTCACCACCGGCATCTCGGCAGCCGACCGCGCCGCCACCATCCGGCTGCTCGCCGACCCCGGCACCGTCCCTGAGGACTTCGTCCGGCCAGGGCACGCCTTCCCGCTGCGCGCCAAGCCCGGCGGGGTGCTCGCCCGCGCCGGGCACACCGAGGCGGGCGTCGATCTGGCCCGGCTGGCCGGGCTGCGGCCCGCCGCCGCCATCGTGGAGATCGCCGGCGAGGACGGCACGATGCTGCGGCTGCCCGAGCTGGTGCCGTTCGCGCGCAAGCACGGGCTGCGGATCATCTCCATCGAGGACCTGATCGCCTACCGCCGCTCCGCCGAGCCCACCGTGCGCCGCGAGGCGGCCACCCGGCTGCCGACCCGGCACGGCGAGTTCCGCGCCTACGGCTACCGCTCCATCGTGGACGGGGTGGAGCACATCGCACTGGTCACCGGCGACATCACCGGCCCGGGGGACCTCGCGACAGGCGGTGAGGACGTCCTCGTACGAGTGCATTCCGAGTGCCTGACCGGTGACGTCTTCGGCTCCCAGCGCTGCGACTGCGGTCCCCAGCTGGAGGCGTCCTTGGAACGCGTGCAGCAGGAGGGCCGGGGCATCGTGCTCTACCTGCGCGGACACGAGGGCCGGGGGATCGGGCTGCTGTCGAAGCTGCGCGCCTACGAGCTCCAGGAGCGCGGCCGCGACACCCTCGACGCCAACCTCGAACTCGGCCTCCCGGCGGACGCCCGCGACTACGCGGCGGCCGCACAGATCCTCGCCGACCTGGGCGTCAAGTCGCTGCGGCTGATGACGAACAACCCCGAGAAGACCGCCGCGATGGTGCGGCACGGGCTGCGCGTCACCGGCCGCGAGCCGATGCCCGTACAGGCGGGCGAGCACAATCTGCGCTACCTGCGCACCAAGCGCGACCGGATGGGACACGACCTGCCCTGGCTGGACGCCGAGCGGACCTCCCCCTGCGGAACGCAGTAACACCGGCCGACACCCATAGACCACCGACAACAGCACCAGCACACACTTCAAGCACAAGGAGCACCGTGAGCGGCAAGGGCGCACCCGAACTGACCGTCGAGAACTGCCAGGACCTGCGCGTGGCCGTGGTCGCCGCGCAGTGGCACCAGCAGGTCATGGACGGCCTCGTGGACGGCGCCCTGCGTGCGCTGCGCGAACTGGGCATCGACGAGCCCACCCTGCTGCGCGTCCCCGGCAGCTTCGAGCTGCCCGTCGTCGCCAAGGTCCTCGCCGACCGCGGATACGACGCGATCGTGGCGCTCGGCGTCGTCATCCGGGGCGGCACCCCGCACTTCGACTACGTCTGCCAGGGCGTCACCCAGGGCCTCACCGAGGTCTCGGTGCGCACCGGTGTCCCCGTCGGTTTCGGCGTGCTGACCTGCGACGACGAGGAGCAGGCCGTTGCCCGTGCCGGGCTTCCGGGATCCACGGAGGACAAGGGGCACGAGGCGGTGACGGCGGCGGTGGCCACGGCCGCGACCCTGCGCACGGTCGCGGAACCCAGGCGCTGAGCGGCACCGGACACCGCGTAGGCTGAGGCCACCATGGCGAACAAGACGTTTGAGCAGCTCTTCACCGAGCTGCAGCACAAGGCCGCTCACGGCGACCCCAGCACCTCCCGCACCGCCGAGCTCGCCTCCCAGGGCGTGCACGCCATCGGCAAGAAGATCGTGGAGGAGGCCGCCGAGGTGTGGATGGCCGCCGAGCACGAGGGCGACGAGCGCACAGCGGAGGAGATCTCGCAGCTCCTCTACCATCTCCAGGTGCTGATGGCCGCCAAGGGTCTCTCCCTGGACGACGTATACGCTCACCTCTGAGCCGCACCTGACCCGCCCTCTCCGCCCCCTCTCTTTTCCCTTCACGAACAAAGGAAGCTCATGCTGCGCATCGCCGTCCCCAACAAGGGTTCTCTCTCCGGCCCTGCCGGGGAGATGCTGCATGAGGCCGGGTATCAGCAGCGCAGGGAAACCAAGGAACTCGTCCTGGTGGACCCGGAGAACGAGGTCGAGTTCTTCTATCTGCGCCCCCGCGACATCGCGATCTACGTCAGCTCCGGACGGCTGGACATCGGAATCACGGGACGCGATCTGCTGCTCGACTCCGGGGCGAAGGCCGAGGAGGTACTGCCCCTCGGCTTTGCCCGCTCCACCTTCCGCTACGCCGCCAAGCCCGGCACCCTCACCACCCTGGACGACCTGTCCGGGCTGACGGTCGCCACCTCCTACGAGGGCATCGTCGCCAAGCACCTGGCGGACAAGGGCATCGACGCCTCCGTCGTCCACCTGGACGGCGCCGTGGAGACGGCCATCGAACTGGGCGTCGCCCAGGTCATCGCGGACGTCGTGGAGACCGGCACCTCGCTGCGCAACGCCGGCCTGGAGATCGCCGGGGAGCCGATCCTGCACTCCGAGGCAGTCGTCATCCGGCGCACCGGAGCCGACGAGCACGCCCCGAAGGTGCAGCAGTTCCTGCGCCGCCTCCAGGGCGTCCTGGTGGCCCGCAGCTACGTGATGATGGACTACGACATCCGCGCCGAGCACCTGGAGCAGGCCGTAGCGCTCACCCCGGGGCTGGAGTCGCCGACCATCTCCCCGCTGCACGACCAGGGCTGGGTGGCCGTCCGCTCGATGGTGCGTACCAAGGAGGCGCAGCGGATCATGGACGACCTCTACGACCTGGGCGCCCGCGCCATCCTCACCACAGGCATCCACGCCTGCCGTCTGTGACCCGCGACCAGGAGCACGCCATGACCGACAGCTCTGGGGTTCCCGCGCTTCCCGTCACGTTCCGGCCCACCCGCACCCGTGCGGTGCTGCTGACGGCCGGGCTCGCCGCGTTCGTCGTCATCACCGTCGTCTCGCTGATGCTGCAGCTGGGCGGCGGGGAGCGGGCCAGCTTCATTTTCACCGCAGCGCTCTTCCTGGGCGTGCTGGTGCTGTTGAGCCGCCCCCGGGTGACGGCGGACGAGCGCGGGGTGACGGTCGTCAATCTGACGACGAAGCGGCACCTCGAATGGGCGCAGGTGCTCGCCGTCCGGCTGCGGCCCGGAGACCCGTGGGTCTCGCTGGACCTCTCCGACGGCACCAGCCTGCCCGCCATGGGCATCCAGCCGGGCATCGCCAAGCGGCAGGCGCTCGCCGACGCCCGTGCCCTGCGCACCCTCGTCGAGCACCGGAGCACCCCGCAGGGCGCCGCGGGCAGCGCCGGCAAGTAGCGGTGCCGGGAATTGGCGGTGCCGGGAGGGAGCGTGACTGCCACCGGATCGGCAACCCCGGCGTGGTGCCGCGCGTCTTCGCGGGAAGAGACCGAATGTCTACTCTGTTGCCCATCGGCATGAGCCGCCCCGCGTCTGTGCGGGCACCTGCGAACCGAGGAGTGACCACCTCCAGCGATGGACGGATCGTCCTGTAGTACGTGCGCCGTGTCCCGTCTTGGTGGGGGCGCGGCATGACCCTCCCGCTAGTGCTGCTCGGTGTGGCGTTTCTGCTCGTCCTCGCCAACGGCTTCTTCGTCGCGGCGGAGTTCGGGCTCGTCACCGTGGAGAAACCCGAGGCCGAACGCGCCGCCGCCCAGGGCGACCGGAAGGCCCGCGCCGTCGTACGGGCCCTGCCCGAGCTGTCGTTCCAGCTCTCCGGCACCCAGCTCGGCATCACCCTCACCTCACTGGTCACCGGCATGCTGGCCGAGCCCGCGCTGGCCCGGCTGCTGGACGGGCCGCTGACCGCAGCCGGGGTGCCGGACGGCGCGGTCGGCGGGGTCGCCGTCGTGACCGGCATGCTGACCGCCTCCGCCGTCCAGATGGTCGTCGGCGAACTGGTGCCCAAGAACTGGGCCGTCTCCCGGCCGTTGGCGGTGGCCCGGTTCGTCGCCGGTCCGCAGCGCCTCTTCTCCCGCACGTTCCGGCCGGTGATCGCGGGCCTGAACGCGGCCGCCAACCGCATGGTGCGGCTCCTCGGCGTCCAGCCCGCCGAGGAACTGGCCTCGGCGCGCACCCCCGGCGAACTCGTCTCCCTCGCCCACCACTCGGCCCGCGCCGGTGCCCTCGAACAGGACACCGCGGACCTTTTCGTACGCACTCTGGCGCTCGGCGGACTGACGGCGCAGCATGTGATGACGCCCCGGGTACGGGTCAGCGCGCTGCAGGCGCTGGCCACCGCGGAGGACGTGCTCAATCTCACCCGCGCCACCGGGCTCTCCCGCTTCCCCGTCTACCAGGACACGCTGGACGAGGTGGTCGGCATGGTGCACCTCAAGGACGCCCTCGCGGTGCCCGCGCACCTGCGCCTGCACACGCCCGCAGCCCGCCTCGCCGTGCCCGCGCTGCTCGTCCCGCAGACCCTCCCCGTCCGGCCGCTGCTGGCCCGGCTGCGCAGTGAGCAGCCCATCGCCGTCGTCGTGGACGAGTACGGCGGCACGGCAGGCGTCGTCACGCTGGAGGACATCGTCGAGGAGATCGTCGGCGAGGTGCGCGACGAACACGACGGCCAGCTCTACGACGAACTGCCCGAACTGGCCCCCGCACCGCCCGACCCGGAGGGAAGCGCCGCCTGGGAGGCCGACGGCAGCTGCCGGGTGGGCGCGCTGCGCGGCATCGGCCTGGAGGTGCCCGAGGGGCCGTACGAGACGGTGGCCGGGCTCGTCGCCGACCTGCTCGGCCGCATCCCCGCGCCCGGCGACACGGCCCGGCTGCGGGTGCCGCACCCGCGCGCCGGAGAGCGTGCGCCGCAGGACGCTCCCGAGGGCGCACAGGAGTGGCAGCTGCGGGTGCGGCATGTGGCGCACCACCGCGCCGAGCGCGTCCGCATCGTGGCTCCGCACCGCGCCGCAGGGCCCGCCGCCGGTGGCGCGGTGCACCGCCTCGGCAGCGCTTCCGCGCAGCCGGTACGCAGCATGGAGGCGGCGGCGTCATGAGCGTTCTGCAACTGCTGTTCGCCGCGCTGCTGGTGCTCGCCAACGGCTTCTTCGTCGGCGCCGAGTTCGCGCTCGTCTCCGTACGCCGCAGCCAGATCGAACCCCTCGCGGCCGGGGGCTCCGTGCGCGCCCGGCGGGTGCTGCGCGGGCTGGAGACGCTGCCGCAGATGATGGCTGCCGCGCAGTTCGGCATCACCGTGTGCTCGCTGACGCTGGGCGCCGTCGCCGAACCGACGCTGGCCCATCTGCTGGAGCCCGCCTTCCACGCCGTACGGCTGCCGCACGCGCTGGTGCATCCGGTGGGGTATGTGATCGCGCTGGCCGTGGTGGTCTTCTTCCACCTCGTGGTGGGCGAGATGGTGCCGAAGAACCTCGCCATGGCGGCGCCCGAGCGCACCGCGCTGTGGCTCGGCCCCGGGCTGGTCGCGTTCGCACGGCTGACCCGGCCGGTGACCGCGGCGCTGGGGGCGTGTGCCACTGTCATCCTGCGGCTCTTCCGCGTCGAGCCCAAGGACGAGGTCGCCGCGGTCTTCACCAGCGAGCAGCTCAACCAGCTGGTGGAGGACTCCCGGCAGGCGGGGCTGCTGGAGGCGGAGGAACACCAGCGGCTCGCCGACGCGCTGGAGCTGGGCTCCCGGCCGCTGACCGACGTCCTGCTGGGCCGCACCGAGCTGGTCACCGTCGGCACCGACGTCACCCCGCGCCAAGTGGAGGAGCTGACGGTGCGCACCGGCTACTCCCGCTTCCCGGTCCGCGCCGACGACGGCGGCTTCCTCGGCTATCTGCACGTCAAGGACGTGCTCGACCTGGAGGAGACCGACCGGGCCGTGCCGCAGCGGCTGTGGCGGCCCATGACGACGCTGCGCGGCGAGCTGCCGCTGGATGACGCGCTCACCGCCATGCGGGCCGGTGCCTCGCACCTGGCGGCCGTCGCCGACGCCACGGGACGGGTGCTGGGGGTCGCGGCGCTGGAGGACGTGCTGGAGATGCTGGTCGGCGAGGTGCACGACCCGGCGCACACCGAGCCGGCCAGGGACCCCGCGCACACCGGGTCGGCCGCGGATCCCGCGCAGCCCGAGCCGGTCGGGGACTCCGCGCCGGCCGGGCCGGTGACGAGTGGGACAGCGGGCCTGGTCCCTGCCGCTGCAGGTGGCGGTCTCAGCCCGGCGGCGGCTGCGGGCCAGGACGAGGACCGTCAGGACCCCGTCCCGACAGCACCTCGCCGTACGCCTGCATGAGGTCGGGCAGCCGCAGCGTCGCCAGGTCGTCGCGGGTCGGGGTGCCCGAGTAGCCGGACAGCCGCAGATCGCGGTAGGCGCAGCTCTTCTCGTAGAGGGTGCGCAGGAAGCGGCCGTTGCCCAGCTCGTCGATCCAGCCCTGGTCGACGACATGGCCGCTGATGCTGCGCAGCTCCTCCAGCGCCTCCTCGTCCCAGACGTCGCCGTTGTCGGCGGCCAGCACCTCGCCGATCGCCGTCAGCTCCAGCGGACGGTAGCTGGGGAAGTCCACCCGGGTGGTGAAGCGGGACGAGAGTCCCGGATTGGTGGCCAGCAGCCGGTCCATGCCCTCCGGATAGCCCGCCAGGATCACCACCAGCTGGTCCCGGTTGTCCTCAGCGCGCTTGAGCAGCACCTGCAGCGCCTCGTCGCCGTACGCGTCGCCCTTGGTGTAGCCGGAGTTGGACAGCGCGTACGCCTCGTCGACGAAGAGCACTCCGCCGAGCGCCGAGTCGATCAGCTCGTTCGCCTTGACCGCCGTCTGCCCCAGGAACTCGCCCACCAGGTCGGCCCGTTGGGCCTCGACCAGATGGTCGCCGCCCAGCAGGCCCAGCGCGTAGAAGGCCCGGCCCAGGATGCGGGCCACCGTGGTCTTGCCCGTGCCGGAGGGCCCGGAGAAGACGAAGTGCCGCTTCGGCGGCTGCACCGGCAGGCCCTGCCCGGCCCGCAGCCGCGCCATGTGCAACTGCGCTGACAGCGCCCGGACCTGGCGCTTGACCGGCTCCAGGCCGACCATCCGCTCAAGCTCCTCCAGCGCCTGCGCCAGCAGCACCGGATCGGAGGGGCCCGTCGGCAGCCTGCCGTCCCCGTCCCGGCCGCCGCCCCCCGCGGCAGCGCGCTCGCGCAGCACGCTGGTGTCCACCCGTACGGGCTCGGCGGGGTCGCCGGAGTCCTCCAGACGCAGCCCGTCGGCCTCCGGGTCGACCACCGGGTCGGCGGACTCGGCCGCGTCGTCCAGCCCTGCCCCCGCACCATCCTGCGCGCCGCGCTGTCCGGTGCCGTCCTGCGCCGCACCGCTCTGTCCGGCGCCGTCCTGAGCGCCCATTTGTCCGGCACTGCCCTGCGCTGCGCCGGGCGGTCCTGTCCGGCCGGACCCCGGCGGGCCCTCGCGGAACGCGCCGCGCTGGTCCTGGTGGGGCCCGTTCCCGGCGCCGGGTCCCCTCCCGTCGTCGGCCCGGCCCTGGCCGCTCCGGTCCGGGGGGACGGCGCTGTCCGCCGGGTCGGCGGGATCCGGAGCCTGCGCAGGGTCGCCCGGCGCCTCGGGGCCGGGGTCGAAGAGGTCCTGCGCGGCGTTCCCCGCGGGCCCGTCCGGCCCTGCGCCCAGGTTGCCCGAGAGGACCGCGGCCGCAAGGTCCTCAGCCGTACCGCCCACGCCGTCGGTCTCCGCTATGGCCGTCAGCCTGGCTGCCGTGTCCATGAAGGTCGGGTCGATACGGTGCACGGCGCGGTACAGCGGCAGTGCCGCGGCGCTGCGGCCGGTGCCCTCACGCGCGCGTGCCAGCCAGTAGCGCAGCTCCTTGCGCTGCGGCTGCTCACTGCGGCAGCGCATCAGCGCCGCGGCCAGCAGTGGTTCGGCCTGCCCGTACATCTCCAGCCGCACCCGGGCCATGCCCGCGAAGAGGCCCGCTTCGATACCCAGCAGCGGGTCGTCCACCAGTGGTTCGGTGTGTGCGACCAGACCCTCCCAGTCCTTGGCCAGGTAGGCGCGGCAGGCGTGCAGGAACCGTACCTGCGGATCGGTGTCGACCGGGGGACAGCCGGCCAGCGCGCGGTCGAGCTCGGCGACATGGCGGCCGTCCAGCCAGTGCGAGGCGTGCGCCAGCAGCAGGTCGCGCTCGTATTCGAGCACCGGCTGCACCCACCAGCCCAGCCAGTACCAGGAGTTGAGGGTGCGCCCGTGCCGGGTGCGCTGTTCGCCGAAGCGGTCCCTGTGGTGGTACATCCGCAGCAGCGCGGTCGCGGTGTCGGCGCGCAGGGCGTGCAGCCCCAGCCAGGCGTCGGCCATCCCGGGATCGAGCCGCACGGCCGTGCGGAACTCCTCCTCGGCCTGGGCGTATCCGCCGACGGTGTACGCGTCCACCCCACGCAGCCAGGCGAGTTCGGCCGGGGCGTGCAGGCCCTGGGGGTCCTGCGTGCCGAAGTTCATCACGTCCCCCACGAAACGTCCCCCGTCATCTGCCGGATATCACCCGGGGTTCCCACGCTGTTTCGCATCGTACCCGCGCCCAGGGCGCTGTCGAAGGGCGGCGTACCCGGCTTCCGGGGACGTTGCACCTGCGGCGGCGGGAGGCGTGCCGACTGCGGTGCCGGCCGGAGGTTTCCGGAAAACCGCTACCAAGCGTAAGAGAAATGCGGGTTTCCCATTCCGCTTAGCCGTATCAGGGCAGAACGAAGCCCCCGGTCACGGGGGAACAACCGGGGGCTTCGCGTTTGAAGACGGCCTGCGTAGGCCGCTTGTTGGAAAAGTAATCGGTCCGGCGCCAATGGTCAAGCCGCTCGGTTGCACCGAGTGCCACCGGCCTGCTGTCAACTGCCATGAGTTATACGGAGGGTCATATTCAAGGCCGCGTCGGGCGCCTCCTCAGCCTTCTCCCGTATCTCGTATCCCATGCGCCCCTTGCCCGTTTCCCGCACGAGGAAGTCCGCGAACGGGCGAGAAGGATCGGCGGCGAAGTGCGCGCGCTCCGCGGGGATCCACTGCGCCCAGAAAACCCGTTGACCCGGGCCGTCCCGCCGTCGGCCGCGCCGCCAGGCCGCCTCGGCCGGCATGTCCGCCCACAACAGGCAAGCCAGATAAGGCCGTAGAGCTGCCCGGCCGGCGCCCACACCCTCGACGAGAACGACCGGAGCGGGCAGCAGTACCGCCTCGGTCGCATGGACACGCGCCACCCAGTCGTACACCACGTAGCGTGCAGGCTCGCCCCGCTCCAGCGGTGCGAGCACCTGCCGGGTGAGCCGCTCCGTCCAGCCGAACAGCGCCTCGTGGCAGGCCACATCGTCCAGGTGCAGCACCGGTGCTCCGCCGAGCAGTTCCGACAGCCGCTGCGCGAGCGTGCTCTTGCCCGACCCGGCGTGCCCGTCCACGCCGACCAGCCGCACCGGGCCGCATGAGGCGGGCAGCGCGGCGATCCGGTCGGCGAGCGCTTCGAGGGGGAGCGGAGCGGGCATCCCCCCAGCGTACGTCTCGGTCGCACGGGTGTGCGGTGGCGGCTCGCGCCGCGTGTGCCGAGCACTCTCCGTCACTGGCTCAGCCAATGACGACGGCATGCCGAGCGGCCGAAGCCCTGGCACGGGCCCCGCTCAGCCGCGATAGTTGGCTTCCGCGTACGGCCGGGTACGACCTCCGGGCACGCATGCGTACGACGCCTCGCACAACCGTGTACCGACCCTTGCACCACCCGTGACCGAGACGACGCACCACCTGTGACGACCGCCGCACCGACCCACGACTGGGGGCACTCCGCATGACCAGCAGATCCGCCAACCGCCGTACCGTCCTGGCCGCCGCTGTCGCCGCGGCGGCCTCGGCAGTAGCCGCCCCCGCCGCCCTGGCAGCCGACGCCCGGTCGGGTGGAACCACGGGCGCGCTCGGCGCGGGCCGGCCGGCCGCGCCCGGCCGGCCGGGGAAGGCAGGAAACGTGGAGTTCCACACCTGGGCCTCGCACGACGACTGGACCTCGGGCCAGGCGAAGGGAGTCCGCGTACTGACGGACGGCCGCCCCGGCATCGTCCTCGCGGCCCCCGCGGGCACCACCGACTACAAGGACCCGCACACCGGCAAGAAGGCCGACTGGGAGTACGCCACCTGGACCTCGCCGGTGCACACCTGCGCCGTACCCGCCGGCGAAGCCATCGCCTCCTGGAACGCCCAAACGCCCAAGGGCACTTGGGTCCGCATCGAGCTGCGCGGCACCTACTCGGACGGCAAGGCCACGCCCTGGTACACCATGGGCATCTGGACCTCGGGGGACGGCGACGATGTGCCGCGCCGTACCTCGGTGGACGGCCAGAAGGACGGCAAGAGCTCCGTCTTCACCGACACCTTCGCCATCGACGACCTGGCGAGCGGGCTGCGCCTGAAGTCCTACCGGCTCCGGCTGACCCTCTACCGCGCCCCCGGCAGCAAGGCCACCCCCACGGTCTGGCGGGCGGGTGCGATGTGCTCCGACGTTCCCGACCGGTTCGAGGTCCCCGCCTCCGAGCCCAGCCTCGGCCGGGCGGTCGAGCTGAAGGTGCCGCGCTACTCGCAGGAGATCCACAAGGGGCAGTACCCCGAGTACGACAACGGCGGCGAGGCGTGGTGCAGCCCCACCTCCTCGCAGATGATCATCGAGTACTGGGGCCGCAAGCCCACCCCCGAAGACCTCGCCTGGGTCAACCCCGACTACGCCGACCCCCAGGTCTGCCACGCCGCGCGCTACACCTTCGACTATCAGTACGAGGGCTGCGGCAACTGGCCCTTCAACAGCGCCTACGCCGGCACCTACCGGGAGATGAACGGGATCGTCACCCGGCTCAACTCTCTCAACGAGGCCGAGGAGTTCATCGCCGCCGGCATTCCGCTGATCACCTCGCAGTCCTTCATCGAGTCCGAACTCGACGGCGCGGGCTACGGCACCGCGGGACACCTGATGACCGTCATCGGCTTCACCAAGACCGGCGACGTCATCGCCAACGACCCCAACTCCCCGGACAACCCCTCTGTCCGCCACGTCTACAAGCGCCGCCAGTTTGAAAATATCTGGCTCCGCACCAAGCGCAAGAACGCCGACGGCAAGGTCGTCAGCGGCACCGGCGGCGTCTGCTACCTCTACTGGCCCGTCAACCCCACGGCGGCTCAGCGGCGGGTGCTGAAGAAGCACGGGGTGTACTGAGCCGGTCGACCGTGACCTTGACTGTGACCTTGACCGAACGGTGCCCCAGCCGGCGGGACACCTCGCGGGTGGAAACACCGTTCGTCAAGGTCACGTTCACCGATGAGCGGCCAGCACTGCCGCGAGGCCCTCTTGCAGATCCTTGACGAAATACTCGGGAACCTCCAGCGCCGGGAAATGTCCCCCCTTTTCGGGCGAGCTCCATCGGACGATCTGCCGGTACCGCCCCTGTGCCCAGGGGCGCGGACACTTCTCGACGTCGCGGGGATACATGGTGAGTGCTGACGGGACGTCGACCCGGAGTTCGGGGTCGAGTGAGTTGTGGCTTTCGTAGTAGATGCGGGCCGCCGATGCGCCGGTCCGCGTCAGCCAGTACAGGGTGACGTCGTCGAGCACGCGGTCTCTGGGAATCGTCTCGAACGGGCTGTCTTCGGTGTCCGACCACTCGGCGAACTTGTCGAGGATCCAGGCGAGAAGCCCGACCGGTGAGTCGACGAGCGAGTAGCCGATGGTCTGCGGACGGGTCGCCTGCTGCTTCGCGTACGCCGCGCGGTGGCGCCAGAAATCGCGGGTTTCCTCGGCCCATTGCCGTTCGACCGCCGTCAGCCCGTCCGTCGCCAACCCGGGCGGCCCCTCCGCGAACGTGGTGTGGATGCCGAGAACGTGCGCCGGGAACCTGCCGCCGATGACCGTGGTGATATTCCCTCCCCAGTCGCCGCCGTGGGCCAGGAACTTGCTGTAGCCGAGCCTTTCCATCAGTTCCACCCATGCGGCCGCGATCTTCTCGGTTCCCCACCCGGTGGTGGCCGGCTTGTCGCTGTAGCCGAAGCCCGGCAGCGAGGGAATCACGACATGGAACGCCGGCGCGTCGGCATCTTTCGGATCTGCCAGCTCGTCCACTGCGTCGATGAACCGGACAATGCTGTCCGGCCAGCCGTGCGTCAGGATCAGAGGAGTGGCGTCCGCACGCGCGGACCGGCGGTGCAGGAAGTGGATTCCCAGATCGTCGATGGTCGTGCGGAACTGGCCGATCTGGTTGAGGCGCTCTTCGAACGACCGCCAGTTGTACTCGGTGCGCCAGTAGTTCACGACATCGGCGAGGTCGGCGAGCGGAACTCCCTGTTCCCATCGGCGAGGCCCGGGCGCCGCGCCGTGGACCGTCTCAGCCTCCGGCAGCCGCGCCGCGGCCAATCGTGCGCGCAGATCGTCGAGGTCGGCGTCGGTCGCGTGGGCTTCAAATGCTTGCACGTCGCTGGTCGGACGGGGCATGAGTCCTCCTGGCCGTGGTGGAACCGGCTACGACTCATCGCGAACCGGCTAAGAAGGTTCTAGCAGGTTGCCGAGCCCCGCTGCAACCGCCTAAGGTGGTTCCATGCGTGCTGGCTTCCCTGACTTCCGCCTCGGTAACGTGCTGGCGACCAGCTTCACGGGGACCCTCTCGGAGCGTCATGGCAACGCTGTGGAGCGCATTCCGACCCCGCAGCGGCTCGTCGACTGGCTGGCGGTGAACGGCCTCGCCGTGGCCTCCTGCACCTCTGCCCAGCTCGACCTCGCTCGGGAACTGAGGGAGGCGATCCACGCCGCCGCGACAGCGGCCGCGGTCCAGGACGCTCTCCCTGCAGCTGCTGTCCAAGTCATCAATGACCGCAGCGCTCAGGGCCGGGCCGCGGCGATCCTGACGCCTGAGGGTGAGCGGCAATGGCGGCTCAGCTCGGCTTCCTGCGTGGAAGATGCCCTCAGCGTGATCGCCGCCGACGCGATCAGCATCATCGCAGGCGAACGCGACGGGAAATTGGCCCTGTGCGCATCACCAACCTGCCAAGCCGCCTTCTTCGACACCAGTCAAAGCCGCACCCGCAAATGGTGCGACATGAACACATGCGGGAATCGCCAGAAGAAAGCGCGCTTCAACGCCAAGCAGCGCAAGAACTCCGGATCAGCGGAGTGATCGCCACCTCGGTACGTCCAAGTGACCCCAGCGGGCGGGATCAGCGAAACATGCGCTCCTCGACGGGCAGGGCCTCAGGTCGTGAGCCAGGATGTGACGTTCGATCTCGGCCCCCGGGTCGTAGGTCGTAGGTCGGTGGTGAAGTGGGCGGCGGCAGCGGAAGATTGGCGATGTGGGATCTCCTGGATTCGATGTGGACGCTTTCCTGCAGCAGCCGCTCACCGCTCGTATCGCGACGAGCGGGCCGACGGTGCGTCCTGTCTGGTTCCTCTGGGAAGAGGGAGCCTTCTGGACCCTGACAGGCCCATGGGCCCGGCTGTTCGACCGCGTGAAGGACGACCCGGACGTCGCCCTCGTGGTCGACGACTGCGATCTCGCGACGGGGTGTGTCCGGCAGGTGATCGCTCGGGGCCGGGCTGAGCTTGTGCCCTTTGATGTGCCGAGGGGGCGGCGCAAGCTTGCCCGCTATCTGGGTGCGGACGAGGCTTTGTGGGACGAGCGTTTCCTGCACTACTTGCACGATGATCCGGGCGAACGGGGCACGATGTGGCTGCGTTTGGTGCCTGCCTCGCTCACCGCGACCGATCTCAGTTACTCCGTGGCGCCGGCCGGCAGGGCAGTGGATCGGGGAAGGTTCGGCTCCGGCCGGTGAACGCCCCGTCGGACACAGCGCGTGACCTCGGGCGGTCCACTCGCAGGCGGCCAGAGCCTGGATGACCGCAGGGCCACGCCCGGCGGCGTCCGACAGCTGGTCGCCTACCCATACGCCGACCGTGGTCGCCACGTGTCGAACCGGCGCCCGTGGGGACGGGCCCACCGGCGTGCCGTGACGCCGCTGGGCTCCCCTGGGCGCCGTACGATCCGGCCATACGTCTGGGTGCTCCGCGCCTGGGATCAGCCGCTCGCTGCTGACGCCGGCCGTGGCAGTGGGCTGGACGACCGGCAGGCCCAGGGCGGGCGTCGGACCGAGGAATGCCATGGATCACCGCCTTCGCTTCATCCCCGTCGAGTCCGTCCGCCGTGGGTTCTCAGCTGCCCCGCGGCCGCGCACCGAGCAGGTTCTCCTGGCCGTGACGGCCGCCGCACTGGCAGCCGGTGGTGCCGCCTGGCTCGTCGGCGCGGACCGTATCGCCGACCTGTGCTGGGGCCTGGGGACCGGAGCGGCCATCGGGCCTGCGGTGGGATGGGTGGTGAGCGCGTTGCGGCAGCACCACGCCGGGGTGGACCTCATCGCCGTACTCGCTCTCGGCGGCACGCTGGCCGTGGGTGAGTACCTGGCCGGGGTCCTGATCGCGCTGATGCTCGCCACCGGCCGAACGCTGGAGGAGGCGGCACAGCGGAGGGCCTCCCACGATCTGCGGGCGCTACTGGAGCACGCGCCGCGCTCGGCCCGGCGCCGTACCGGCGACGACGTGCACACGGTGCCGCTGGCCGAGGTCGCCGTCGAGGATGTGCTCGTCGTCGGCCCCGGAGAGGTGGTTCCCGTCGACGGCCGGGTGGTCGGCTCGACCGCCGTACTGGACGAATCAGTGCTCACCGGTGAACCCCTGACCGTGGAGCGCGTAGCGGGCGCGGCGGTGCGCAGTGGTGCGGTCAACGCCGGCAGCGCCTTCGAACTGCGGGCCACCGCCACCGAGCAGGACAGCACCTACGCGGGGATCGTGCGGCTGGCCCGCGAGGCCGGTGCCGAGTCAGCTCCGGTCGTCCGGCTGGCGGATCGCTACGCCGCATGGTTCCTGCCCCTGTCCCTCGCGGCGGCGGGGCTGGCCTGGCTGGTCAGTGGTTCGGCGGTACGGGCAGTGGCGGTTCTGGTGGTGGCCACCCCGTGTCCGCTCCTTCTCGCGGCACCGGTCGCCGTCGTCTCCGGTCTGTCGCGCGCCTCCCGCCTGGGTGTGGTGATCCGTGACGGCGGCGCGCTGGAGAACCTCGGCCGGGCGCGGACCCTGCTGCTCGACAAGACCGGCACCCTGACCGGCGGTCGCCCGCGGGCCCTCGACGTCGTTGCCGCACCCGGCTGGAAACCCGCAGACGTACTGCGGCTGGCCGCCTCGCTCGACCAGTACTCGCCGCACGTCCTCGCGCAGGCCATCGTCGACGCGGCCCGCGATCGCGGACTGGAACTGTCGCCGCCCGCTGACGTGACCGAGGAGCCGGGACGCGGCGCCACCGCGACTCTCGACGGGCGCCGGATGTCCGTCGGCCGCCTCGAGGCCCGCACCGACCTGCCCGGGTGGGCACGAGCGGCCGACAACCGCGCACTCCTGGACGGGGCCGCCGTCGCCTGGCTCACCGTCGAAGGCAGCCCCGTCGGCGCCGTCCTCCTCCGCGACCCGCTGCGCAGGGACGCGCCGCGTACCCTGCGCCGACTGCGCACGACGGGCATCGGGCGGCTGACGTTGCTCACCGGTGACCGGCCGGAACCGGCCGGGGAGATCGCGGCCGTCCTCGGCCTCGACGACGTACAGGCCGAACTCACTCCGGCCGGCAAGGTCGCCGCCGTCCGCGCCGAACGCGAGCGTGCGGTCACCGTGATGGTGGGCGACGGTGTGAACGACGCCCCGGCACTCGCAGCTGCGGACGTCGGCGTGGCCATGGGCGCCCGCGGCTCCACCGCCTCCTCCGAGGCCGCTGACATCGTCCTGACGACCGACCGCGTGGACCGCCTCGCCGACGCCGTCGCCATCGCCGTACGCGCACGCCGCATCGCCGTGCAGAGCGCACTCGGCGGCATGCTGATGTCCCTGGCCGCCATGGCCGCAGCCGCCGTGGGCCTGCTTCCGCCCGCTGTCGGTGCGCTGCTCCAGGAAGGTATCGACGTCGCGGTCATCCTCAACGCCCTGCGTGCCCTGCGCCTCGGCCGGGCTGCGCGCCCCGCGCTCCAGCCCGCAGCCGAAGCGCTCGTCCAACGATTCGCGGCCGAACACGAGGACCTCCAGGACACCGTCGAAGCCGTGCGGGACGCCGCTGACCAGCTGTCGGACAGTCCCGGCCCGAAGGCTCTCGCGGCCGTGCGCGAGGTGCACCGGCTGCTCACGGAACGGCTCCTGCCGCATGAATACGCCGAAGAGCACCAGCTCTATCCCGCTCTCGCGCCCACACTCGGCGGCCCTGAAGCGACCGCCACCATGAGCCGTGCCCACGCGGAGATCGAGCGCCTCGCCCGGCGTATCGCCACCCATCTGGAACTGGCCGCGGCTGAGGGTGGCCTGGCGCGGGAGCAGCTCGATGATCTGCGTGCGTGCCTGTACGGGCTGCACAGCGTTCTGCGCCTGCACTTCGTGCAGGAGGAGGAGACCTACTTCTCCCTCGCTCCGTGAGACGGCTGCTCGCCCCTCAGCGCTGCGGAACGGTGGGGAGGGTCACGCGGAAGCGGGTGTGGCCGGGACGGCTGGTGACCTCGACGTCGCCTTGGTGGGCGGTGACGACGGCTTCGACGATGGCCAGCCCGAGGCCGGTGCTTCCGGCCGTGCGGCTGCGGCTGTGGTCGCCGCGGGTGAAGCGGAGGAAGATCTCGGGCTGGAGGGATTCGGGGATGCCGGGGCCGTTATCGGTGACCGTCAACTCGACGCTGCCGGGGTGTGCGGTGAGGGCGACGACGACCTGTGTGCCGGCCGACGTGTGCCGGCGGGCGTTGGTGAGGAGATTGGCAACGACCTGATGGAGGCGGTGTTCGTCGCCGTTGACATGGACGGGCTCGGGCGGCAGGTCCAGCTGCCAGTGGTGGTCCGGTGCGACGGTGCGGGCGTCGTCGACGGCGTCCAGCGCGAGGCGTGTGAGGTCCACTCGCTCACGGGCCAGCGGCCGGCCCGCGTCGAGCCGGGCGAGGAGGAGCAGGTCGTCCACCAGGCCGCTCATCCGCTGGGACTCCGAGTGGGCACGTTCGAGGGCGTGCTGTACCTCGGGGGGCAGCGGTCCCTTGTGGCGGAGGGCCAGCTCGGTGTGGGCGCGGACCGTGGCGACGGGGGTGCGCAGCTCGTGGCTTGCGTCAGCGGCGAAATGCCGCAGTCGCTCCTCGCTGGCGTGTCTGCGGTCCAGGGCGTCGCCGATATGGCCGAGCATCTGGTTGAGGGCAGTGGCGACCTGTCCCACCTCGGTGCCGGGGTCACCCGTCGGCAGGGGGGCGGGCATGGCGACCTGGCCGCTGGCCAGCGGCATACGTGTCACCTCCGTCGCGGTGGCGGCCACCCGGTCCAGCGGGCGCAGCGAGATGCGCACCCACACGGCGCCCGCGACCGCGGTCACCACGAGCGCTGCTCCGAAGACCAGGGTCTCCACCCCTTCCAGCCGGTGCACGGTCTCCTCGACCGGGTGCAGGGGGAGGCCGGTGATCAGCACGTCTCCGTCGTCACCGGCCACAGCGGTGACGCGGTAGCGGCCCAGGGCGCTGAGCCGGATGGTGTGGCCGCTCTCGCCGACGGGCACGTTGGCGAGGGAGCGCCGGTCGGCGTGCGTCAGCGGGACAGCGGCCTGGGCGTCGTCCCGTACGACTGCGGCTTGCGTTGCCCGCCCGCGCAGCAGGCGGACGCCGAGCGTGCCCACGGACTGCCCCCTGGTGTCGGGGCGGTTGTCACCGTCAGGGTCCCTCTCGTGCTCCAGGCTGGCGGCGAACCTGCCGCCGGACGCGGCCAGCTGCTGGTCGAGACGGCGCACCAGGAAACCCTCAAGCGCGAGCACGGTGGTCACGCCCACCGCCAGGCACGCCGCCGCGAGCAGCACCACCAGTCCGACGGTGAGCCGTGCGCGGAGCGAGCGGGGCGGCTTGAGACGAAGCCTCGTCTTCACGGCGATCCCTCACCGGGCGCCGGTCCGGCCGCCGGGCCAGGCCCCTGCTTGAGGTCCTGCTTGAGTTCTTGTTTGAGGACGTATCCCACGCCCCGGACGGTGTGGATCAACGGGGACCGCCCGGCGTCGACCTTCTTGCGCAGATAGCTGACGTACAGCTCGACGATGTGCGCCCGGCCGCCGAAATCGTAGGACCACACCCGCTGCAGGATCTGTTCCTTCGACAGCACCCGGCGCGGGTTGCGCATCAAGTAGCGGAGCAGCTCGAACTCCGTCCGCGACAGCTCCACGGTCTCGCCCGCCCGGGTCACCTCGCGGGCTTCCTCGTCCATCACCAGATCCGCGAACACGAGCCGGTGGTCGCCGGGCGCATGCGTCATGCCCGCCCTGCGCAGCAGCCCCCGCAGCCGTGCCAGCACCTCCTCCAGGCTGAACGGCTTGGTGACGTAGTCGTCCCCGCCGGCCGTGATGCCCGCGATGCGGTCCTCCACCGCGTCCCGCGCGGTCAGGAAAAGGACGCACACACTGGGTGAGCGCTCCCTCAGCCCGCGCAGCACCGTCAGGCCGTCGATGTCGGGCAGCATCCAGTCGAGCACCACCGCGTCGGGGTGGAAGGCACCGGCCGCCTCCAGGGCCGAGGAGCCGTCGGCGGCCGTACGGACCTGGCAGCCTTCCGAACGCAGGGCTGTGCCGAGGACGTCGGTGAGGTCCGGCTCGTCGTCGACGACGAGGACGCGCACCGGACTGCCGTCGGGCCGGTTCAGAGCAGGGAGGGAGGTCACATCGTGCATGGTCCCTCCAGCATCCCCCGGTCCGGTGGGAGGGCGGCCCTGACGACCTTCTGAGTTTCCTCTGAATGTCGCCTGGAGCCGCTCCTTCAGAAGGTTCTCACAGCAAGGACGGTCAGGCTCGGTCACGCGGAAAGCCCAGCTCACCGAAGGAGGAGGCGCCGTGACCGACCTGACGTACGTCCGGGACGCCGCTGCCCGGCGGCCCACCCCGCACCGGCGGCCCGCGCCGCGGCGCACCGGCGTCCGCGCGGTCCCGCTGCTCGCCCAGGGGCTCATCTGGGGCGGTGCGGCCGGTGTCCTCGCGATGTGGTGGGCCGACACCGCCTCGGTCGTCGGCCCGGCAGGCTGGCTGACCGGAGCGGGCCGGATCACCGGCCTGCTCGCGGGGTACGCCTGCGCGGTGCTCCTCGCCCTGATGGCGCGGATTCCGCTGCTGGACCGCGCCGTGGGAACGGACCGGCTGGCACGCTGGCACGCGGCGGGAGGCCGCTACACGATCGGTCTCGTGCTCGCCCACGTCCTGCTGATCCTGTGGGGATACGCGCTGACCGGCGGAAAGGGCGTGGTCAGCGAGACCACCACGGTGGTCCTCCACTACCCCGACATGCTCAAGGCCACCGCCGGCTTCCTGCTGTTCCTGCTCACCGCCGTCCTCTCGGCCCGCGCGGCCCGCCGCCGGGTCAGCTACGAGACCTGGCACTACCTGCACTTCGCCACCTACGCGGCGATCTTCCTGGCCTTCGGGCACCAGCTCGCGAACGGCGCCGACTTCGTCGGCCACCGGCCGGCCCAGCTCGTCTGGTACGCGTTGTACGGCGGGGTCGCCGCGCTGCTGTGCTGGTACCGCTTCCTCAAGCCGGTCGGCGCCGCACGCCGGCACCGTCTGCGGGTGGCCGAGGTCCGCGCCGAGGCCCCCGGCATCGTCTCGGTGTACGTCACCGGTGAGCGCCTCGATGAGCTGCGAGCCCGCCCCGGGCAGTTCTTCCGCTGGCGCTTTCTCACCCCCGGGCTGTGGTGGAACGCGAGCCCCTACTCGCTGTCGGCGCCCGCGGACGTCCGCTGGCTGCGCATCACGGTCAAGGCCGTCGGCGCACACAGCGCCGCCGTCGCGCGCCTCACTCCGGGCACCCGCGTATGGGCCGAAGGCCCGTACGGCGGCCTCACCCCGGATCGCGCCGGCTCCGGGAAGTCTTTGCTGCTGGCAGGAGGCGTCGGTATCACCCCGCTGCGGGCCCTGTTCGAGGCGCTGCCCGGCGACACCGCGCTGATCTACTGGGCCCGCAGGCCGCAGGATCTCGCCCTGCGCGGCGAACTCGACGCCATCGCCGCCACCCGCGGTGCCCGCGTGCACTACTCCGTCAGCGACCCGGCCGGTCATTCGCTGCCCCTGACCGGCCCGGCCCTCGCCCGCCACGTCCCGGACATCGCTGAACGGGACGTCTACCTGTGCGGCCCACCCGGCATGACCGACGCGGCGGTGCGCGCCCTGCGCGCGGTCGGCGTCCCGCCTCGCCGCATCCACCACGAGTCCTTCGCGTTCTGACCTGGGCGGGCGCCACGGCTGCCACCGGACCGTGACCGCCTTGCGCCCGCGTACCCCGCCGCATCCCTGCAGCCATTGCCGCATCCCTACAGCCATCGAGGAGAGCGCCGTGCGTCGAGCCGCGGTCACCGCCTTCAGCACCGTTGCCGGTGTCGTCATGCTGCTGTCGTTCAAGCCGCATCACAGCGACTCGCCCGCTGCCACCGCACCCTCTGCGACGGGCGGCACGGGATCCCCCAGCGCTTCCGCGAGCACGGGCGGCAGCCGCACCGGCTCCTACACCGGCTCCGTCATCAACACCCGCTACGGGCCCGTCCAGGTCGAGGCGACGCTGAAGGGCGGCCGGCTGACAGCGGTCAAGGTCCTGCGCGTGCCCTCGGAAAACAGCCGTGATCAGGAGATCGCCAGGGACGCGGTACCACGTCTCACCCAGGAGGCGCTGCACGCACAGAGCGCACAGATAGACGCCGTCTCCGGTGCCACGTACACCAGCGACGGCTATGTCCGCTCCCTCCAGAGCGCACTGGACCGGGCCCATGGCTGAGACCCGGCGGACGTGCCCCCCGGCCGAGGCCGCGCCCAGGACCGGTCTGCGCCATGTGGAACACGTGATGGGCACGGTGTTCTCCTTCGACATCCGCGATCCACGGACCCCGGCCGTCACAGGTGCCCTGCGTGCGGCCGTCGGCTGGCTCCATCACGTCGACGCCCTCTTCTCGACGTACCGGCCCGAGAGCGCCATCAGCCGCCTGGCCTGCGACGCCACCACCCTGGACCGGGAGCCGGAGGTGGTCGCCACGGTGCTGCGTCTGTGTGAGGAGGCCGAGCGGCGCACCCGCGGCTGTTTCACTGCCCACCCCGGTGGCCGCCTCGATCCCTCCGGGCTGGTCAAGGGGTGGGCCGTCGAAGGGGCCACCCGCATTCTCCGTGACGCAGGTGTCCGGAACGTCTGTGTGAACGGTGGCGGCGACATCCAGCTCACCGGGGAGGCCGCGCCCGGCCGGCCGTGGCGTGTCGGCATCGCGGATCCTTGCCGCCCGGGCCAGGTGCTCACCACCGTCGAAGGCCGGGACCTCGCGGTCGCCACCTCCGGCACGGCGGAACGCGGCCACCACATCATCGACCCCCGCACCGGTGCCCCTGCGACGGGGCTTCTGTCGGCCACCGTGACAGGCCCCCATCTGACCTGGGCCGACGTCTACGCCACCGCAGCGGTTGTGCTCGGCACCGCAGCACGCCAGTGGATCAGCGGCATCGACGGCTACCGACTGGTGGCGGTTGCGCAGGACGGGGTGGTCCCGGGCCTGCCGCCCGGCGGCTGAGTGCCGCCGGGCGATGGAACACGGCTGTGTCGTCGTCCTCGTGCGGCGGTGGGCGGGTAGCTTCTGCCCGTGAACGCCACCGCGGTACCGAGAGTTTCCCGATGAGCACCGAATGGTCGTGGGTGTACGAAGGGTACGACCCGGCTGAGGAACGCCTGCGCGAAGCGCTGTGCACGCTGGGGAACGGATACTTCGCCACCCGTGGAGCTGCGCCGGAGGCCGAGGCGGACGACCACCACTACCCCGGCACCTATGCGGCGGGCTGCTACGACCGGCTGCGATCGGTGGTGGCGGGGCATCAGGTGGAGAACGAGGACATGGTCAACCTCCCGAACTGGTTGCCGCTGCGCTTCCGGATCAGTGAGAGAAGCGGAAGCGGCCCTGCCGCGGACTGGTGGTCGCCGGACCAGCCCGGCCTCCTGAAGTACCGGCAGTCTCTCGACCTGAAAGCGGGCAGCCTGGCGAGAGATCTCCTTTGGGAGGACGCGGCCGGGCGCCGGCTGCGGGTCGGCCAGCAGCGTCTCGTGCACATGGGTCAGCCGCACCTCGCTGCTCTGCGCACGACGTTCACCGCCGAGAACTGGTCCGGGGCGCTGGACGTCGAGGCGGAACTGGACGCCACTGTCACCAACAGCGGTGTGGCACGGTACCGGGAGTTGTCGGGGCACCATCTGACGTCGCTCGAGGCAGGCGAAGCCGCGGATGACGTCGTATGGGTGCGGTGCCGTACGAGGAATTCGTGCATCACGGTGGCACAGGCGGCGCGGCTGCGGTGCTCGGCGGGGGAGGGGAGTCTGATGCGGCCCGGCCCGCGGTCCGAAGGCCGCGCCCTGCAGTGTCTGACGCTGCCCCTGCGCTCCGGCGTGAGCGTTCACGTGGACAAGACGGTGGCGATGTTCATGTCAGGCGACCGGGGTATCAGCGACCCGCTCAGCGCCGCCACCGAGGCGGCGAGCCGAGCTCCGGGCTTTCCGGAGCTCGTGGTCTCCCACCACCGGGCGTGGCGGCACCTGTGGCAGCGGGCGCATCTGGACGTGCCGGGCATCACGGGGCGCATCCTGCGGCTCCATCTCTTCCACATCCTCCAGACCCTCTCCCCGCACACCGCCGGTCTCGACGTCGGTGTACCGGCCCGAGGGCTGCACGGAGAGGCTTACCGGGGGCATGTCTTCTGGGACGAGCTGTTCGTTCTCCCCTACTTCAACCTGCACTTTCCCGAGGTCTCCAAGGCACTGCTCAACTACCGCCACCGCAGGCTGCCCGCGGCACGGCGCAACGCCGCCGAGGCCGGGCACACCGGTGCCATGTTTCCGTGGCAGAGCGGCAGTGATGGCCGCGAAGAAACCCAGACGCTGCATCTCAACCCCCGCTCCCATCGCTGGCTGCCCGACAGGTCGAGGCTGCAGCACCACGTCGGCTCGGCGATTGCGTACAACGTCTGGCGCTACGCCGAAACGACCGGGGACCGGGAGTTCCTCCACACCAATGGCGCGGAGATGCTGCTGGAGATCGCCAGGTTCTGGTCCGGGCTGGCCGAGTACGATCCCGCGCACGAGCGGTACCGCATCCGGGGGGTGATGGGCCCGGACGAATACCACGAGGCGTATCCCGACTCCGAACGTCCTGGGGTCGATGACAACGCCTACACCAATGTGACGGCTTCCTGGGTGCTCACCCGGGCCCTGGAACTCGTCGGCCGGCTTCCGCACCCGCGGAGAGATCACCTCTTCGCGGACATGGCGCTCACCGACGAAGAACTGGCGCGCTGGGAGGACGTTTCCCGGCGCTTGCGGATTCCCTTCCACCGCGGCGTCATCGACCAGTTCGACGGCTATCACTTGCTGGCCGAGCTGGACTGGGAGCGCTATCGCGCCCGCTACGGGGAGATTCGCCGGCTGGACCGTCTCCTGGAGGCCGAGGGCGATACAGTCAACCGCTATCAGGTCTCCAAGCAGGCCGATGTCCTGATGCTCGGATACCTGTTCTCGCCGGCGGAGCTGGCAGCGGTCTTCCACCGGCTGGGGTACCGCCTCGACGACGAGACCTGGGACCGCACGGTCGACTTCTACCTCCCCCGAACCAGTCACGGCTCCACGCTCAGTGGCCTGGTGCACGGCTGGCTGCTCTCGCGCGAACGTCGCCCGGACGCGTGGCATTACATGCAGGAGGCGCTGCTGGGGGATGTCGCCGACGTCCAGGGAGGGACGACGCCCGAAGGCATTCACCTGGGGGCCATGGGCGGCACTCTCGACCTCGTGCAGCGAGGGCTGGCCGGGCTGGAAGTCCGGGACGACACACTCCATGTCGACCCGGCGCCCATCCCGGAGCTGTGCACCTACGGCTTCGCGGTCCGTTTCCGCGAGCACTGGGGCGTGAGCGTCCAGATGCGCGGTGACATCTTGAAAGTGAGCCTCCCGCTGTCGGAGCGATCGCCGCTGCGCTTCTCCGTACGCGGGCGTGCCGTGACCGTACCTCCGGGTGAGACCTGCACCATCAGCCTCGGGGGGCCCGCCGGAAACTGAGGCGGGAGGTTCCCTGCACAGTGCCCGGTCCCGGCCTTCCTTCAGACAGCAGGCCGCGCGAGGAGTTGCCCACCGGAGTCCGGGACATCACTCCCGCCGCGGACCACAACCACCGAGCAGTGCGCGTGATGGAGAACCGCGGTGCTGACCGAGCCCAGACGGAGGCCGGCGAAGCCGCCTTTGCCTCTGCTCCCGACCACGAGGAGCCGGGCCGAACGGCTTGCCTCGATCAGCGCCTGCCGCGCCCGCTCCCGTACCGTCCGACGCTCGACCGTGACCCCGGGGTAGCGCTCGCCCCACCCGGACAGCAGCTCTGCCAGCAGTCGCTCCTCACCCGCTCGGAGCTCCCCGGGAGCCTTCGCGTACCTCAGTTCGGGATCCTCCGGGGGCACGGGCGGTACGCGCCACTCCGACCAGGCGTGCAGAGCCACGAGAGGCTCCCCGCACGCGGCGGCCTCGGCGAAGGCGAAAGCCGTCGCGGCCTCTGCGGCGGGCGAGCCGTCGATGCCCACAACGATGGGCGCGGCGGGCACCGGGGTAGCGCGGACCACCATCACGGGCCCCGCGGCATGCGTCGTCAGATGCCTGGAGACGGAACCGAGCAGGCCACTGGCGATGCCGCTGCTCCCGCTGCTGCCGACGACGGTCATCAGCGCGTCCCGGGACAGTTCTGCGAGCACCTGGCGCGGGTCGCCCATCGCCAGCGTGGTGCTGATCTCGACCTCCGGTGCGACAGCCCGCGCGGCGGACTCGGCCTCGGCCAGCACGCGCTCCCCGCCCTCCCGCAGGGCCTTCTCCCCGGCTTCGTCCAGTACGGAGGCGATTCCCGGAGGCGGCACCAGGCTGACGGCGTAGACGATCCGCAACTGCGCAGCGTGGCACGCTGCTTCCCGGGCGGCCTGTTCCACTGCGGCCCCGGCCGGGGGTGAACCGTCCGTGCCTACGACTGTCTGCGGCAGCTGCACGGGAATCTCCCGCCCTCGCTCTTGCGTCACGTCCGTCCGTTCTTCGTACGGTCGCGCACCGCGGGACCCTCGGCAACCGGAGGCCGGATGCGCTCGCGTGGCCGGAAGCACCCATCGGTGATCCCCTGAGAGGGGAGGCGGGAGGCCGATTGCCCGTAGACAGCGCCAGAGGGAGACGTTGCCCGGTGAACGCGGTGGTGGTCGGGGTCGACGGTTCCGACGAGAGCCTGAGAGCTGCCCGCTGGGCGGCTGCGGAGGCCGCCTGGCGCGGTATCCGGCTGCACATCGTCACGGCGGTGGGCCGGCGAAGGACGCCCGACCTCGGCACCGGCACCGGCACCGGCACCGAGCGTGGCCGGACGGCGCCCTGGCCGGAGCAGAACCTCCGGGCGGCGGCCGAGGCCGCGACCGAAGTCTCGCCGGGGCTGGGCATCGACGAGGACGTGCTCGGCGAGAGTCCGGTGCGGGCGCTGCTGCACGCGGCCGAGGGCGCACCCGTACTCGCCATCGGGTCCCGGGCGCTGGGACCGGTCACGGGGTTCTTCCTGGGCTCGGTCGGGCTGTCGGTCATCGCCCACGCCACCATGCCGGTCGTTGCGGTGCGGCACCCCGACGCCAGGAGCCAGGGCGCTGCGGCACCCGTCGTTGTGGGCGTGGACCTGACGCACGCTTACGCTCCGCTCGTGGACTTCGCCTTCGGGACGGCGGACCGCCGCGGAGCGGTCCTCCGTGTCGCCCACGCGTGGAGCGTGCAGGCCCTCTACTCGTATCCGTCCGCGTTGCCGGACCCGGCCGTCCTGGTCCGCGCGGGAGACCGTGCCGAGGCCGAGCTGGACCGGGCGCTGGAACCTTGGCGGCGCCGCTTTCCGCACGTCGGAGTGGAAACCGAGCCGGCCATGGGGGCCAGTGCCCCGTTTCTCGTCGAGAGCAGCAAGGGCGCGAGCCTGCTCGTGGTGGGCCGTCGGCTGCGCGGCCATCCGTTTCCCACCCGGATCGGTCCGGTCACCCATGCGGCCCTGCATCACGCCGCGTGCCCGGTCGCCGTCGTGCCGCACGAATAGGCCGGCCTCAGGCCGCTTTACGACGCCGTCGCAGCGAACGCCGCAGTTCGTCGGTGCCCCAGACCAGCACGGGGAACGTCAGCAGCAGCGCCACGACGTCCCAGGGCAACGGGGCGGTTCCGAAGACGCTCTGGAAGGGTGGCGCCCAGACCAGCACGGCCGTGAAGACGAGTTCGAAGCCGATGCCCGCCAGCAGCAGGGGATTGGTCGTCAGTCCGACCTCGCGCAACGACGCCCGGTCGGTCCGGGCCGCCATCGCGGTGCCGACCTGGCACATGACGATGCCTGCGAACGTGGCAGTGGTGGCGGTGAGGTAATCCTGGTGCATGGCGCTGCCCGCGGAGGTGGAGGTGCCGGGTGTCCAGCCGGCACGCCACAGTACGTAGAAGTAGGCCCCCATCACGAGCACGGTGGAGACCAGCCCGAGAGAGGCCCATGCCCGGATCAGCATGTCCTTGGTGATCACCCCGGAGCCGTGCCCGGGACGCCGGGGAGGTCGTGTCATCAGTCCGGGTTCGGCTGGTTCCCGGCCCAGTGCCAGGGCGGGCAGCGTCTCGGTGCCCAGGTCGATCGCGAGGATCTGCAAGACAGTCAGGGGCAGCGGGATCGCGCCGCCACTGAGCGCGTACACCAGGAACGGCACGATCTCCGGGACGGCGTGCGCGAAGATGTAGAGGATGAATTTGCGGACGTTGTCGTAGACCCGGCGTCCGGACTCCACGGCCTTGACGATGGTGGCGAAGTTGTCGTCCGTGAGGACCATCGTGGAGGCTTCTCTGGCCACGTCCGTGCCGGACAGTCCCATGGCGACGCCGATGTGTGCCCGGTGCAGTGCCGGTGCGTCGTTGACCCCGTCACCGGTCATCGCAACGATCTGGCCCTGGTCCCGCAGGGCGTCCGCCACCCGCAGTTTCGTCTCCGGAGAGGCCCGGGCGAACACCACTTCACCGGGCGCGGCGAGCAGTTCGTCCAGCCGCTGTTCGCTGACCGACTCGGCATCCGCGAGCACGCTCAGTCCGGGATCACCGATACCCACCTCCCGAGCCACCGCGGCGGCGGTGCTGCCGTTGTCGCCCGTGACAACGTGCACCCGCAGCCCGGCGTCGTGACAGCGGCGTACCGCATCGGCGACCTCGGGACGTGGCGGATCGTGGAGTCCGACGAGACCCAGCAGCTCCAGGTCACACTCGACGTCCTCCCGCCGCGACGGCAGGCCGTCGGCCTCCAGCGTCCGTGTCGCGACGGCGAGAACGCGCAGCCCGTCGTGCGCCATCGCGTCGACGGCCTCGCGCGCCGCCGTGGTGTCCGCTCCGCCGGCGAGCCGGGGCAGCACCGCTTCCGGAGCGCCCTTGACGCTGACCGTCGGTTCGCCCTGCAGTTCGCTGACGACCGACATCGTCCGCAGCCGGGGGTCGAAGCGGAACAGGGCTCGTCTGCGCAGGTCCCGGGCGTCGAGGTCCACGGCCTGACCCAGGTGCGCGGCCCCCTCGACCAGCGCGACCTCTGTGGGATCGCCGGCAAGCTCCCCGCTCTCCGAGCGGCTGACTGTCGTGCACTCGGACATCGCTTGCGCGAGTCTGACGACGTCTTTCCCCTGGCGCTGTCCCTCTTCCCTCTGGTTCTGGCCCTCGGCGCTGTGTTCCCCACCGGTGGGCGTCCACACGGACCGCAGACGCATGCGGTTGCGGGTCAGGGTGCCGGTCTTGTCGGTGCAGATCACATGCGTCGAGCCCAGCGTCTCGACCGCGCTGAGGCGTTTGACGACCGCTCCCTGCCGCGCCAGCAGCCGCACCCCCATGGCCAGCGCGAGCGTGATGGTCGGGAGCAGCCCTTCGGGGACGTTCGCCACCAGCAGCCCGATCGCGAACGTCAGGGCGTCCTTCAACGGAAGGCCCGATGCTGCCCCGATGACGAGAAGGACGGCTCCCATTCCGACAGCGACTGCCGCGATCAACCAGGCCACCCGCTTGACCTGGCGTTCCAGCGGACTGCCCTCGCGTCGGGTGCGCTGGCTGAGCGCAGCGATACGGCCCAGTTCGGTGTGCCGGCCGGTTGCGAAGACGACGGCTTTGGCCTGTCCCTCCACGCAAGCGGTGCCACTGAAGGCCAGATTCGGTTCGCGCAGAGTGGGAGCACCGGCCACGGTCCGGGTCGCTGCCCGCTCCACGGGTGCGGACTCGCCCGTCAGCATCGACAGGTCGATCTCCACCGCACCTTCCACCAGCCGCACGTCGGCCGGGACCTTGTCGCCTTCTTCCAGGACGATCAGGTCGCCGGGAACGAGTTGAGTCGCCTCCACGGTCTGCTCCTGGCCGTCGCGTACCACCCGTGAATGCGCGGGGAGGAAGGTGGCCAGCGCCTCGACCGCGCGTTCCGCCTGGCGCTCCTGGAGCAGCGCGAACCCGGCATTCAGGAGGATGACGGCGACGATCGCCATCCCCAGCACGCTCGTCCCGGCCACGAAGGCCAGCCCTCCGGCCCCCCACAGCAACAGGGCGAGCGGGTGCACCAGCTGGCGCCCCAGTTCGCGCCGCAGCCGGCCTCGTTGCTCCCTGCGGACCTCGTTGGGACCGTATACGGCCGCCCGCCGCTCCGCCTCCCGGCGGGACAGCCCCTGCGGCCCGGTCCTGAGATCCTGCCGCAGACGGGCCAGCGGCTCACGCGGGTCGACCTCCACGGGGAGCGCTGACTCCTCCGACTCCGGCGTGGCTGGCTGCATGACGGTGCTCCGGTGGCTGGTCCGCTACCTGATCAGGCCGACTTCAAGCGCGCCGGTCCCGGTGGGGTCGGGAATGGTCGTACGCCGGGGAGTCGTCGTACGCGCCGGGGAGCCGTCAGCTCGGCGATGTGGTGCGCAGGGTGTCGAGGGCTGATTGGATGCGGGCGGCGGCTTCTTCTGCGATCGGCTGCATCTCGGTGCGTTCGGGCACGGCGACCATGACGTCGGGGTCGAGGGCCTGTACCACGGTCTTGCCGTTCTCGGCCGTGCGGACCACGACGTTGCACGGGAGCAGCAGGCCGACTTCTCGTTCGACGTCCAGGGCACGGTGGGCCAGCTGGGGGTTGCAGGCGCCCAGGATCACGTAGTTCTCCATGGTGTGGCCCAGCTTTTCCCGGAGGGTGGCGGTCACGTCGATCTCGGTGAGGGTGCCGAAGCCCTGTTCCATGAAGGCTTCTTTCACTTTCGGGACCGCCTGCTCGTAGGGCAGGTCGAGGGTGATGGTGCGGGCGTAGTCCATCTCTGTGGCTCTCCCTACTGTCGCCGCCGGTCCGCGGCGCGTGAGTCGCCTGTTTCCAGAGGAGCAGAGCACGGGGGCTCCTGCCACGTGTACCCGCCCGATCGGGGGGCACCCGCTCAGACGCCGCCGTGGTCCGCACTGAGACACGTGGATGCCGATTCGCCATCGCGGCCGGGACGCGCGCGGAACCGTGGGTCGCAAAGTTCCTCTACGACCCGTTCGGTCAACGGTCCGACTGCCTCGGCGATCCGGGGCGTCAGTCCGGTGCCGAAGCCGGTGTCCGCAGCCTCGACGCCGTAGACCACCAGGCGCCGGGGGAGCCGGTCCAGGGCGTGGGCGAGCCGCAGTGCGTCGCCGAGGCCGAGGCCGTGCGAGCTTGCGTCGGCGGCAGGGGGCAGCACGAGGCCGTCGGCTTCCAGACGGTGCACCCGCCCCGGAGCCGGCGGTGAGTTCCGGGCGGCGTCGACCACGACGCCCAGGTCTGCGCTCTCCCAGAGGGCGAGCAGCCGGGCGGGCTCCCCGTCGCTCACGTGCAGCCCCACGGACGCGGACAGCGTGCCCTCCTCGACCTGGCGCGTGAGGCGGGTGATCACAGCCGGGCCGACGCCGTCGTCGCGGCGGTGGATGTTGCCGATCCCGATGACGACGATGCGCGAGGAGACGTGCGGAGGGCTCACTCCGTCCTTCCTACCGCGGCACGCGGAGCGAGTGGCGCCACTCGCGTGCGGCCACCGTACGGAGGGACGACAGACGTCCGTCTGGGCCCATCCCCGTGGTCGGTGGGTCCGGGAGGCCGGGGTCGCGCTTGATACTGGCCGCGTCCCAGCCCCCCGCACCGGGAGATGAGCGATGACTGTCGGCACACCGGCGAGCACGGTGCTCGACAAGGACGGGCTGGACGCGCTCATCGCGCTGCTGGCCGGAGACGGGCGCACGGTGATCGGGCCGACCGTGCGCGACCAGGCCATCGTGCTGGCCGAGATCACGAGCGGCGCCGAGCTGCCGTACGGGTGGGGGGTGGAGCTGGAGGCCGGGCACTACCGGCTGCGGTCCCGAACCGACGGGGCGGCCTTCGCGCACAGCGCGGGCCCTCAGTCGTGGAAGACGTACCTGCATCCGCAGCGCGAGCGCCAGTGGACCGCCGACCTCACGGCGGACGGCGACATGGAGGTCAGGGAAGAGACGAGCCAGCCGCCGGCGTACGCGTTCATCGGGGTGCGGCCCTGTGACCTGCGGGCGATCGCCATCCAGGACCGGGTGCTCGGCGGTGGCCCGCACGCCGACACGCGGTACGCGGCCCGTCGTCGGCAGGCGTTCGTGGTGGCGGTTGAGTGCACCGAGCCGGGTGCCACCTGCTTCTGTGTGTCCATGGGGACCGGACCGGCCGTCGGCCCCGGCTACGATCTGGCCCTCACCGAGGTGGTCGACGGCGGTGGCCATCGCTTTCTGGCCCGGGCGGGCAGCGCTGAGGGCGAGGAAGTGCTCTCCCGGTTGCCGCACGTACCGGCCGACGAGGAGACCGCGGGCACGGCCCGCAGGCTGGTCGAGGAAGCAGCGGGGCGGATGGGGCGCACGATGCCCGAGGTGGACTTGCGGGCCCTCATGCAGGAGACGCTGGACGCCGACCGCTGGAACGACGTCACCGCGCGCTGCCTGACCTGCGGCAACTGCACCATGGCCTGCCCCACGTGCTTCTGCACCAGCGTGGAGGACGTCACCGATCTGACCGGTGAGCACGCGGAGCGGTGGCGGCGGTGGGAGTCCTGTTTCGACGTGGACTTCACCCACCTGTCCGCCGGCCCGGTCCGGGCGTCGCCGCTCAGCCGCTACCGGCAGTGGCTCACCCACAAGGTCGGCACCTGGCACGACCAGTTCGACAGCACGGGGTGCGTGGGCTGCGGCCGGTGCATCGTGTGGTGCCCGGTCGGTATCGACATCACCGAGGAGGCCCACGCGCTCAACGCCGAGCGGGCAGCGGCCAGGGGCGCAGGGGAGGTGTCGCGGTGACGGCCGGGCGGCGCGACTTCCTCGAAGCCCTGCCCCCGGTGCACCGCGGCTGGCTGCTCGGCTTCGCGCACGAGGTCACCCTGCCGGCGGAGACCCGGATCTTCGGCGAGGACGACGTCGCCGACCGGTTCTGGGTCCTGCGCAGCGGCCTGGTCGCGCTGGATGTGCACATCCCCGGACGCGGTCCTGTGGTTGTGGAGACCGTCGCGGACGGTGAACTGCTGGGCTGGTCCTGGCTCTTCGAGCCGTACCGCTGGCACCTGGGGGCCCGCACCCGCAGTGCGGTGCACGCCTGGGAGTTCGACGCCGCCCGGGTACGCGCGGCGATGGAGGACCAGCCGGCCGCCGGTCTCGCGCTCTTCCGCACCATCGCCGACCAGGTGATCGGAGAGCGACTGCGCTCTGCCCGTACCCGACTGCTGGACCTGTACGGAAACGACAAGAGCCACGAATCCGGCGTCCGGGGCGCGGTCGGATGACGGTCCTGGCGCCCGATGCCCGGCCCGCGCTGCCACCGTCGCCCTACCGGGTGGTGGACCGCGGACGCGAGACCTCCGACACGGCGACGATCGTGCTGGAGCCGGTGCGTTCTGCCTTGCCGCCCTTTTCTCCTGGGCAGTTCGCCATGGTGTTCGGCTTCGGCGTCGGAGACATCCCGCTGTCGGTGTCCCGTATCGAGGGGGACCGGCTGACCCACACCGTGCGCTCCGTCGGCGCGATCTCCACCAGGCTGGCGAGCCTGGAGCCCGGCGCCCCGGTCGGTGTGCGCGGCCCCTTCGGCACGGGCTGGGACCTGTCCGCCGCGGCCGGTCTCGACCTGCTGATCGTCGCGGGGGGCCTCGGCCTGGCCCCGCTGCGTACGCTGATCACCGCGGCGCTCAGGGCACCGGAGCGGTACGGGCGGCTGAACGTCCTGGTCGGCGCACGGAGCCCCGGCGACCTGCTCTACGCGGGCCAGCCGGAACGGTGGCGGAACGCCGGCGCTCGCGTCCTGGTCACCGTGGACCGGCCCGACGACACATGGCGCGGCGACGTAGGAGTGGTGACCGGGCTGCTCAACCGGGCCGGCTTCGACCCCGACCGGACGGTGGCGTTCCTGTGCGGTCCGGAGGTGATGATGCGCGCCACCGCTCGTGATCTGGCGCGCCGGGGCATCGCGCCCGACCGGATCCAGCTCTCCCTGGAGCGCACCATGCACTGCGGCACCGGACACTGCGGCCACTGCCAGCTCGGCCCTCTGCTGCTGTGCAGGGACGGACCGGTGGTTCGCTGGGATCGCGCCGAACCGCTGCTCGCCGTAAGGGAGTTGTGAGATGAGCGACGAGGAGCCGGAGGACGCGCGGCCCCGGCTGGCGGTCTGGAAGTTCGCCTCCTGCGACGGCTGCCAGCTGACGCTGCTCGACTGCGAGGACGACCTGCTGGCGCTGTCGGGGAAGGTGGAGGTGGCGTTCTTCCACGAAGCCGTCACCGCGCCGGACGAAGGCACGTACGACGTGTCGTTGGTCGACGGCTCGATCACCACCCCCGAGGACGCCGAACGGGTGCAGCACGTGCGCGCGGTCTCCCGGCGTCTGGTGACCCTCGGCGCGTGCGCGACGGCGGGCGGCATCCAGGCACTGCGCAACTACGCGGACGTGGCCGAGTTCCGCGCGGCCGTCTACGCCCGCGACGAATACATCGACACCCTCGCCACCTCCACCCCGATCAGCGCCCATGTGCCGGTCGACTTCGAGCTGCGCGGCTGCCCGATCGACCGCGGGCAGCTGCTGGAGGTCATCACCGCCTACCTCGCGGGGCGCACCCCTGACACTCCCGCGCACAGCGTGTGCTTCGAGTGCAAACGGCGCGGCACCCCCTGCATCGTCGTCGCCCGCGGCATCCCCTGCCTGGGGCCGGTCACGCACGCCGGGTGCGGGGCGCTGTGCCCTGCCTACGGACGCGGCTGCTACGGCTGCTTCGGCCCTTCGTACTCCACCAAATTCCCCGCCTTCATCCCGCTGCTGCGCCGCGACGGCATGACGACCCTGGACATCGTGCGCGTACTGCGCACCTTCAACACGGCCGCACCGGAGTTCGACGCCGCATCACGGCAGGAGGAACTCGGATGAGCGCGGACACCGAAAGAGAACTTCCCCTGGGCGCGCTCACCCGCGTCGAGGGGCAGGGCACCCTGCGGCTGCGGCTGCGCGGCGACCGGATCGTGGACAGCAGACTGTCCGTCTACGAACCGCCGCGCTTCTTCGAGGCATTCCTGCGCGGACGCTCCTACACCGAACCGCCCGACATCACCTCCCGGGTGTGCGGCATCTGTCCGGTCGCCTACCAGATGAGCGCCTGCCGCGCGCTGGAGGACGCCTGCGGCGTCACCGTCGGCGGACAGCTGGCGGCCCTGCGCAGACTGCTTTACTGCGGGGAGTGGATCGAGAGCCAGACCCTGCACATCTACCTGCTGCACGCGCCCGATTTCTTCGGCTGCTCCGACATCGTCGAACTCGCCCGGCTCAGCACGGCGGACGTCGAGCGCGGCCTGCGCCTCAAGCAGGCGGGCAACGCCATCGTCGAGCTGCTCGGCGGACGCTCCATCCACCCGGTCAACGTCCGCCTCGGCGGCTTCCACCGCGTGCCAGCGCGCACCGAGCTCCGCCCCCTGCGGGAGCGCCTGCGCCGCGCCCGGGACGACGCGGAGGCGACGGTGCGATGGGTGGCCGGCTTCGACTTCCCCGACGCCACCAGCGACCACGACTTCTTCGCTCTCGCCGAACCCGGCACATACGCCATCGAGTCCGGCACCCCCACTGTGCTGCCCGCACCCGGCGCGGAAACGCAGGCCCCGCGCACCTTCCCGCTGAGCGCCTTCAGCGAGCATGTCGTCGAGCACCAGGTGCCCTACTCCACAGCCCTTCAGGCCCGGCTGGACGGGCGCCGCCACCTGGCGGGCTCACTCGCCCGCTTCGCCATCAGCGGCCGCTGGCTGCCACCCGAGATCCGCGAACTGGCGCGCGAGGCGGCGCTCGGCGACCCGGCTGGGGGAGCGGTGTGCCGCAACCCCTTCCGGAGCATCGTGGTGCGCGCCCTCGAAGTGCTCTACGCGGTCCAGGAAGCGCTCCGCGTCATCGACGAGTACGAACCACCGCCCGCATCCCACGTCGACGTCCCCGCTCGTGCGGGCACCGGCCACGGCGCCACCGAAGCGCCACGCGGCCTGCTCTACCACCGCTACACCCTCGACGCCGACGGCACCGTCACCGACGCCGTGCTCGTCCCTCCCACGTCCCAGAACCAGGGCGCGATCGAAGAGGACGTACGGCGCGTGCTGGAAGCGCGTCTCACGGCCGGCCGTGCTTCCGACGAAGAGCTCGCCGCCCTGAGCGAGCGCGCTGTCCGCAACCACGACCCCTGCATCTCCTGCTCCGCCCACTTCCTGCGCCTCTCGGTGACGCGCGAGGAGTGATTGTGCGGTGTCACGCAGTAGGGGAGTGCGCCCTCCAGTTGTGAAGGCGCCCCCTTTCGCGCGGTTCTCACCCGCTACGGCCGGCTGTTTATCTGAACGTGCGGTTCCCCAGACCGACCGATGGAGCGCACGCCCATGAGCACGTCCACGAACGCCGCCGCGTTCTCGCCGCCCGGCCCGCCCAACCTGGTCCGCTCGTTACGAGCCCGGCGCAGCGGAGCGATCCCCGGGCTGAGGTACCGGCCGGCCGCGCCCGCCGACCCGGAGAAGGTCGCGGAGATCGACCGGAGGCTGGAGGCGTGGGCTCGTCAGCTGGACCTCTTTCCTTCCGAGTGGAACGGCGACTTCACCCGGTTCCAGTTCGGCCGGGCCGTGGTCCTGCAGCATCCGGCGGCGGCCGACCTGGAACGCCTCACCGTCGCAGGCAAGCTGCTGCTGGCCGAGAACCTGGTCGACAGCTGTTACTGCGAGGAGGACGAGGGCAGAGGGGGAGCGCGACGCGGCCTGGGCGGCAGGCTGGTCGTCGCGCAGTCGGCCCTCGACCCCTTCCACGGGCCGGCGCAGCTGGAAGCGGAATGGCGCTGCGGTGTGCAGGCCGACGGCCCGCTGCGCGCCTACCACTGGGCCCTGAAGGACTACGCAGCCCTCGCCACCCCCAGCCAGACCGACCGGTTCGTGCACGACATGGCCCGACTGCACCTGGGCTACCTCGCCGAGGCGTCCTGGGCGGAGGCGCGGCACATGCCACACATCTGGGAGTACCTGGTGATGCGGCAGTTCAACAACTTCCGGCCCTGCCTGTCCATCGTCGACGCCGTCGACGGCTATGAACTGCCCGAAGCGGTCTACGCCCGGCCCGAGATCCAGCGCATCACCGCCCTGGCCTGTAACGCCACCACGATCGTCAACGACCTGTACTCCTTCACCAAGGAACTGGCCAGCGATCCCGACCATCTGAACCTGCCCCAAGTGGTCGCCGGGAACGACCAGTGCGGCCTCAGGAGCGCCTATCTCAAGAGCGTCGAGATCCACAACGAGATCATGGAAGCGTTCGAGACGGAGTCCGCGGTGCTGTCGGCCACCTCACCACTGGTCGAGCGCTACGCCCGAAGCCTGGACGACTGGGTTTCCGGCAACCACGAGTGGCACGCCACCAACACCGACCGCTACCACCTGCCCGACTACTGGTGAGCACTGTTCCGGGCCGACTGGGCCCGCCGCACCGATCGCACAGCATGCACCACAGCAAGGAGTCACTGTTGACCACCGCTCACCCCGGCACCAAGGCCGCACCGGTTCCGACCCAGTCCACGTACCAGAACCGCGTCGCGGACTATTGGAACGCCGAGGAGAACCCGGTCAACCTCGAGCTCGGCAAGGTCGATGACGTCTACCACCACCACTACGGCGTCGGCGACGCCGACTGGTCGGTACTGGACGAGACGGATCCGGAACGGCGCCGCGAACGGATCACCCGTGAACTGCACCGGCTCGAACAGGCCCAGGCCGAATTACTCGCCTCCCACCTCGGACCCCTCACCTGGGAAGACCGGGTCTTCGACGCCGGATGCGGACGTGGCGGCGGCAGCCTGGTCGCGCACCTGCGGTACGGCTGCCACGCCGACGGTGTCACCATCTCGGCCAAGCAGGCGGAGTTCGCCAACGCACAGGCCCGCAAGCGCGGCGTGGACGACAAGGTGCGCTACCACCACCGCAACATGCTCGACACCGGCCTGCCCTCGGGCGCGTACGCGGCATCCTGGAACAACGAGTCCACCATGTACGTGGAACTGGACCTGCTGTTCGCCGAACACGCCCGGCTGTTGCGCCGCGGCGGACGCTACGTCGCCATCACCGGCTGCTACAACGACACCTACGGGCGCGCCTCCCGTGAGGTCTCCCTGATCAACGCCCACTACATCTGCGACATCCATCCGCGGTCGGCCTACTTCCGTGCCATGGCCCGGAACCGGCTGGTCCCGTTCACGTCGAGAACCTGACCGACGCCACGATCCCCTACTGGGAGCTGCGAAAAAAGGCCGACCACCTGGTCACCGGCATCGAGGAGACGTTCCTGGACGCCTACCGCAACGGCAGTTTTCAGTATCTGCTGATCGCAGCCGACCGCGTCTGACCAGCAATCCGGCGGCCGCAGCAGCCGAGTTGGCTGCTGCGGCCTTCACACGGACACGGGCCGGGGTGCTCCCGGGGCCGCTAGAACGTGAGCTTGAAACTGTTGATGTAGCCGGTGTCGGCCGGCCCCCTGTCCTGGACCCGCAACTGCCAGACACCGTTGGCGTTCTCCGCCGAGGCGTCCACCGTGTAGGTGGTGTCGATGTTCGGCGTCGGGTCGGCCGCCACGCTGTGCAGCCGGTAGGACCTGCCGCTCGGGCCGATCAGGTCGATCTGCAGATCACCGCTGTAGGTGTGCACGATGTTGACGCCCACCTTCAGGCTGGTGGGGGCCCGCCCGGTCAGCCCGCTGGTGGTGATCTCGGAGGTGACCGCAGGGCCGGGGTAGTCCGGGATGGCGACGTCGGTGTCGTTGGTGAACGTCTTGCCGTCCCCAGGGTCACCGCCGCCGGAGCGGGCGCCGACGGCCACGCCGGCCCACGCGTCCGCGACCGCCTTGTACTCGGTGCTGCTGGTGCCGTACAGCTCACCCGCCACCGCGAGCGTCCCGGTGCGTGCCGAGGCGTAGTTGGTGGTGGAGGTGAACTTGGTGGTCAGCGCCTTGTACCAGATGAGCGCCGCCTTGTCGCGGCCGATACCGGTGACGGGGAGGCCGTCGGCGGTGGGCGAGTTGTAGCTGACGCCGTTGATGACCTTGGCGCCGCTGCCCTCGCTCAGCAGATAGAACCAGTGGTTGGCAGGGCCCGACGAGTAGTGCACGTCGATGTTGCCGATGCCCGCGTACCAGTTGTCCTTGGAGGCACCGTCCCTGCTGGGCTTGTCCTGGTAGCGCAGCGGGGTGCCGTTGCCGTTGATGTCGATCTTCTCGCCGATGAGGTAGTCACCCACATCGGTGGAGTTGCCGGAGTGGAACTCGACTGCCGTGGCGAAGATGTCGGACGTCGCCTCGTTCAGACCGCCGGACTCGCCGCTGTAGATGAGACCCGCGGTGGCCGAGGTGACGCCGTGTGTCATCTCATGGCCCGCGACGTCGAGCGAGGTCAGCGGCTTGCTGTTGCCCGAGCCGTCGCCGTAGGTCATACAGAAGCAGCTGTCGCTCCAGAAGGCGTTGACGTAGTTGTTGCCGTAGTGGACCCGGGAGTAGGCGCCCCGGCCGTCGCCGCGGATTCCGGAACGGCCGTAGACCTCCTTGTAGTAGTCCCAGGTCTCGGCCGCACCGTAGTGCGCGTCGGCGCCGGCGGTCGCGGCGTTGGACGGGCTGCCGTTGCCCCAGGTGTCGGAGGACTGGGAGAAGAGGGAGCCGGTGCCCGACGTCCCGTGGTTGAGGTTGTAGGTCTTGTGGCCGCCGCGGTCGTTGTCGGTCAGCGTGTAGTTCGAGCCCGACTGGGCGGTGCTCAGGGTGACCTGGCCGCTGTACTGGGTGTTGCCGATCCCGTTCTCGATGGCCTGCCACTGGTAGAGCTTCTTGCCGGAGCGGGCGTCGGTGACGACGTGCAGCTCGTTCGGCGTGCCGTCGTCCTGGAGGCCGCCGACCACCGTCTCGTACGCGAGGACGGGCTTGCCCTTGGCCAGCCAGACGACCTTGCGGGGTGCCCGGTCGGCGTCGGTCTTCTTCGACCCCGCGGCGTCTGCGGCCTTGAGGGCCTGCCGCTCCGCCGTGGCGGGACGCACGCTCGCCTTGGCGGGGACGTTCTTCAGCGCGTGCTTCGAGGCGCGGAGGACTTCCTTGGTGCTGCCCTGCTTCGAGGTCTCGACGACGAGGTCACCGCCGAGGACGGGCAACCCGTCGTAGGTGCGTTCGTAGCGGGTGTGCACGGTGCCGTCGCGGTCCTTGAGCACATCGCGGACGACCAGCTTCTCCTTGGCGCCGAGGCCCAGCTTTTCAGCGGTGGCGGCCTTCTTGCTGTCGGCCTTGCGCAGGAGTTCGGCGCGCTGTGCGGGCGAGAGCTTGGCGGGCAGGGCTCCCGTGTCGGCGCCCTTGGCGGCCTTGGCCGCGGCCGTCCCGGCGGTGGCGCGGCCCTGGTCGTCGGCCGCGGCCGGGCCCGTCTGCACGGCTATCGAGAGCAGGGCGGCGACGGCGCCGAGCGCGATGCCGGCGGACGCCTTGGGGCGGACGAGACGCCCGGGGCGACGTCTGTGGGGTCTGTGGGAGTTGGTGGAGCCTCTGTGGGAGGTGGATCTTCGCATTGCTGACTCCTTCTGCGGGCCGCAGGGTTGCGCGGCCAGGGAGACCGGGCGGCGGATGACCGTCCGGGCAGATCTCGGCAGAGCAAGGCAGAGCAAGGCAGAGCGATGGAACTGGTGGAACCAGTGGAACGGGTGGTACTGGCGCGGCGGGACGGAGACCGTCCGAAGCCGCGTGAAGGAACAGCCGCCCGACGTGCGTGGGGTTGCGCGGCGGCCAGTCGCAGAGTGCCATTCCGGCGAGCGTCTGTCAGGAGCGCATCAAGGGTTTGGCCGGAAACAGTCCGTTGTCCGTATGGACGCGTTCGCTATCCGGAAAGTTCACTCGCCGGACCATGCCGCACTCCCGTTCAACATCTCCGCGACTGGCAGGAGTTGGCCGTCCAAGCGGCCCTCAGCCGCGCTCAGTCCCGGAACGAACCGTCCGCGCGCCGCGCGTGGTTGGACAGCAGATGTCCGCACTGGGGGCAGTGGCGCCGCAGCCCTCGCTTGAGGACGTAGCCGATCCCCACGGTGCACAGATACATCAGCCCGACCGCGGTCTTCTGTACCAGCTTCCCCAGCCCCGACTTGGTGCAGGTCGCGCAGTCACGGCATCCGGTGGCCATCGGTCCCCCCTCGTTTCCGGTTCTGTTCAGCGTCACTGCTGATCAAGACGTGGGGAGGGGCCGGGGAGGGTGCTCCGGGAACAGCCTGGCGACGGGGCCGGGACGGTGCTGTTACGGACGGACCTCCCCGCGGTCGCCGCCCCAGCGGGTGTGGAACGTGCCCTCCCGGTCGGCGCGCTGATACGTATGGGCGCCGAAATAGTCCCGCTGGGCCTGCGTGAGGGCGGCGGGGAGCCGGTCGGCCCGCAGTCCGTCGTAGTAGGCGAGCGCCCCCGAGATGCCCGGTGCCGGCACCCCGTGCCGAGCCGCCGTGGCGACGGTCTCCCGCCATGCCCCCTGCGCCCGGCCCAGCTCCCCGGCGAACTCCGGATCGGCCAGCAGCGTGGGCAGTCCGGGGCGCTCGGCGAAGGCCGCACGGATGCGGTCGAGGAACGCTGCCCGGATGATGCACCCCGCCCGCCAGATGGCGGCGACGGACGACAGATCGATGCCCCAGCCGTACTCCCTGCTCCCGGCGCGGATCATGTCCCAGCCCTGCGCATAGGAGATGACCTTCGCGGCGTACAGCGACTGTTCCACCTGCTCGGCGAAGCGTGCCCGCTCGGCCTCCGGCAACCGCGCCGTCCCGGTGCTCCCGGCGCCGCCGTCCCCGCCCGGGTGCGGGCCGGGGAGGGAGGCGGCGGCCTCGCGCAGGTCGGTGCGGCCGGACTGCGAGCGGGCGAAGACCGCCTGCGCGATGCCCGGCACCGGGACCCCCAGGTCCAGTGCCGTCTGTACGGTCCAGCGGCCGGTGCCCTTCTGCTCGGCCCGGTCGGCCACGATGTCGACGAACGGCCGGCCGGTGTCCGCGTCGGTGTGGGTGAGGACCTGAGCGGTGATCTCGATGAGGTAGGAGTCCAGCCGGCCCTCGTTCCAGCCGCGGAAGACCTCCGCGATCTCGGCGGGCGTCAGCCCGGCGACCTTCCGCAGCAGGTCGTACGCTTCCGCGATCAGCTGCATGTCCGCGTACTCGATGCCGTTGTGGACCATCTTGACGAAGTGGCCGGCACCGTCGGGACCCATGTGCGCGGCACACGGCGCACCGTCCGGGGCGCGGGCCGCGATCCGCTCCAGCAGCGGGCCCAGCGCCTCGTACGACTCGGCCGAGCCGCCCGGCATGATGCTCGGGCCCAGCAGGGCACCCTCCTCGCCGCCGGAGATCCCCGTGCCGACGAAGTGGATGCCGCGCTCGCGCAGCGCGGCCTCGCGGCGGCGGGTGTCCTCGAAGTGCGCGTTGCCGCCGTCGACGATGACATCGCCGGGCTCCACCAGCTCGGCGAACTCCTCGAGCACCGCGTCCGTCGGCCCGCCCGCCTTCACCATCACCACCAGACAGCGTGGCCGCTCCAGCGCCGCCACGAACTCGGGGGCCGTGGTGGCCGGCACGAAGTCGCCCTCGTGGCCGAACTGTTCCACCAGCTCCCTGGTCCGTGCCTCGGTGCGGTTGTGCAGCGCGACGGTGAAGCCGTTGCGGGCGAAATTACGGGCGAGGTTGCGTCCCATGACGGCCAAGCCGGTGACACCGATCTGCGCCGAAGCTGTCATGATCCTCCCTTTCGGACGTGCCGGGCTTCCCGGCCGGAGCCCTGCGGGGCCCCTTCCGTGGGTCCGGGCACGGCTGCCCTGTCGATCGTCTCCTGACACGCACCGGGCCGCTCGCCGTCCCGACGCGCCCGGGCTCCGGGGCGCCGGGTGAGTGCGGGTTCACTTGGCGTCGGCGTAGCACTCCACGACGGCCGTGGTGAAGGTGAACCGTACGGGCGTCGGTCCGAACGCGGCGACGGCTGCCTGCTCGCCCGCCGCGGTGATGGCTTCCCGCACCTCGTCCGCCTCCTCGGCGGGGCAGTGCACGATGACCTCGTCGTGCTGGAAGAACACCAGTTCGGCTGCGAGGTGCGCGAGCCGCTGCCGCAGCGCGGCCAGCATCAGCACCGCCCAGTCGGCCGCACTGCCCTGGACCACGAAGTTCCTGGTGAAACGCCCCCGCGCCCGCGCGGCCCCCGCCCCGCCGCCGGCCGCGCCCGCCGTGCCGTCCTGGTCGCCGTTGGTGCCGAGGCCCTCACCGGCCTCGGGGCCTGTGCCGCCCGCGTCCTCCCCGCTGCCGCCGTCCCGGCCCAGCGGAGGGCAGGTGCGGCCCAGGTGCGTACGGACCAGGCGGCTCTCCTCGCCCGCGCGGGCCGCCTCGTCCACATATGCGACGGCAGCGGGGAACCGTCTTCGCAGCGCGGCCAGGTTCTTCAGTCCGTCGCCGCTGGTCTGGCCGTAGATCGCGCCGAGCAGCGCCAGCTTGGCCTGGGCGCGGTCGCCGGAGAACGCCCGCTCCGAGAGCGCGGTGTAAAGGTCCTGTTCGCCGCTCGCCACTGCCATCAGGCCCGGGTCCCGGGAGACGGCCGCCAGCACCCGCGGCTCCATCTGGTCGGCGTCCGCCACCACCAGCCGCCAGCCCGGATCGGCCACCACCGCCCGCCGCACCACCTTCGGGATCTGCAGGGCACCGCCCCCGTTGGTCGTCCATCGCCCGGAGGCCGCACCGCCGGGCACGTACTCGGCGCGGAAGCGCCCGTCCCGCACCCAGGAGCGCAGCCAGCTCCAGCCGTGCGCGGTGTAGAGCCGATACAGCTTCTTGTAGCGCAGCAGCGGCTCGACGGCCGGGTGGTCCACCTTCCGCAGCTCCCAGGCCCGCGTGGAGCTCAGCCGGATTCCCGCGCGGGCGAACGCCTGCAGCACGTCCGCTGCCAGGTCGGGCCGCACCCGCGCGCCGGGCCCGAACGCGTGCGAGATCTCCTCCTCCAGCTCCACGAGCCGCCTGGGCAGGCCGCTGCCCGCATACCGCTCGCCCAGCAGTTCGTCCAGCAGCTCGCGGTGGATCTCCGCGCTCCACGGCACCCCGGCGTGCGTCATCTCCCCGGCCACCAGCGTGCCCGCCGACTCCCCGGCCAGCAGCAGTCGCATCCGGTCGGGATGCTCGGCCCGCGCCGTGCGGTCGAGCTGTGCCGCGTAGACCTCCAGCAGCGCGTCCAGCGGGTCGACCCCGTCCGGCAGCGGCACCGGACCGGTCTCGAACAGCGAGGGCTGCGGATCCGTCTCCCGCGGGGCCGGCGCCTGGTCCGGGGGGACCGGCCGCCCGTGCAGCCGGGCCCAGGCGGCGGGGAGGGAGCGCGGCCCGCCCGCTTGTCCCTCGTGGCCCAGCAGCAGGGCCTCTGCCGCCTCGACGTCATAGCACCGCTCGGCCCGCACCCCGGCCGCCAGCAGCGCGGGCTGCACCTGCGACGTGGCACGCCACACCCAGCGCACCGCCCCGGGCCGTGCCCGTACGGCAGCCGCCGCCGACTCCTCCGTACGCACCGGGCCGGCAGCCCGGCCCCGTGCGTCCAGCGGGCACACCCGCACCCGGCCACCGTCCGCCGGGACCAGCGCCCACCGGCCCCCGGAAGGAGCCCTGCGGCCGGCGCCGGGCGCCTCCGGGGCGGTGTGCGGAACCCCCGTCTCTCCCATGTTCCGGAGTCTCTCAGCCGCCACTGACAGTGCCCCGGGCCGCGAACCGCATATCTCCCGCCTTTCTGGACACTCGTCACCGGAAGGGCGTCCTTCCGGCTGAGAGGGAAACCATGGAGATTTCGGGTCTCATCAGCGCGCTCGTGGTCGGCGTCGTCATCGGTGCGCTCGGCCGGCTGGTGCTGCCGGGCCGGCAGCAGGTGGGTCTGCTGTGGACGATCGTGGTCGGCATCGTCGCGGCGCTCATCGGCACCGGGATCGCCGGTGCCGTCGGTGTCGCGGACACCAGGGGGTTCGACTGGATCGAGCTGATCATCCAGATTGCTCTCGCGGCGGTCGGCGTCAGCGCGCTGGAACGGGCCCGTGCGGGGGGAAAGGTTCGACGGTAGGGGGTGCCCGGCGAGGTTGTGCCGGAGAGGGGTGCCCCTGGGGGTTGTTTGCGGTCTGCGGGCGTTCTGTGGTCGCTCGCGCAGTTCCCCGCGCCCCTTCGGGGCGCGTCTTCCACAGACGTAGGGCCCCGCGGCTCCGCCGCGAGGCCCTACAGATCGTGCTACCGGATGGACTTGATCAGTTCTCCGTCCGGGGTGTCACCGCTGAGCTCCCAGAAGAAGGTGCCGCCGAGGCCCTGTTCGGCGGCCCAGTCGCTCTTGGTGCCGACGGTCTCCGGGGTGTCGTAGCTCCACCACTGGTCGCCGCAGTGCGCGTAGGCGGTGCCGGCGACCTTGCCGGTGGCCGGGCAGCGCTCCTTGAGGACCTTGTAGTCCTCGATGCCCTGCTCGTACTTGCCGGGTGCCGGACCGGACGCGGTACCGCCGGGTTCGGCCTTGCTCACCCCGCTCCAGCCGCGGCCGTAGAAGCCCATACCGAGCAGCATCTTGTTCATGGGGACGCCCATCAGCATGAGCTTGGCGATGCTCGCCTTGGTGTTGAAGAGCTCCTTGGGGATGCCGTCGTACGTGGTCAGCGGTGAGTGCGGGGCTGTGGGCCCCTTCGCGTCCCAGGCGCCGAAGTAGTCGTACGTCATCGGCAGATACCAGTCGACGTACTGTGCGGCCGCCTTGTAGTCGGTGGCATCCATCTTCCCGTCCTTGGACGCGTCAGCGGTGATCGCCGCGGTCACCAGCTTGTCGCCGAACTTGCCCCGCAGCGCCTTCAGTACCTTCGCGAAGGCGTCCCTGCCGCTGGTGTCACAGCTCAGACCGCAGGCGTTGGGGTACTCCCAGTCGATGTCTATGCCGTCGAACAGCCCCTTCCAGCGGGAGTCGTTGAGCAGGTTGTAGCAGGACTCGGCGAACGCTTCCGGGTTCTTGGCGGCCTCGCCGAAGCCGCCGGACCAGGTCCAGCCGCCGAACGACCACAGCACCTTCAGGTTCGGGTGCTTCTCCTTGAGCTTCAGCAGCTGATTGAAGTTGCCGCGCAGCGGCTGGTCCCAGGTGTCGGCCTTGCCGTCCACGCTCTGGTCGGCGCTGTATGCCTTCTCGTAGTCGGCATAGCTGTCGCCGACGGTGCACTTGCCGCCCTGGACGTTGCCGAAGGCGTAGTTGATGTGGGTGAGTTTGTCGGCCGAGCCCGAGGTCTCGATGTTCTTGACGTGGTAATTGCGCTGGTAGACGCCCCAGTTGGTGAAGTAGCCGACTGTCTTGCCCGCCACTGTCGACTTCGCGGCCGGCCGCTTCTCGGTGCCGGCCGACGCGTTGGTCGCGAGCAAGGTCGCGGCAAGGGCTGCCGCGCACAGTGCGCTGACGAGGGCGATGAGTCCGCGGCGTCTGCCGGGGAGGAAACGGGGTCTGCTGTCCGATCCGAGCATGGTCACCTCGCGTGTGGGGTGCGGGGGGTGTGGTGCCGGTCGTATGTCCGGGGAATGTAGGAGGACTAGACCAGTACGTCAATGGTTCGTACCAATCTGGTTTCTCGCCGGCGCCGCCCCCAGAAACGGCCACGATCACCGTTCGGTTCAGCTCCGATCACCGTTCGGTTCAGCTCCGCGCTCGGTCCCGTACGCCGGTGACGCGCGGCCCGCGATCGGGCATACTCCAACTCGCCGCAGCCGCTGGTCAGCCGCCCTCGCGACCCGACGGTGCAGTATCACGGCAGGGGCAGCGGCACCCCCGGTCCGCCCATGGGCCGGTGTCCCTCGGCGACCCGCCACACCCCGGCGCCGTCGCCGCAGTTCCTGACCCGAAGGAGAGCGCGCCATGCCCAAGGACGGTCCGCAGCCGGTGGAACGTGAACTGCCCACGGACGAGGCACGCGACCTGCTGGCCCTCGTCCGCGACCTGGTGCAGCGGGAGATCAAGCCGGTGGCGGCCGAGCAGGAGGCCGCGGGCGTCTTTCCCCGCGAGACCTTCCGGCTGCTCTCCGAGGCGGGGCTTCTCGGCCTGCCCTACCCGGAGGAGTACGGCGGTGGGGGCCAGCCCTATCAGGTGTACCTCCAGGTGCTGGAGGAGCTGGCCGCGGCCCGCCTCACCGTGGGGCTCGGCACCAGCGTGCACTCCCTCGCCTGCCACGGGCTGGCCCACTTCGGCAGCAAGGAACAGCGCACCGAATGGCTGCCCGGCATGCTCGGGGGCGGGCTGCTCGGCGCCTACTGCCTCTCCGAGCCCTCCTCCGGCTCCGACGCGGCCTCACTGCGCACCCGGGCCGTCCGGGACGGGGAGGAGTGGGTGCTGAACGGAACCAAGGCGTGGACCACCCACGGGGGCGTCGCCGACTTCTACACCGTCCTGGCCCGCACCGGCGAGGAGGGGCCCTGCGGCATCACCGCGTTCCTCGTCCCGGCCGACGCCGAAGGGCTGAGCGCCGCCGCACCCGAGCACAAGATGGGCCTCAACGGCTCACCCACAGCGCAGGTCCACTTCGACGGGGTGCGGGTGCCCGAGGCCCGCCGGCTCGGCGACGAGGGCCAGGGCTTCACCGTCGCCCTCTCCTCGCTCGACTCGGGCCGCCTGGGCATCGCGGCCTGCGCCGTCGGCGTAGCGCAGGCCGCGCTGGACGAGGCGCTGGCCTACACGGCGGAGCGCGAGCAGTTCGGCCGCCCGCTCGCGGACTTCCAGGGGCTGCGCTTCATGCTCGCCGACATGGCCACCCAGATCGAGGCCGGGCGTGCCCTGTATCTGGCCGCCGCGCGGCGGCGCGACGCGGGGCAGCCGTTCGCCCGGCAGGCGGCGATGGCCAAGCTCTTCTGCACCGACGCCGCCATGCGCGTCACCACCGACGCGGTGCAGCTGCTGGGCGGGTACGGCTACACGGTGGACTTCCCCGTCGAGCGGTACATGCGCGAGGCCAAGGTCCTCCAGATCGTCGAGGGCACCAACCAGATCCAGCGCATGGTGGTCGCCCGGCATCTGGCGGGCCCCGAGAGCAAGGGCTGAGCCGGGAGCCGGCGGTGCGCGGCGCGGCGGTCGCGTTCGTGCCGCGTACGCGCACCGGCCACTTGCCCCTCACCCGGCCGTCCGAGAATCTCCCGGACATCGCGTACGCCCACAGTCGGAGGCGCCAAATGTCCGCAGCCGTACCGCACTTCACCCGCCGCCGTGGCATCCGTACCGCCGCGGCGGCGGCCCTCGCGCTGCCCCTCGCAGCGCGCGCCGCGACCGCGCACGCCGCCCCAGCGGACGCCACGAGCGCACAGCCGGCGGCAGCGCCGTCGGGCGAGCAGCACAGAGCCGGGGAGGCCGCAGCGCTCCGCACGATGACCTTCAACCTGCGCTACGCCTCCGACACCCCGCCCAACAGCTGGCCCGAGCGCCGGCCCGTCATGCGGGCGCTGCTCCGCCACGAGCGGCCGCATCTGATCGGCACTCAGGAGGGCCTGTACCCGCAGCTGAAGGACATCGCGGCCGACCTGGGACGGGACCGCTACGACTGGCTCGGCCTGGGCCGCGCGGGCGGCAGCCGGGACGAGTTCATGGCCGTCTTCTACGACGTCCGGCGGCTGCTGCCGCTCGAGTACGACCACTTCTGGCTCTCCGACCAGCCCGCCCTCATCGGCTCGGCCACCTGGGGCAACACCGTTGTCCGGATGGTCACCTGGGTGCGGTTCCGCGATCTGGCCACCGGCCGCGAGCTGTACCACCTCAACACCCACCTCGACCACCGGAGCCAGCCCTCGCGGGAGCGGTCCGCTGCGCTGATCACCGAGCGCCTCGGCGGACTCGACTCCGCGCTCCCGCGCCTGGTGACCGGCGACTTCAACGTCCCGGCGCACGGCAACCCCGTCTACGACACCCTGCTGGCCGACGGCAGGCTCACCGACACCTGGGACACCGCCGAGACCCGCAGCAAGCTGTACGGGACCTTCCACGGCTACAAACCGCTGGTTCCGGACGGCGACCGGATCGACTGGATCCTCGCCTCACCCGGCGTCCGCGTTCTGCGGGCCTCCATCAACACCTTCGAGCGCGACGGCCAGTACCCCAGCGACCACCTGCCGGTCCAGGCCCTGATCGAGCTGTAACCCTCCGACCTCCAGGCCCTGCTCTCAGCCGCGGGCGGCGTCCCACACGTCCCGGGACACGTCCGCGCTGAGTGCCACCCGCACCAGCCCGGCCGCCAGCGACGCCAGCTGGTCCTTCTTCACCATCCCTGCCAGCTTCTGCGGGGACTTCGGCAGCCCCAGCCGCTCCGCGCCCTGGAGCGCCTTGTCGTCCAGGTAGGGCTGGTACTCGGACCACACCGCCTGCGCCTCGCGCAGGAAGATCGACACCCCCATGGGGCCGATGCCGGGGACCTCGCGCAGGCCGCTCTCGACGTCGCCGCTCTTGTGCAGCTTGCGCAGATCGCCGCCCCACCGGTCCAGCACCAGCTCGGCGCCCTTGCCGAGCTGGGTGGCGGTGCGCTCGTCGTAGCGGCGGTAGCCGCCCTCGCCGAGCGCGTCGACCCGCTGCTGCCAGGTGGCCTCCAGCATCCGTTTCGGGTCCTTCATCCCCGCCTTCACCAGCGCCCGCGCGCTGGCGACCGCGATGTCCGCGCGAATCCGTGCGCTCAGCAGCAGGGAGAGCACCAGCAGCTGGTAGAGCGGCTGCGGAGTGTCACGCAGCGTGATGCCCGCTTCCTCCGCGTACGTCGTCCCGTGCCGCTTCAGCAGCTCCCGCACCAGGGCCTGCTGCTGGTCCTGGCGGCCGGCCTGCCTGGTGCCGGCCGACTTGCTCTTCATGCTCGTTTTCGCAGCCATAACGCCTCCTCGGCACCCGGGTCCCCAGTCGTACGGGAATCCACTCCGGGCCCGTACGGGGGCTACCGGTCAGGTGTTCCTCACCGGCGCCCGGCCGAAAACGCGCACCACGATCCGTCACCACGGTGCCGTGCGGCTCGCACCGCTCACCACTCGGCCACCCTGGGTGCCGACACCGGAACGGAGCCCTCCGCCAGCGAGCGGGCGCCCGCAACCCCCACCAGCGAGGCGGCGACCGCGGCCCGTACCGGCACCCGGGGCGGCGCCCCCTCGGTCACCGTCCGCCGGAACGCCTCGACGATCAGCGCGGTGCCCGCCTCCATAGAGGCGACGGCCTCGCCGTACAGCGTCGTACGCGGCGGCTGGCGTATCTCGTCCCGCGGCGAACCGCCCCTCGCCCACGGCTCGTTGCGCAGCCGCACCGACCAGGCGTCCTCACCGGGCGCGCGCAGCGACTCGGCGAGCCCCCGGGTGCCGCGTACCGACAGCCACGACCAGTGGCTGTCCGGCTCGCCCTGGAGAAACGTCTGCCGGGTGAGCGCCAGCGCTCCCGTCGACAGCTGGGCGACCAGCACCACCGCCATCGGCCGCTCGGCCGTCCCGACCGGGTGCGCCGTGACCTGTACCGGCCAGGCTCCGGTCACATCCAGCACGGGGGAGAGAGTGTGGGTGCAGTACGCGGTGGAGGCGATTCTGCCCCGCCAGTGGGTGGGATCGCCCACCATCGCTTCGACGTCCTGCGGCGCGAGGCCGTGCACGTAGTCGCACTCGATCAGCTCGACGGAGCCGATCTCGCCGTCCGCGACCAGCCCGGCGATGGTGCGTATGTGCGGGTGCTCGACGTAGTTTTCCGCGAAGGAGTAACTGGCCGCGGACTCTTCTGCGGCGTTGACCAGCGCCCTGCCCTCTTCTTCGGTCACGCACGCGGCGCACTCGCTCAGTACGTGCACTCCCCGTTCCAGGAAGGCGATCGCGGACTCGGCGTGCGCGTCGAAGTCGTGGGCCAGGACGACCGCCTCCACATCGGCGGTCACCAACTCCTGCCAAGTGCTCGCCGTACGTGCCGCCGGGAACTCGGCGGAGGCCGCCGCCAGCAGTTCGGCATCGGGGTCGCACAGTGCCGCCACCTCGAAACCCGCGCGGGCACACCAGCGGGCGAGCACCATCCCGCGCCGCAGCCCCACCACCATCAGCCGTGACATGCGGTCACCTTGACGGGGCCGGATGGCCGGGGCAACCGAATTACCGGCGGCCGACGGTGACTTGGCGAGGGCGTCGGGCTACTCGGCGCCGGCCCCTACGGCCCGGTCCTGCCGGTTGCCGGGGAGGCCGGCGTGGGAGAACGGCTGGGTGCGCCAGTCCAGCCCCTCTGGCAGGGTCAGCAGTTCACTCACCGCGCGCTCGCGGGTCTCGGTGTCCCAGGGCGTGGCGTCCCGCACCGGGCGGCCCGAGCCCTGGCACACCGTCAGCCCGAACGGGTCCCAGGGCGAGGCGCACAGCCCATGGCGCGGCAGCTTCTCCTCGTGGGTGAACACCGCGATGGCCTGGCGGCATTCGGGGCACTTGACGCGGAGACCTTCGTACATCTCGTCCTCAACGACCGGTCCTGTCTGCTCGGCGGAGACGTCCGGGCCGTCCGGGGAAGCGGCCGCATCGTTCTCAGGCGCCTCGTGGTGCCGATGAGCGGAGTGGGCGGACTTCGTCGTGCGCATGTGATCCCCCTCGATGGAACGGCCGGGCGACTGGGCTCCGGCCACAGCAAGCACTTCCCGCCGTGCCACACGCATAATCACCCCGCGCGGGAGGACGAGGGTGCACGTGTGTGGGCTTCGTCACATGCCGTGCGTCCGTGGGTTCGCCCCGGGCGCCCGCTCGCCGCGGCGCGCCGCCCGCTCGTGCCGGAGCGGCCTCGATGCGCCGGGCGCGCGGGCACAGTACGGTGATCCGCTGTGGAGGAACTCGACCGTCAGATCGTGGAACTGCTCGTCAAGGACGGGCGGATGAGCTACACCGACCTGGGCAAGGCCACCGGCCTGTCCACCTCGGCCGTGCATCAGCGGGTGCGCCGCCTCGAACAGCGCGGCGTCATCCGCGGCTATGCCGCGCTCGTGGACCCCGAGGCTGTCGGACTGCCGATGACGGCGTTCATCTCCGTCAAACCGTTCGACCCCAGCGCCCCGGACGACATCGCGGACCGGCTCGCTGACGTGCCCGAGATCGAGGCGTGCCACAGCGTGGCGGGGGACGAGAACTACATCCTCAAGGTGCGGGTGGCCACCCCCATCGAGCTGGAGCATCTGCTGGCCCGGATCCGCAGCCTCGCCGGGGTCTCCACCCGTACGACAGTCGTGCTGTCCACCCCGTACGAGGCGCGCCCGCCCCGGATCTGAGCCGCTGCTCCCGGGTGCCCGGGGCGCCGGGGGCCACGCGGACCCCGTGCGCGCGCGGAGCGCCCGGGGCGGGAGACTGTGAGCATGAGCGAGCGCACAGCCCCGTCCCGGCCCCGTACCGTCCTGCTGCGCGGGGGCGAGGTGCACAGTCCCGCCGACCCGTTCGCGACCGCGATGGTCGTGGAGGGCGAGAATATCGCCTGGATCGGTACGGAGGGCGCTGCCGACTCCTTCGCCGACGGTGTGGACGAGGTCGTCCACCTCGACGGCGCCCTTGTCACTCCGGCCTTCACCGACGCCCATGTGCACACCACGGCAACCGGGCTCGCGCTCACCGGCCTCGACCTGTCCGGCGCACCCACGCTCGCCGACGCACTCGCCCAGGTGCGTGCGTATGCGAAGGCGCGCCCCGAGGACCCGGTACTGCTCGGCACCGGCTGGGACGCGCACGCCTGGCCGGAACAGCGTCACCCCGGCCGGGCCGAACTGGACGAGGCCAGCGGCGGGCGGCCGCTGTATCTGACCCGGATCGACGTCCACTCGGCGCTCGCCAGCACCGCCATGCTGGACCTCGTCCCGGACATCACCACCCGCGAGGGGTACCAGCCGGGCGCCCCGTTGACGGGGGACGCGCACCACGCGGTACGCGAGGCCGCATACGCCACACTCACCCCGCGGCAGCGCACCGAGGCCCAGCGCGCCGCCCGCGCACACGCCGCCTCGCTGGGCATCGGCGCGCTGCACGAGTGCGCGGGGCCCGAGATCTCCGGCGAGGACGATCTGCGCGGACTGCTCGCGCTCGCCGCCGAAGAGCCGGGCCCCCGCGTGCACGGCTACTGGGCGGAACTGGTCACCTCGGCGAAGGATGCCGCCCGTATCGGCGAGCTCGGCGTCGTCGGCGCCGCCGGCGACCTGTTCGCGGACGGCTCCCTCGGCTCCCACACGGCGCATCTGTGCGCCCCCTATGCGGACGCGCCGCACACCAGCGGGAGCGCGCTGGTGGACGCCGAGGCGATCGCGGCGCATGTCGCGGCGTGCACCGAGGCGGGGATGCAGGCCGGATTCCACGCCATCGGCGACGGCGCCCTCCAGGCGGTCACCGAGGGGGTGCGCCGCGCCGCCGGGACCGTCGGCCTCGCCCGCGTCCGGGCGGCCCGGCACCGTGTCGAGCACGCCGAGATGCTCACCGAGCGCACCATCGCCGACTTCGCCGACCTCGCCCTCACCGCTTCCGTACAGCCCGGGTTCGACGCTGCCTGGGGCGGCGCGGACGGAATGTACGCGCGCCGCCTGGGCTCCGAACGCGCGGCCACCCTCAACCCGTACGCGGCTCTGCTGCGGGCCGGTGTCCCGCTCGCGCTCGGCTCCGACAGCCCCGTCACCCCGCTCGGGCCATGGGAGGCCATCCGCGCTGCCGCATTCCACCACACTCCCGGGCACCGGATCTCCGTCCGCGGCGCGTTCACCGCGCACACCAGGGGCGGCTGGCGCGCGCTCGGCCGCGACGACGCCGGGGTGCTGGTCCCCGGCGCACCCGCCGACTACGCGCTGTGGCGCACCGGGCCGCTGGTCGTGCAGGCCCCCGACACCCGGGTCGCCAACTGGTCCACCGATCCCCGGTCCGGCACCCCGGGCCTGCCCGACCTGACGCCGGGCGGTCAAGTCCCGGTCTGCCTGCGGACGGTGGTGGGCGGACGTACGGTCTACGCACGGCCGGACGAGTGACGTAGGAGATCGCGATACGGCCGAACGAGACCCCCTGTCTCCGTCGCCCTGACGCCGCCTTGTCCGCACTGACCAGGCATTTCGCCGAAACACCCCAGGTGACCAGGCTGTTGACAATGATTGCCCGAAGCCCGGTAGGTTCGGCCGCGTCCACCACAGGACGTCCGACCGGGGAGCTTCCGCGCTGTCGTCGAACCCCGCTGGGCCACGGGGTGGTGTACCGCACCGGCGCACCACCACTGCGAGCCAGGTCCAGCGCCCGCGGCACGGGGACAGATGGTTTCCGCCGGTCGGCGGGTGCGACCCGGGACGGGGCCCGGACGCTCAGTAGACAACGGCTTTCGGACGATCCGCAGCCAGCGGGTCCCAGGTCGGCCCGAAGGGCGCCGGGTCCCTGTCCGGGAGATTGACCCGGACCGCATCCCCTCCGGGGCTTCCCCCCACCACCAACGCGACGCGGGGCCACCCTCCAGGGGCGAGCCAGCGCGACGCGGGCCACCCCCAGGGGCGCGCGGAACTGCGCGAGTGACCACGACGGTGGGTCCGTCGCAAGCCGACCGAACCACCCGAGCTCTGTGGCGCATTGCGCAACCCGACCCGAACGATGCGGCTCACAGCCCGGCCGGGCCCGGCCGGGCTGTAGGCGGGGCGACACATCACCCACCGCAACGCGGCAGACACGCTGCATGTCTGCCGCCCCGCGCTTTCCCGCCGCTTTACGGTCCCGCGCCCCGCGTCGGGGCCCACGCGTTGTACCGTCGGCACACACCATCGCACGACCTGCATCGCACGACCTGCTAGGAAGGCCGCGACCTTGGCATCGGGCCCCGACACCACCTCCGCGTCCGCCCCGGACGGCTCCCGGGAGCGGAAGGCCGCACCCGCCGCGCGGCGCAGCGCGCCGGGCGCGCCCGCGCCCGCGAACAGCGCGGCCACCGACAGCGCGGCCACGCGCAGTGCCGACCCGGAGAGCCCCGACACGGACAGTGTCGACAAAGACCGGCCCGAAACGGACGGTGCCGACACGAGCAGTGCCGACACGCGCAGTAACGTCCCTTCGCGCGCCGGGCAGTCGGCGGCCCCAGGCGCCCGACGCCCCGGCCGGATGCGCCGGCTGGCAGCGCTGGCCCGGCGCGAAGCACGCCGCACCGGCCTCGCCGCGCTCAGCGGTGTCGCCCTCGCGTTCGCCTTCCCGCCGTACGGGATCTGGCCGCTCTCGCTGCTCGCCGTCGCCGCGCTGAGCCTGCTCACCCGTGGCCGGACCGGCTCTCAGGGCGCCTGGCTCGGATTCGCGTTCGGCTGGCCCTTCTTCGTCGTACTGCTCAAGTGGCTGCACGTCGTCGGCTGGGACGCCACCATCGGACTCGCCTTCCTCCAGGGCCTGTTCGTGCTCGGGCTCGGTGCGGGACTCGCCGTCACCTCACGGCTGCCCCTCTGGCCGCTGTGGGGTGCCTGTCTGTGGCTGACCGAGGAATTCCTGCGCGACCGGCTGCCGTTCGGCGGTTTCTCCTGGGGACGCCTCGCCTTCGCCAACACCAGCTCGCCCTACACCCCGCTGGCCGCGCTCGGCGGTGCCCCGCTGGTGTCCTTCGCGGTCGCCCTCACCGGCACGCTGCTGGCCGCCGTCGCGCTGACCGCCTGGCGGCTGCGCTCCGATGCGGCGCGCACCACCCGGGCGTACGCCACCGGGTTCGGCGCCCTCGCGCTCGCCGGGGCGATCACGGCCGCCGGGTTCGCGGTGCCGGTGCCGACCAAGGCGGCGGACACCGTGCGCATCGCCGTGGTGCAGGGCAACGTCCAGCAGCCGGGGATGCACTTCCTCGGCCGCCCGATGCAGATCCTCAACAACCACGTCGAGGCCACCCTCGATCTGGCCGACCGGATCAAGAAGGGCAAGGAGCCCAAGCCGGATCTGGTGATCTGGCCGGAGAACTCCTCCGACCTCGATCCCTACAAGTGGCCCGAGGCGGGCGACCGGATCGACAAGGCCGTCAAGGCCGTCGGCGTCCCCGTACTGGTCGGCGCCCTCGTCGACCACCCCACCAAGCAGGGCTACGTCGAGAACCAGGGCATCGTCTGGGACCCGAAGAAGGGCCCCGGCGCCTCCTACACCAAGCAGCACCCGGTCCCGTTCGGCGAGTACGTCCCCTTCCGCGACCAGCTCAGCAAGGTGATCACCCGCCTCCAGCAGGTGCCCCGCGACTTCTACCCCGGCGACCACACCGGCGTCCTCCAGACCGGCCCCGCCCGCCTCGGCGATGTCATCTGCTTCGAGGTCGCCTACGACGAGATCCCCCGGGACACCGTCAACGACGGCGCGCGTGCGCTCGTCGTCCAGACCAACAACGCCACCTACGGGCGGACCGGCCAGCCCGAGCAGCAGCTGGCGATGTCCAAGCTGCGCGCCGTCGAGCACGGGCGCGCCGTGGTGACCGCCGCGACGAGCGGCATCAGCGCCATCGTCGCGCCCGACGGCACCGTCCAGCAGCGTACGGACGAGTTCACCCAGGACGTGCTCACCGGGAAGCTCCCGCTGCGGGACCAGATCACCCTTGCCGACCGCGTCGGTGCGGCTCCCGAATGGATGATCGCTATCGTGGGGGCGCTCGCCTGCGCCGGAGGATTGTTTTTGAACCGCAGGAGGGGCGGTTTCCGTACGGATGGCCATACGGAAACCCGGGCGCCGGACGCCGCCGACCACGGGGACGGCACCGACGAGCAAGACCGACAGGCTCAAACGGAGGGGCAGCACCAGTGACGGACGGCGGACAGCGGCGGTACGGCCCGCTCGGAACGGCCCTGGTCATCATCCCGACCTACAACGAGGCCGACAACCTCCAGCCCGTCGTCTCCCGGGTGCGCGAGGCGGTGCCCGAGGTGCACATCCTGGTCGCCGACGACAACAGCCCGGACGGCACCGGAAAGATCGCCGACGAGATCGCCGCCGAGGACGACCACGTCCACGTCCTGCACCGCAAGGGCAAGGAAGGCCTCGGCGCTGCGTATCTGGCGGGTTTCCGCTGGGGCATCGACAACGGCTACGGCGTGCTGATCGAGATGGACGCCGACGGCTCCCACCCGCCCGAGGAGCTGCCCCGGCTGCTGACCGCGCTGGGCGGCGCCGACCTGGTGATCGGCTCGCGCTGGGTGCCGGGCGGCCGGATCGTCAACTGGCCCAAGTCCCGGGAGTTCCTCTCGCGCGGCGCCAGCACCTACTCCAGGCTGCTGCTGGACGTCGACGTACGCGATGTGACGGCCGGCTTCCGCGCCTTCCGCAAGGAGACGCTGGAGGGCATCGGCCTGGACACCATCGCCTCCCAGGGCTACTGCTTCCAGGTCGACCTCACCCGGCGCACCGTGCACGCCGGGTACCACGTGGTGGAGGTCCCGATCACCTTCGTCGAGCGGGAGCGCGGCGACTCCAAGATGAGCCGGGACATCATGGCCGAGGCGCTGTGGCGGATCGCCGCCTGGGGCGTCGAGGACCGGGTCAAGAAGGTGCTCGGCCGCGGCGAGAACCGGCCGGAGAGCGGCGCAGAAGGCCGGCAGGGCAGCTGATCCCGGGCCTACGCGCCACCAGGCACACTGGAAGAATGACGACGCGCGCACCTTTCCCGTACGAGCCGCGAGGACAGGACTCGGGCGGTGCAGACGGCGGCCCGGGGCAGGGAGCCGGGGCCCGCTCCGGCGGGAAGCCTCCGCCCCGGCCGCCCCGGTCGAAGGGCCGGACGCTGCTGCCGCTGGCCGTCGCGGCGTGGGCGGTGCTGGAGATCTGGCTGCTGACGCTGCTCGGCCAGGCGACGGGAGGGCTGACGGTCTTCCTCGTGCTGGCGGGTGGCTTCGTACTCGGAGCCGCGGTGATCAAGCGGGCCGGCCGCCGGGCCTGGCGCAACCTCGCCGATACGGTGCAGCGGGCCCAGCAGCAGCCCCGCGGGGGCGGTGAGCAGGGTGACAAGCCCGCCACCGAGCCCCGGGGAGGCAACGGGACGGCGATGCTCGGCGGGCTGCTGCTGATGATCCCCGGGCTGGTCACGGACGCCGCCGCGCTGCTGTGCCTCTTCCCGCCGACGGCGAAGCTGCTGCGCGGCTCTGTACAGCGCTCCCTGGACCGCCGCAGCGGTTTCCCGCCAGGCACCCTCGGCGACGCCTACCAGCAGGCGCGCACGGCCGAACAGCAGGTACGGATGCACCGGCCGGACGGCAAGGTCGTCCAGGGCGAGGTCGTCAGGGACGACGAGCAGCGGGGCGACTGAACCGGCCGGGGACGCGCAGCGCGGGCGGATGCCGAGGCGAGGTTACGGCGAGAGGGCCCGGGGTCACATTCTCATGTGACCC